>JADHZE010000029.1 GCA_026934365.1 Isoptericola sp. QY 916 | reverse complement strand
GGCCGTCGCGGGCGTCGAAGCGCGCGGTGAGCTCCGCGTACCGCCGCAGCGCGTCGTCCAGGGCGGCACCGCCGAGCGTACCGAGCCGGTCCTCGAGCGCGGCGACCTCCGCCGCCAGCGCGCGCACGTCCGCCAGCACGACGTCGATCGCCTGAGCGACGGTGCTGCTGGGCGGGAGGTCGAGCGTCTGCGGCAGGTGTCCGAGCCCGCCCGGGGCACGCACGACGCGCGTGCCGTTCTGCGGCTCCAGAAGGCCGGCGACGACGGCCAGCAGGGTGGACTTGCCGGAGCCGTTGTCGCCGACGACGCCGACGCGCTCGCCCGGCGAGACGGTCAGGGACAGGCGGTCGAGCACCACGCGGTCGGCGTAGCGCAGGGTGATGTCGGTGAGGGTGAGCTGTGACGGGTCCACGGGCGGGACTCCTTCCGTCGCCGGCGTCGGCGGTCGTGGAGGACGGCGGGCGTGCGAACGCCGACGCGGAGCAGTGTCGTCCGACCTGCTCGACGCGTCGGCGTCGGTGTGCTCACAGAGTTCCCATCGCGCTGCACCCTACGCACCACCGCCCCGCGCCGCCAGAGAATTGTGGCGAGCGGGGGATCACCAGGTCAGCGCGACCGGTCCCACGAGACCCGACGGGCGCCGGTCGCCCTCGTAGTAGTTCGCGGCGCTGTTGCTCACCAGCACGTCGAGGGTGCGGGTGCCCGGGGCGAGCACGCCGAGGTCCACGACGTACGGTGCGGACGGCGCGTGCCCGACGACGACGCCGTCCACGCTGACCGTCGCGGCCTCGCCCACGACGCCGAGCTCCAGTCGTGCGGCGCCCGCGCCGTCCGGCACGTCCACCTCGGCCGAGTAGCGCACGGACCCGGAGAGCCGGCGCAGGCCGGGAACCCGGGTCCAGTCGCCGAGCCCCACGTGCGCGGGCACGACGGCGGGCGGGTCGTCCGCGAACGCGTCCGGGTCGCCGAGCACGCGCTCGACCGTGCCGCGCCAGCCGGTGACCTCGAGGCGGTGCCCCGCCGCCGGGCCGACCGGGGCGACGGGGTGCCCGACGGCCGGGACCAGAGCCAGGGTGCGGCGGCGCTCCAGCTCCAGGAGCACGCGGCCGTGGTCGTCGCGCTCGACGGCGTGCCGGGTGTCGGTGAAAGGGTCCCACCAGCACGCGTCGTCGGGGACGGACGGCAGCCGCAGCCAGGTGCGGATCGGCGCCTCTCCCTCGTGGAAGGCGACGTACCCCGCTCCGTCGGAGAGCACCACGGCCCGCAGGTCGGGCGCGGCGGGCTCGGCGTCCACCACCGGGGCGCCCGCCGCGCGCAGCTGCTCCTTCAGCCTGACGACGTCGAGCGCGGCGGCGTCGGGTACGTCGTCCGGGTCGAGCAGGACGACGTACCCCGCGGCCGCGCGCTCGTCGTCGCGGTCCACGTACCCGAAGTCGACCTGCGCCTCCAGCAACGCACGCACCACCGGGCCCGACGGCGCGGCGTCGGGGCGGCTCAGCAGGCCGACCGGCCAGACCGGGGGCGCGCCGTCGAGCAGCTGCGCCACCCGCCGCACGTACCCGACCAGCGGCGGCAGGTGCGGCCACCAGGAGTTCCACCGGCCCAGGTCGGGCTCGCTCTCGAACGCCCGCCCGCCGCGCACGGAGGAGAAGAACGCGTGCAGCACGGGCGTCGTCACCCCGCGCGACAGGTACCAGTCCAGCAGCCAGCGCGCCTCGTCGAGGCTGAGACGCCAGCCGTACGCACCGAGCACCTCGGTCACCGCCGGCACCCCGCCGCGGGCCCTGGCGGCGCTCGCCGCGACCTTCGGCGCCGTGCTCTCGGGGCCGTCGATGCCGCTGGTCGCGGCATCGACGCCGGGCAGCACCCAGCGCCACACCGTGTCCTGCCCGGGCCAGTGCAGCCGCGCGGCGGTGGCCAGGTCGTCCGGCTCGGCCGGGTGCCCGGTCAGCGCGAGGCCGTGCGCGGCGCACCACGCGGCCTGCGCGTCGTAGTACACGCGGTGCAGCCGCGCCCGGACGGCGTCGTCCCAGTCACGCACGAACCCCGTGGCGTCGGGGTCCGTGCCGCCTGGGCGCGTGCCCTCGCCGTCCCACAGCTCCGGCAGCCGGCGCAGCACGTCGGCGACGTCGACCTCCAGGGCGGCGGCGACCTCCGCCTCCAGCCCCGGCGTGTACGGGCGGGCGAGCGGCCGGTGCCCGCGGCCCAGCAGGAACGGCTCGTCGGTGAACATCGCGACCACCGTCGTGCCCAGGTGCTCCCCGAGCGCGGCGGCGTAGGCGTCGTGCGTCAGCTCCAGGAACGCCGCGACGGCGTCCGGGTTCAGCAGGTCCGCCGCGGGCGGCGCGAGCGCCGACCCGTCGTCCTGCTCCGCGTGCGCCCCGCGGATCGTGCCCCCGCTGGCCGCGTCGAACACCGCCGTGACGCGCCACGCGCCGGGCGGCAGGTCCAGCCGCACCAACCCCGGCGCGCGCACCGGCAGCAACACGGCGTCGTCGCCGACGACGCCGCCCGCGCCGTCCGACCGTCGTCCGACGACGGCGAGCAGCCGCGCGTCGAGGTCGCGGCCCAGCGCGGGGCGCCAGTACCCGGCGTCCGCGGGATCGTCGCTCGGCGCGCCGGCCGGCACCTCGACGTCATGCGTCACCGCCACCAGGCACCGGGCGGCGGACGCCGGGTCACGCGCCACGACGGCGCCGTTGGCGGAGCCGGACGGGTACGACGCCTCGTCGTAGAGCATCACCGCCAGCCCCAGCCGGGCGCACTCGTCGACCGCGACGCGCACGAGCCGCAGGAACTCGTCCGTCAGGTAACCCACCCGCCGGCTCAGCCCGACGCGCGCGCTCAGGGTCACGCCGACGAACCCCGCCTCCGAGATCTCCTGGAGCTGCGCGACCACGCCGGCGTCGTCCAGGTCGTCGTTCCAGAACACGAACGCGTACGGCCCCACCGGCCCGACACCGGGCAGGCGCGGGTCCGGGTCCGTCATCCGTCGACCCGCACCACGCGCACGGCGCCGGCGGGCACGGTGAGGCTGCCCTCGACGGTGTCGCCGCTCAGCAGCTCCGTGCCGGCCACCGGGGCGTCCGCCGTGCCGAGCGTCGCGTCGGCGTCCGTGTGGTTGATGGCGAAGAGCCACGATGTCGCGGCACCGGTCGCGCCGTCGTCGGCCCACCGCCGCACGACCTCCACGCCCGCCGGCGCGACGACGTCCGGCCCCACGCCGGCCTCGGCCACCAGCCGCTCGGCGAGCGCGCCCAGGCCTGCGTCGTCGAGCCTCGTCGCGACGTACCAAGCCCGCCCCGCCCCGACCTCGCGCCGGGTGACCGCCGGGCGCCCGGCGAGAGCGCCGTCGTCGTACGACGCGACCACCTCGGTGCCGTCGGCGACGTGCGTCTTCTCGGTCCACAGGTCGGCCGTGGCCTCGCCCCCGACGGCCTTGCCGACCACGCGGACCGACTCGGGCTGCTGCAGCGGGTGGAACTCCTCGGTGCGCACGCCGAGCAGGTCGCGGAACGCGCCCGGGTAGCCGCCGAGGCGCACGTGGTCGTGCTCGTCGACGATGCCGGAGAAGTAGGTGACGACGACGGTCGCCCCGCGCTCGGCGGCGGCGGCCACGTTCGCGGCGTCGGCGTCCGTGACGACGTACGTCGTGGGCAGCACGACCAGGTCGTAGCCGTCGAGGTCGGCGTCCGGCGGCACGAGGTCGGTCGTGACGCCGAGCCGCCACAGCGACCGGTACCAGGCCTGGACCTGGTCCATGTAGCGCAGGTCCTGCGTGGGGTGCGAGTCGAGCTCCGACCCCCACCACGACGGGTAGTCGACGACGACGGCCGCGCGCGACCGCACCCGCGAGCCGCGCACCTCGCCCAGCGCCCGCAGCGCGCGGCCGAGCGTCACGACGTCGCGCCAGACGTCGGAGTCCCGGCCGGCGTGGGGCACCATCGCCGAGTGGTACTTCTCGGCGCCGGCCTTCGACTGGCGCCACTGGAAGAACATCACCGCGTCCGCGCCGCGGGCCACGTGCTGCAGCGAGTTGCGCAGCATCTCGCCCGGGGCCTTGGGCGTGTTGCGCGGCTGCCAGTTCACGGCCGACGTCGAGTGCTCCATGAGGATCCACGGCGCGCCGCCCGCGACGCCCCGCGTGAGGTCGGCGGAGAACGCGAGGTCCACATGCCGCTCGGGGTCCGCGGGGTACGTGTAGTGGTCGTTCGCGACGACGTCGAGCTCCGGCGCCCACGAGAAATAGTCCATGCCACGGCAGTGCGCCGTCGCCATGAGGTTGGTCGTGACGGGCACGTCGGGCGTGATCTCCCGCAGCGTGTCGCGCAGGTCGAGGTAGTAGTCGAGCAGCGCGTCGGAGGAGAACCGGTGGAAGTCGAGCTGCTGCGTCGGGTTGGCGAACGTCGGCGCGACCAGCGGCGGCAGCACGTCGTCGAACGACCCGTAGCGCTGCGACCAGAAGGCCGTGCCCCACGCCTCGTTGAGGGCGTCGACGGTGCCGTAGCGCGCGCGGAGCCAGTCGCGGAACGCCGCCGCGGCGGAGTCCGAGTAGTCGCGCGACACGTGGCAGCCGATCTCGTTGTCCACGTGCCAGACGGCGAGCGCCGGGTGGTCGCGGTAGCGCTCGGCGATGCGGGTGGTCATGCGCAGCGCGTAGTCGCGGTGCACGGGGTGGGTGACGGCGTAGGCCTGGCGGCCGCCCTGCTGCAGCACGGTGCCGTCGGCCAGCCGGGGGAGGATCTCGGGGTGCTGGCGGGTGAGCCACGGCGGCGGCGACGCGGTGGCGGTGGCGAGCGCGACCTGTATGCCGGCGGAGTGCAGCCGGTCCATCGTCTCGTCGAGCCAGCCCCAGTCGAGCTCACCCTCGCGCGGCTCGATCGTGGCCCAGGAGAAGATCGCCACGCTGAGGATCGTGACGCCCGCCTCGCGCATGAGCTCGAGGTCCTCGAGGCGCACGTCCTGCGGCCACTGCTCAGGGTTGTAGTCGCCGCCGAAGCCGAGGCCGTCGAGGCCGGCGTTCCAGGGGCGGGGGGTCGGGGTGGACTCCGGTGTCGTGCGTCGTCGCATGACCCGAGTCTGTCATGTATCGATTCAACGGGGAAGCGCTTGCCGACGACCGTGTCGCCTCGCCACCGCGGCCGCGCTGCGCACGGCCGGGCACGACGTCGAGGTGACGCCTGCGGGGCGGCGAGGTATGCGCGGGCTGCGCCCGACCATGGGGCTCGTTCCTGCCGCTCCATCATGGCCGCCGCGCCCGGCGTGCAAGTGGGCCACCAATACCGCGTGGCCCACCGGCTCCGCCAGAAGTTTCGCGGCCGCGTCGCTGCGCTCCTTATCTCGACCGAGAACTTCTTCCCCCGCCGCCCTGCGGGTTGACACGCCGGCCGCTCACGGCGGCCCTGGCTCCGCTATCAGGAACGATCCCACCGAGTGAGCGAGGAGGGCGTCATGCTCAGCGTGACCGTCTACAGCACCGGGCCGGCGTGCATGCGCTGCAAGATGACCAAGGACAAGCTCGAGGCCAAGGGCGTGCACGTCGACGTCGTCGAGCTGGCCGAGAACCCCGCCGCGCGCGAGTACGTCACCGAGGAGCTCGGGTACTCCGAGGCACCCGTGGTCGTCGTCGAGGACGGCACCGGGCAGGATCACTGGTGCGGCTTTCGACCCGACCAGATCAACCGCGTCGCGGCCGCGGCCGCGTGACCGAGCAGCAGGGGAGGAGGAGACCATGACCACCACCGCGGAGCGCATCGTCGCCGTGAACGCCGCCGCCTGGGACTACTGGCGCTGGCACGCCACCCAGTCGGGGGAGTGGGTTACCGGATACCTCGCCTCCCGCGGCCTGCGCGGCACCGTGGCCGGCCAGGCGCCCGCCGGCTGGGCGCGACTCGTGCCCACGCTGCGCCGGCGCGGGTTCACCGACACCGAGCTCCTGGACGCCGGCCTCGCCCTCGAGGCCAAGAACGGGGGAGTGGGCGACGCGTTCCGCGACCGCCTGGTCCTGCCCATCCGCGACACCAGCGACCGCATCATCGGATTCACCGCGCGGCGCAACCCCGCCACCGACGACGACCCCGACGCGCCGCCGAAGTACCTCAACACCACCAGCACCCCGGCCTACGACAAGTCCCACGTCCTGTACGGGCTCGACGCCGACGCCGCGGCCCGGATCGCCCGAGGCGGCATCCCCGTGCTCGTCGAGGGCGCCCTCGACGCCGAAGCCGTACGACGCGCCGGCAACGACCTCGTACCCCTCGGCCTGTGCGGGACAGCCATCACCGCGGGCCACCTGCAGCAGCTGCGCGACATCGACTCCGCCGCCGTGGGCCGGCTCATCAGTGCGACCGACGCCGACACTGCCGGACAGGGCGCCGTATGCCGACTCTGGAACCTCCTGACCACCGAGGAGACTGCGACCGTGCGCGCGGCCGCCCTCGAGCCCGGAACCGACCCCGCAGACCTCGTGCGGGCCGGCCGGCGCACCCAGCTCCGTGGAGCGCTCGTCAACGACGCTCGGCCGATCATCCAAGCCGCGATTGATGTCACCCTGACCGGGTACGACCTCGAGCACGTCGAAGGCGCCCTAGCGGGCCTGCGGCATATCGCCGCGGCGATCCGAGGTGCTTCTCCCGCGGTTCTTGCGCAGGCGACAGGACACCTCACCAAGCGCCTCGCCGACACCACCGACTACGACGTCGTGGTCGCGGAGATCGTCGACGCTGCGGCCGTTCGCGGGCCGGCCTGAGGGGCTCAACCGGCCGTCACAGCCCTGGCGACCGCGCCACACCACTATCTGGGACTCAACTCCGGCTCCGCTACTGCTTGCTACCGGTGGACCGAGCCCGTCGCTGGCGGCGAGGCGGGATCACAAGGTCAGGCAGGACGCGCAGCATGAACTTGTCGAAGTGTGGAACCGTGAACGCGGCGTAGCCGTGCTGCGGCGTGTAGAGCAGGCCCATGTCGATGAGCTCGGCACGGGTAGGGCCGAGTTGAGTGGACTCGCGTCCCAAGACGGCGGCGACGTCGGCGGCCTTCTGAGGCTCGGGGCCGAGCTCGGCCATCGCCCGAAGGTAGGCAGTCTGCAGCTCAGTGGCGCGGTCGAGCCGTACCCGGAAGAACGAGGAATCGAGCTTCGCTTGATACAGGTCGACGGCGTCCTCGACGTCCGTGCGGGTGATCGGGCTAGTCGGCGCTACACCCCAGATGGCGTACCCGAGTTCCTGCAGGAAGTACGGGTAGCCGCCGGTCACTTCCACTGCCAGGTCGAGGGCATCTGCGTCGAACGCTGCGCCCTCTGCATCGGCGGGCTCGGCCAGGGCGCGTCGAGCGTCTTCGGCGGAAAGGTCGCCGATCTGTGGGAACTTGAAGAGTCGCTCGGCGTACGACTTGGCGTCCCCCGCCAGCTCTGCGATCTGCGGCAGGCCGGCCCCGACGAGGGTGATCGGCAGCCGTCGCTGAACGGTCTTGTGCAGGGCAATGATCAGTGCCTCGAGTTGGGCCCGGCTGAGGAACTGGACCTCGTCAAGCAGCAGGACGACGCCACTTCCCTTGTCCTTTGCCGCTTCGCCGAGCTCGACCAAGACGTCAGTCAGGTCCATCGACAGGTCACCGTGATCGCCGAGACCTTCGATGGCGTCGACATTAAGGCCTGCTTGGAACTGGCCTGTCGCATCGACACTGACCGTGAACGACGACAGCGCGGCGGCTGCCCGTCGGAACCGGTCCGTCCACCGGACTCGAGGCGCGAGTTCGAGGAGTGCGGTGCGCAGCCTGAGCGCGACGTCCATCCGGAAAGCTTGGTCGTCGTGCTTCACGACCTCGTAGTCGAGCACGCTCCAGTCCTGCGCCTGGGCCTTCTCGCGGAACTTCCCGAGTAGGACCGTCTTTCCAACGCCTCGAAGGCCCGTGATGATCATCGACTGCTCAGACCGCCCGCGGGCGATGCGGCGCAGCAGGACGTCGAACGTCTCAAGCTGGTCGTCGCGTCCGACGAGCGCATCAGGGCGCGCGCCCGCGTTCGGCGTGTAGGGGTTTGCCACCGGGTCCATCGCACCAAATTAGCATCCTTACCACGCTTTATTGGAATCAGATAAAGTCGAGTAAGGATGCTAAGACGTGGCAGTCCTGAGTGTGGACGCGGCGACCCATCGCCGCGCGACGCGCTCGCCTGGCCTCACGTCTGTGCAGCAGGCTGGCGGTGGTAGACGGAGCCACGCTTGACGCGACGGCCGGCGACAGTGCACGGCTGTCAGTCGCTCGTCCTACCGTCAGGGTGAAACTCTCATGCAGGAGGCTGCGGTGGACTTGTTCAAGATCCAGCACGAACTCATCGCTGACCGCACGGCTGACGCCTGGTACAGGATCAGGATCGCCGGACCGTCGTTCCACTACCGGTGGGACTTCGGTAGCGGCCCCAGCGGCGCGTTCAGCAACATCAGCGATGAGCACCACAGCCACGCGGTCTGCCGCGAGGAGCCCAACCTCACCATGTCGTGGGGCATGAACGTCTACAGCCGAGAGGAGCGCAACGAGCTCCATTTCGACTGGGCCGAAGGCTTTGTCAACCCCAGCGTCCGGCCGTTCTGGGTGGACTTCTTCTGGAACAACGCACTGATCGACCGGGTAGAGCTCTGCCGGATCGACGGAGGGCATGGAACGATTCCGATCCCCGCCGGGCGCGAGGTCACCGACTTCGAGACCTCCGTGGCATACCTCGTCCACGACCTTGAAGAAGGCCCCGACCACGACCACCCCGGTCGCTACCTCGAAACACTAAACATCAAGCGGATCCGCGACTCCGACCGGTGGGGGGCCGGCTCGCAGCAGTAGGACAGACAGCGCCTCGTCGCAACGCGCTGCAACTCGTGCTAACCAGTCTCGCCGCCCGCTCCGATGCTGACGACAGCATGCCGTCGCACGGTTGAAGTCGACACCCCCAGCACCGCTGCGACCGCGGCTACTGACTTCCCTCCCGCCAGCAGCTCTCGGGCCGAGGACGTGCGGTCGGGGCTCATGACCGACGGACGGCCGCCGATCCTGCCACGAGCACGCGCGGCAGCTAGTCCTTCATTGGTGCGTTCCCGGATGAGATCGGCCTCCATCTGCGCGAGCGCGGCAAGCATGTGGACCATGAACCGGCCCGCCGGGCTCGCGGTATCGATCTGCTCGGACAGGGACCGCAGACCGACGCCACGACGTTCGAGCTCGTCGACGAGACCGACCAGGTGCGGCATCGACCGCCCGAGGCGGTCCAGTTTCGCCACGACCAGGGTGTCCCCGTCCCCCAGCTCCGCCAACAGCCCAGCGAGCACCGGCCGGTCCTGGCGGCGGCCAGACGCCATCTCGACCCGTACATGCCGTCCGTCAACGCCGGCAACGCGCAGTGCGTCGAGCTGCGCGTCGAGGACCTGGGTCGCGGTCGAGACCCGCGCGTACCCGAACGTGATCGCCATGCCCGGAACGGTAGCGAAAACGTGCGACCACAGGTTCTGACACATCCGGGTTTTGACACCAGGTTTTGACCCGGCGTGTCGCGGCGTGTCGTGTGGTCTGCACCGTTAGCTGGCGGGGTTCTGTGGGTGGTATGTGGCGGTCAGTTAGCTGACGCCGATGACCAGGGTGCTGGCGGCGGCTTCGATGACGTCGTCGGTGATGGTGTCGAGCTCGTTGATCTTCAGGATGCGCTCGACCTGGGGGAAGAGGCGTTCCAGGAGCCGGAAGTTCCCGCGAGTGATGCGGGCGATGGCGGCGATGGCTTGGGCGTCGGTGAAGTCCGCGGGGTCGAGCGTCTTGCCGAGGGTGACCCAGTGCCGTTGCAGGACGAAGAGCAGTTCGTCATTGCCGAGCGGTCGGTATTGGTGGGCGAATCCGACGCGGCTGTAGAACTGTGGGTAGTGGCTGAACTGTTTCTCCAGGCCGGGCATGCCGATGAGGATGAGGGCGATGTTGTCGCGGTCGTAGCGGTCGCGCAGGAGTTCCAGAGCCGTGGCGCGGAGTCGTTCGGACTCATCGACGATGATCAGTTGCACGTAGTTCTCGAAGTGTCGCTTGCGTGACGTCACTATCGGGCCCTGCCCGACGGGGTGCAGGTGCTGCTCGATGCAGATGTTGGTGCGGGTGACGACCTCGTGGAGCTCCTCCTGCAAGGTCCGTGGGGTGGTCAGGACGCTGGGGGTGTAGAGCACGGTTCGGCTCTTGGCCAGCGCGGCGTAGACATTCGCGTCATCCTCGGTGCGAGGGCCCCAATCGGTCAGCAGGTCGTTGGTTTGGTCCCAGCGGGCGTAGCGGCGCGCGGACAGGGTCTTGCCCACGCCGGCGGGCCCGAAGCACAGGCCGATGGTGTGGCCGCGGCGTACGGCGTTGGCGAACTCGGTGAAGCGGCGGTGTTCCTTGGTCACGATGAAGCGCTGGTTCACCTCAGGTCCTCCTTGTAGACCTTCAACTTCCGTCGCGGCGCCGGCGGCGCCTTGGCCGGTGGGGTCGGGGAGGTGTGGGTGGCCACGACGGCGATGCGTTCGTTGATTCCTTCGCGGAGGGCGCGGCGGCGGGCGTTGCGGGCGGCTTGAATCTCTTTGAGGCTGACCTTCTGGCCGTGGTGGTCCTGGTTGACGGCCTTGCAGATGAACTCCTCGTGGTCGAAGACGCGGATCTCGGTGATGTCCCTGGGGTCGTAGCGGATGAGGACCGATCGGCCGACGTAGCCGGCCAGGGTCGGGGAGATGTAGCGCAGGCCCTGGAAGCGGATGCCGTCGCGGCGCACGATCCTGGTCTTGGCCACGGTCAGCAGCAGCCCGTCGAGGTCCTCGAGGCTCTCGGGCATGCGCGGCAGCCAACCGTCCCCGATCCACGCAGCGCGTGGTGAGGTGCCGATCTCGCTGTGGGGCCGGTCGTTGTAAGTGGTGACGAACGATTCCAGGGCGGTGTCGAGCTCTGCCAGTGACAGCTTCGGCGTGGGCCAGGGGTGCCCCCTGGTGATGTGTCCGGCGAGATCTGCCAGGAGCTCGGTGTTGACGGTGCCGAAGAACCTCTCGACCTTCCCGCGGCCCTGCGGGCGAGCGACGGTGGAGTGGACCAGCCGGATGTGCAGATCTACGGCGGTGGCGGTGAGCTGGTGGCTGATGAAGTCGCTGCCGTGGTCGACGTAGAGCACGTCGGGGATGCCGCACATCGGCCAGGCGAGGTCGGTCTTGTGCCAGATCGCCTGCCGCAGCGCCAAGGCCGTGTTCATCGCTGAGGGTGCGCCGAGGAAGACGGTGTAGCCGCAGATCGCCCGGGAGTGGTCATCGATGATCGCGGTCAGCCACGGCCGGGCAGGTTTTCCGTCGGTGCCCACCACGAGGATGTCGAGCATGGTGTGGTCGGCCTGCCACATCGCGTTGGGGTGCTCGGCACGCCGGCGCAGCGCCAGCTCGTACTTGTCGCGATATGACGCCGGCCCTTCCAGGGCGAGGGTGACCATGCCCGGGTCGAGGTCGGCGACGATCGCGCGCACCACGCCATAGGAGGGCACCGGCCACCCCTGCTCCTCGCAGATGGCACTGACCTTGCGGTGGATCGTGATGATCGCCGGGCGCGGCTTGCTCAACGCCAGCCCTTCGACCAACGACACGAGCTCGGCGGGCAGGCGATGGCTACCGGCATCAGCGCGCCTCCGCGTTCCGAGACCCGTATACCCCTCGGTGCGGAAGCGGGCGTGCCAGCGCTCCAGCGTGCGCAGCCCGACACCGGTGTCCCGGGCCAGCGCGGCGAGCGGGATCTGGTCCTCGACATGAAGCCTGAGGATTTGCCAGCGCTCGGCCGCGTCCATGACCTACACGGCGCTTCTCGACTGCCTTGGTTGCACCATTGGGGCGCTGTTGCGGTTCAGAGCACGGTAGATGGTGGCGCGGCTGACGCCCAGCACCGCACCGATCTGCGCCACCGTCATCTCGTTCTGCTCATACATCCGCCTCGCCGCCTTGACCTGATCCGGCGACAGGGCGGGCGGTCGCCCGCCTTTGCGGCCACGGGCCCGGGCGGCGGCCAGTCCTGCGTGGGTGCGCTCACGGATCAGGTCGCGCTCGAACTCGGCCAACGCGGCGAAGACATGGAACACCAGCCGCCCACCCGAGGAGGTGGTGTCGATCGTCTCCTGCAGGGAGCGGAACCCCACGCCGCGCTCGGACAGGATCTGCAGCTGGTCGATGAGGTGCCGGATTGAGCGACCCAGCCGGTCCAGCCGCCACACCACCAGCGTGTCCCCCGGGCGCAGCTGGTCCATCAGCTTCTCCAGCTCGGGCCGGTGGTCCAGGGAGCCCGAGATCGTGTCGACGAAGACCCGGTAGCACCCGGCGGCGGTGAGCGCATCGATCTGCAGTGCGGCGTCTTGATCGGTCGTCGACACACGCGCATAGCCCAGCAGATGCCCCATGGCGTTGACTGTAGCGATACTCATCCAGCACGGGAAGTATCGAGCCATAGAATCCGGCACTGAGTTTCGTTACAAACGCTATGGATCGAGAACCGCGAAGTGTCAAGCATCCTGAGGAGTACGGCAGCCCTCGTCGTCGTTGTAGCGGAATCGTTCGTTTACGGGACGACAGGCCGTCCCATATGACGCACCGTCACCGGACAACCCTTCTCGGGCGGTCTTGCGAACATTCGGGCGTGGGTTTCCGCCGATGACCTGCACCGCCTCCGCAGCGGGTTCCTCCTACGGGACGGACAACTGGACCGACCGCAACCGCTGCGAGGGCGGACCACTGAGCGTTAGGGGGTCCCGTCCGGCTCCGATGCCCTCTCCAGGCTTCGGACCGCTGCCAGGCGGTGGAGCTCAGACCGTCGGATGAGGAGTGCGGCAACGGGCGCCCGCGATCGCGCTGGCGGCGTGATGATTGGTCGTCATTCGCGCCCTTTGGTTCCTTCGCGCACCATCCGACGATGTTCGCCGCGGCCGGCGGCGTGCCCGCGTTGCGGGCGGAGTCGTTCAGTCGCGAGCGATGCGAAGGGCGACCCAGAGCGCGCACCTTCGGCAGATGTAGGCCGGTTCGCTCCCGAGTGCGTGGAGCGACCTTCGTGGCCGCTGGCGGCCGCAGCACGAGCATCGTTGCTGGGTGTCATCGGCCATGTCGCGATGGTGCCACGGGCCGGTGACCTTCGCGGGTCACAGGTAGCGGCAGACGTCCTCGGGGGAGCATGTGGCCGGGTCGCCGGTGGTGGCGTGCTCGCGCAGGATGGCGATCGTGGTGCGTAGCTGCGCGAGCTCGGCGAGCTGCCGGTCGATGACCGCGAGGCGGGTGTCGAGCAGGTCGGTGACGTGCTGGCAGGGGGCCTGGCCCCGGTCTCGGATGGCCAGCACCTGGCCGATCTGGGCCAGGGTCAGCCCGGCGGCTTGGCCCCGGCGGATGAAGTGCAGCCGGTCGAGCACCTCGGGGCCGTAGTCCCGGTACCCCGCCGGGCTGCGGTCGGGGTCGGGGAGGAGTCCGACGTCCTCGTAGTACCGCAGGGTCTTAGCTGTCGTGCCCGACGCCTGAGCCACCTCACCGATCCGCATGCCACTCATTCTGCCTTGACCTTCCAGTGCACTGGAAGGTCGATCCTGGTCCTGAGGCGCGGCAACAAGGGAGGACTTATGACGGCAACGGACAAGAGCAGGTCGTATGACCTGGCAGTGATCGGGTCCGGTGGGGCGGCGTTCGCGGCCGCGATCCGCGCCACCACCCTGGGCAAGCGGGTGGTGATGATCGAGCGCGGCACCATCGGCGGTACCTGCGTGAACACCGGGTGTGTGCCCTCCAAAGCCCTGCTCGCGGCCGCCGAGGCCCGCCACGTCACACTCGACGCCGCCCGGTTCCCCGGTCTGCCACTCCCCGACGCCCCACCGGTCGACATGCCCGCCATGGTCGCCGGCAAGGACAAGCTCGTCGGATCGCTGCGCAGCGAGAAGTACGCGGCCCTGGCCGCCGAGTACGGGTGGGCCCTCCACCCCGGCGAGGCCACCTTCGTCGGCACACCGACTGAGCCGGCACTCCGCGTGACCGGCCCGGACGGCACGGCGGAAACCGTCCGGGCCGCGCACCACCTCATCGCTACCGGCTCCACGCCCTGGGCGCCGCCGGTCCCCGGCCTGCAGGAGGCCGGTTATCTGACCTCGACGACCGCGATGGAGCTGGACCACGTCCCGGAGTCGCTGCTGGTCATCGGCGGCGGCTACGTCGCCATGGAGCAGGCCCAGCTCTTCTCCCGCCTCGGTGCCCAGGTCACCATGCTCGTCCGCTCACGGCTGGCCTCCCACGAGGAACCCGAGGCCGCCACCGCCCTGGAAGAAATCCTCGCCGACGAAGGCATCGAGATCATCCGCGGCGCGGTGCCCACCGCGGTGCGCCGCGACCCGGCCACCGGCGAGGTCACGGTCACCGCCACCACCGCCGACGGCTCACACGAGCTCCGCGCGGCCGAGCTCCTCGTTGCCACCGGCCGCCGCCCGGTCACCGGCACGCTCGGCCTCGACACCATCGGCGTGCGCGCCGGCAAGCGCGGCGAGGTCATCATCGACAGCCACCTGCGCACCACGAACCCGCGGATCTGGGCCGCGGGTGACGTCACCGCCCACCCGCAGTTCGTGTACGTCGCCGCGGCCCACGGCGCCCTGGTCGCCGACAACGCCCTCACCGGAGCCGGCCGGGAGGTCGACTACCGCCACCTGCCCCGGGTCGTGTTCACCAGCCCCGCCCTGGCCTCCGTCGGAATGACCGACCAGCAGGCCCGCACTGCCGGGATCCGCTGCGACAGCCGCGTCCTGCCCCTGGCGCACGTCCCGCGCGCCATCGTCAACCGTGACACCCGCGGGCTCATCAAGATCGTCACCGACGCCGACACCGGCCGCATCATCGGCATCACCGCCCTCGCCCAGGACGCCGGTGACCTCGCCGCCGCCGGCGTCTACATCCTCGAGGCCGGCATGACCACCGACCAGGTCGCCAACCTCTGGAGCCCCTACCTGACCATGGCCGAAGGCCTCAAACTCACCGCCCAAACCTTCACCACCGACATCACCAAACTCTCCTGCTGCGCAGCATGAACCCGCACAGGGATCCCTATACCGGAGCGTCGAGCCTGGCGACCTCTCTCGTTCGCTTTGGCTCCGTCAGAGACCGAACGCTCCTCCGCTGACGAGGATGACGATGCCGAGGCCGATCAGGACGATGGGGAACAGGATGTGTTCCCAGCGCTCGAGGACTTCAGCGATCGGCGGCCGGGTGGCAACGAACTTGGCGACTACGACCAGGACCGCGACGAGCGCGAGGAAGACGAGGCAGTAGGCGACCACTGCGATGGGTTCCACGCTGAGGAAGACGGGGACATAGACGCCGATGTTGTCTCCGCCGTTGGCGAAGGTGACTCCTGCGACGGTCCACGCGCTGACCTTCGTGCCCGTGACCTTGGCGTCATCGTCGTCCTCGTCTCCGCGCCAGGCTTGCCATGCAGCCCAGAGACCGAGGGCCAGGGGGATGAGCCCGAAGTACGGGATAGCTGCTGAGGGCAGGAATGCTCCGGCTCCGATAGTCACCAGCACAGCGGCACCGAGGATGCAGGCGAACCCCACGTACTGGCCGACCAAGATGCGGGTGGTCGTCCCGCGTTGGCCCGCGCCGCGGGCGAAGAACAAGGAGAGCACGATGATGTCGTCGATGTTGGTCGCGATGAACAGGCCGATTGCCTGCAGGACCGCAGCCAGGATCACGCGCCCGCCTCTGCTGCGTCGCATCCGTGCACCGAGCAGGCAGGATCGATGCACGGGGCGTTCTCGTCAACCGCGAGGGTGACGTCAACCAGGGCGGTCAGCGCCTGCGTCAGGTGGGGATCGGCGATCTCGTAGCGCGTCTTGCGGCCCTCGGGTTCGGCAGCAACGATGCCGCAGTCGCGCAGGCACGCCAGATGATTGGACACGTTGGAGCGTGTGAGGTCCAGATCGCGGGCCAGCTCTGCCGGGTAGGCCGGCCGGTCGAGCAGCGTCAGGATGATCCGGGACCTGGTCGGGTCGGCCAGCGCGCGGCCCAACCGGTTCATCACGTCCAGGCGAGAAGCAATGGTCAGCATGCGCTGAACTATACAGCGAGGACTGAAGTGGTTTTACGCAGCCCGGAGTCGCTAAGCGTGCGAACGAGGCTGTGTCAGTTGGGGATCGACCCACGGGACGATTCGCCCGATCATCAGGGAACTCACGAAGCGGCGACAGAACCCCGCCACATAACGGCCAAGGCCACACGTGTCGCGAGCCACCTTGGGCCATGTCAGAAACGGTCAGTTCTGCGCCACGTCGCGGCGCTGTCGAGAATCGACAAGAACCGGTGTTGCACCTGGGCGCCCCGGAACGATGTAGGGGTGTGAGACAGAGGATGAGTCCGTGACGGCGCCCCCAGACATCGTGTTCAGCGAGGTCTTCCGTGCGCTGTACCCGGATGTGCTGAGGTTCGTGCAGCGGCGCACCGATCGGGACGTCGCTGAAGATCTCGTGGCCGAGGTCTTCGCTATCGCGTGGAGCCGATGGGCTGACGTGCCGAGTGAGGTACGTCCGTGGCTGTTCGGTGTTGCCCGCAACGTGGTCGCCGAGGACCGCCGCTCTCACGGCCGGCGGAATCGCCTCGCGCTGCGCATCGGGGCCGAGCGTGAGCTGCCACAGGACGCCATCGCTCTCGCGACGGCGACGGTGGACCTTCACGTCGCGTGGAGTCGCCTGTGCGAGGCCGACCGGGAGGCACTGGCCCTGGTCGCGTGGGACGGGCTCACCGGTCGCGAGGCCGCCCAAGTCCTGGGCTGCACGCGTGCCGCCTTCTCGGTGCGCTTGTCTCGAGCGCGACGGCGCCTCAAGCGCTTGCTCGCAGACATCGAACCCGAACCTCACGCCGACCCTGCACCGTGGCCCGGCCGGGGAGCGAACTCCGGCGTCGTGGAAGGAACACAGCCGTGAACCTGATGACCGAAGACCCGACACTGCGCCGTCTTGCCGGCGCCAACCCCGCGCCCAACGCTCCGTTGAGCACCGCGGAAATGGCTCGCGCCGAGGCGACGCTGGGACGCATCACGGCCCGCCCCGAGGCCACGCGCAGTCCCGCCACATCGCGGCGACGCTGGTGGCCCCGAGCAGCCGCTGCTGGCACGGCCCTCGCGGCCGTCATCGCCGCCGGCGTGCTCGGCACGGCTCCAGCATCGGCCGAGGCCGTGCTGCTCGAGGCGGCCGACAGCGCCGCCACGCAGACCGTTGGAGACGGCGAGTTCTGGTACGTGCACGAACAGGTGGTCGACTCGGGAATGGGTACCGACGAGGTCGGCCCATACGAACGTGAGGTCTGGCGGTCGCGAGACACGTTCCTCATCAAGAGCGAGGAGTCCGCAGCTCTCGCCGCCGCGGAGCACGGGGAGTCGCTTCTCGACCCTGCGCTCGTGCGGGTGCGCGACCTCTCCGACGCCGCCGAAGGTGGCGGCGCGCCGGGATTCGGAGGGAACCCGCAGTACACGTGGGACGAGCTCGACGACCTGCCGACCGATCCTGCAACGCTGGCCGAGCGGCTCACGCTCGGGCTCCCTGCGAGTGGACACGGACACGACTGGGACGTGTGGAGTCAGGCTGTGAGCCTGCTCCAGGGCAGCCCCGCCCGCCCCGAGCTGCGTCGTGCGTTGTGGCAGGTTCTCGCCGGGCTCCCCGACGTCGAGTTGGTCGGTCGCACCTCTGATTCCGCGGGGCGCGATGCCACGGCGATCCGCGCCGACTTCGCGGATCTCGGTCGCGAGGAACTCCTGCTCGACCCGGCCAACGGCGCGCTGCTCGAGACCCGCCTCTCCGACCGCCAGGGCAATGTGCTCCTGAGCACTACCGTGCTCGACCAGGGCCCCCGAGACACCGCACCGGCGGCAGAGCCGCCTCTCTGCGGTCCGGGATCGGTTCCCGCGAGGTCGTGCTGAGCGTCGCGGGGTAGTTTCGAAACCTCCAGAACCCGATTCTGGTGCGCTCCAGAATCGGTCGGTTCTGGAAGGACGCTGCGGGCGCGGGCGACGGATTCACCCGGTTCGTCGGATCCGGGGCTCGGAAGCAGCAACTACAGGCCGCGCATCTCGGTATCGGCGAGGCTGCGCTCGTTCGCCGGCCGGGACAAGGTACGCACGGCGGCCGTGGCAGGAAGCGCGGAGACCAGGAGGACCAACGGGCCGAAGGGCAGCACCGCGCCGGCGGTCACGAAGGCCATGAGGCAGGCAGCACTGACAGCTGCGAACGTGAGACGCCATCTGCCGGCGCGTACCCCGGCCATGGTGGCGAGCACGATGGCGATCAGCGCGATGACTAGTGCGGCCCACGCCGTCCCGGACTCGAAGACACCACCGGACCGGTACGCCTCGAAGTCATCAACCTGGTTGCGCGCGTAGGCGAGATCCTCAAGCCGGAAGGTGTCGCGCCATGCGAGGACGTTCTCGCACATCAACCACGTTCCGGCCATGACAGCGACGATCACGGCTCCTGTCCCCACGGCGGCCCACCGCTCGTACTTCGCGTCCATGCTCGTCCCCATCTCTCGCGGTGGATCCGAATACTCGCACGGGCGGCCCGGCCGCTGTCGTCAGGTTGTGGGATGAAACGAGGTCGACGCGGTCGGGTCGTGGGGCACGACGACGATCTGAACGTCGTCCTCGTAGATCACGCGGCCCGGGTCGTCCGACTCGATCCGGACGCATTCCACGCCGTGCGCGCTGAGGATCGCGAGGTATGGCGGCACACGATCCAGGAGGTGGGTAGCCGACTCCTTGAACCACGCCGTGGCGCGCGGGTGCGCGGTCTCGTCGTAGACGGAGGGGTCGGTGTCCATCGGATCCGGATAGGCCGCGTTGTACCAGTCGTTCCCGGCCCGCCACGTCGCGTGTTCCGCGGGCGTCAGGTGCCCGGCACGTCCGAGGAGGTTGGCGAGCCCGAAGACGCCGGTGTGTACACCGCGCTTGCCCGGGAGTGGCGACTGGAAGCGGACGAACATGACCGCAATCTCACCACAAGCTGCGCCTCACCGAGCTGCCGTCCGCCCTGCCGCCATGGCCGCCCCCGTCGGGTTTTGAAGCATCCAGAACCCGATTCTGGCGCGGCTCAGAATCGGTCAGTTTTGAGGCAAGGGTGGCCGTTGTCGAAGGCCTACAAGGCGCCTAACGTTCGGTGGTCAGTAGGAGCTGGCGGAGCAGTTCCACTTCCGACCTCAACGCGCGCCGACCCTGTGCGGTGATGCGCACCCAGGTGCGGTTGCGGCGTCCGTCGGAACGCTTACGCAACGTCACGTGGCCCGCTTCGACCAGGACCTCGAGGTGACGCCCCAGATTCCCGTCGGTCAGTCCGAGAGCCTGCTTCAGGTGGCTGAAGTCGGCCTCCTTTGTCTCGTTGAGGATCGCGAGGATCCCGAGGCGGGCGCGTTGGTGAACCGTCTCGTCGAGAGCTGCCAACGGGTGGCGTGCATCCTGGGCAGTCACGGCAGCACCGCGGGAGGAGCGGCGGCGAGAGCACGACTTTCGCGCAGCCAGACCATCAGGGTTGTTGCTGCGAGGCCGAGGATCACGACAAGCATGACGACCTGTGTCGGCCACGGACCGAGAAACTGGGCATGGTTCTCGAAGGTGCCGAGGTTGGCGAATGGCCCCACTGCCATGAGGACAAGGCCAGGGACCCAGAGGTAGGCCTCGCGCATGCGGGCCCCGAGTACCGTCAGCCCAAGGCCGAGGAAGAACACGGCGCCGAGGAACGACAGAGCGAGAAGGCCCCAGGGGAACACGATCAGGAAGCCCAGCGAGATGATCGCCATGATTCCCCAACCGTCGTGGCCAGGCCCGACGCCCGTGCGCCATGCGCGCACGCGTGCGACGACCCAGATCACGAGGTAGACGGCGAGCGGGAGCAATGGAAGCAGCGTTCGACGATCGTGCGCGACAACGGCCCAGCCGCCTCCGGACCACTCGGTCTCCGTCGTGTGCGCCAGACGGATGAGGAACAGGACGTCGAGCGCGAGCACCAAGGCCAGCGCCAGCGTGTGGATCAACAGGGGGATGAAGACCGCGTGGCGGGCGGCTCGCTCCCGGCGACTCAGTGAGTCCAGGAACGCGGGAAGCGTATCGGCGTCGCTCATGGATCGGACTCTGTCATGCAGAGTAAACCGCCGTCAACACTCTGCAGCGCAGAGTCATCGCGTCGAGGTGGCCGCTGCGCTGTCAGTAGATGCGGGCGCCTCGCGAGGTGCGGACAGTGCCGCGCACCGTCGCGGCAGTGGGCCAACGTGGCCTGAGCCGGGCGGACCTCGCAGCGCTCCATCGCGCGAGGCCCTGACGGCCATGCGGACGCCAGGAGTTTCGAAACATCCAGAACCCGTTTCTGGCGCACCTCAGAGTCGGTCGATTTTGGATGGCCCTGGCGAAATCGGTCACAGGGCGAGTGCCGCATCCATGGAGCTGACGAACTTGTGCATCTCTCGCGCGTAGTCGATCTCGCGCCGTGTCGCTGCGCCGAGATACCCCCCTTCGCTGACCACGCGGACCTCGTCCGCGAGGTCGATTCGCCGGAGGTGGAGTTGCCCGAGGGCCTCGCGTGTTGTCGGCGTCAGCGCCCCATCGATCGGTTCCGGCCCGAGCACGATTACGCCCAGCGCAGTCAACCGTCGCCGCTCCGACTCGAACAGATCCTGGAAGCGCAGGGAACCGCAGAGGCACACCACCTTGGGCCGGCCATCGACGTCCACTCCCGTGTC
Organism: Isoptericola sp. QY 916; assembly: GCA_026934365.1. GTDB lineage: Bacteria > Actinomycetota > Actinomycetes > Actinomycetales > Cellulomonadaceae > Isoptericola > Isoptericola nanjingensis. The sequence goes on along the minus strand of JADHZE010000029.1, from coordinate 6,989 downwards.
TCCTCGCTGCAATGCGTCGGATGGAAGCGATGCTCCACGACCGTTCCGGCCCGGGCAAGTCCCAAACCGGTCGGTTCCCGGCTCGTCCTGTCGGGGCGCGCTACGCGACAAGATCGCCGAACCTCCCTGTCGCCCGGAAGCGTCTAGGTGACTCCAGGTGCGAGCTCTTGGGTCAGATGCAACTCGTACTCATTGACTGGTAGAGGCGCGTGCTCGTGTGGTGCGAGTTCCCCGGGCTAGGACCTCAGAGTCGGTCGGTTCTGACGCTTCGAGGCTGGGCGTTTAGAGCGCGGCGAACCCGGCATGATGGAGGCCATGTCGGTTGATCGCTCCTATATCCGGGTGAAGGCCATGCTCGTCGCGCCGAGTTTCGACGGCTCCCGCCACCTCGTCAGCTACAACGTTCCGACCAGCGAGAACCCCGCGGGCTACCACCGCCTGATCGGCGGCAGTGTCGAACTGGGGGAGACACATCGGGAAGCGATCATCCGTGAGGTGGACGAGGAGCTCGGAGCGCGCATCCTCGACCTCACCTACCTGGGCATGGTCGAGAACATCTTTCGGTACGACGGCGAGCTCGGCCATGAGGTCGTCGCTCTTTACTCCGGCCAGTTGGACCCACCGCCAGCCGCCGACGGCGGAACGCTCACCGAGTCGGACGGCTCGGTCGTTCCTGTCGTCTGGCGCCCGTTCGATGATGGCGAGCTGGCGGTGCCGCTCTACCCGGCAGGGGCGATCGACCAGATTCACGGCTCGCTGGCGCAGGTCGTCCCTCCCACGGGCAACTGACCACTTTCGAACTCGCACCAGTCAACTGGTAAAGGTGCGTGCTCGAGAGGCGCGAGTTCGGCGGGGGCCGGAGACGACGAGGGCGGCGGCAGGGAAGACCTCTACATGTCCAGCAGCACCACCAGGCACGAGGACATGCCCCACGACATAGGCGGCGAGCTGGGGTCTGCGTGAAGCGCATGGGACGATGTACGAGCGTGGTGGACGAGGCTCGGGGTTGGGGAGCGGTGCGCCACGACCCGGGTCGCGGACGTCTGGCACCACTATCCTTTACGCACGCAGGGAGCTGGACCTCACCGCCTCTCCTTGGCGGCAGATCTGGCCCCACCCGCCAGCATTGCGTGGCCTGGCTTACCCTCAAGCTAGATGAACTCCCGAAATATGTGAGAGGACAAGGATGCCCAATCAGAGAAATCGGCGCATCGTATTCCTGCTGCTGGTCGGAGGCCTAATCGCGACCTCGGTGACGTCGTGCTCTTTACCGGGATCGGGGCCCTGCACTCCTACTGATCCGAAATTGACTCCCAGCCGTGTCACGGCAGGTGACGAACTTGAGATCACGGTACCTGGACTCGTCGACGGTGACGGCTGTTCTCAGAACTTGCCTCAATCAGCAGAATACGAAGTTCAGTTGTGGCCATTCGACGGTGGAGGCCATCAGATTATCGGTTTGCTCGACCCTGACAATCTAGGGGCAGCGAGTGGAACGGTCCGTGTGCCCGTCGACTACCCGCCAGGCGACGCCACAATTCGGGTAGAGGTGAATGGGGTGAGCCTACGTTGCGAGCAGTCCGAGACCGATGAATGTGCGCGTTCAGAATCGAAGGTTCGTGTCAGCAGCATGGAGGGCTGACACGAACCTCCGATGCCGGGCCTAGTTGGCCGATCGCACCGCGCGGTCACCAGCCTGGTCCGCGATGGTCACCGTCGCAGGGAGTTTCGAGCCACCAGAAGCGAGCCGTCCAATTTCTCCGTCCATGCGCCAGGCTGCCTGACCTCCAACGATCATGTACTGATCGCTTGCGGCGCCCCCCGGTGCCGTCCACTCTCGAAGATAGGTGAGGTACGTCGCGTCCGACTTCAAGAGTTCGGCTGCATTGACTGCGTACTGGGAAATGTCTCCATCTTGACGAATTTCGATGATCTCTCCAGGCTCCACCTCGCCAACGATCGACTCTGTCACTCTGGCTTGAGTTACGGTAAATGACACGTTGCCGATGCGTTCGACGCGCGACGCACCCGTCGGCTTAACGACCACGGAGACCTTAGCTTCACTGCTCACCTCGTCGAGGGTGTCGAAGCTGTCGGTGTAGTCCAGCACAATTGGCCGCGAACCCGGCGCGGGTGCGGGGGTGGCGAGTTGGTTCCGCGTTTGAGCAGAGGGGATCACGTTGTTCGAGTACAACTGATTAATTGCCTCTCGTTCGGGCGTCTGCGGAGAGGTGCGGCTGCACTCTTGCCTCGGCTTCCAATAGTGATTCATAAGCATCACATTTTCGCAGCCTGATTCCCAGATATCCTCTGTCTGATCAGTCGGGTGCGCCAACCCGATTACATGGCCTAGTTCGTGGGCAGCAGTGCTCCGCTTCATCGTGAGTGATGCGGTCGAGAATTCAGAGGAGTTCATCTCGATGAACTGCATTCGGTCATGAAAGAAGGTGAGCATATCGCAATTCTTGAAATCTGGCGCCCGCCCGGACCAGTCGGTGTCGCCGTAGTCCATCACCTCGGCCACGATCATCGCAGGCCCGAAGTTGATGGCTTCTTCTAGGTCGATAGTCGTTGGCCCATCCCATGCACTGGCCGCATAGCGGAATATCTCGCTCCACTCATCATCCAGGGCTGCAGGGGTGTCGCCACCAACAGTCCAACTGGCCCAAGGGTGTTCGAACTCACACCCCGACCACCTTGCCGATGCGGTCGCCGTTTGTGCGGTGGCGAGTGAACTCCCTGCTGCCAAAGTTGCAACTAGTACTACAGCCGTAGATCGTGATGTCCGACGGCCTGCCCTTCGGCGGTTATCGCGGCGGGCGGCTTACCTACTCTGTTCCATGCCGTTGTGGGCGGTGCTGGCGTCGAGCAGGTGAACTTCGGGCAGTGTCTCGCTGGCCGTGTCGCTGAAGGTGCTGTAGTCGAGCGAGTGGAGTCGGCCGTCGTCGACCCACAGCTCGAGCAGACCCAGGTGCTCGTCCCCGTCGACGACAGAAAGAGCTTCGATCGGACCGCCTGCGCGCGACGGGATCCTCGGCACATCTGCCCCGGCAGGGACATCAATGAGGAAGCACGCGTCGCCGTCGTGGTCCTTGCCACCCCAACGCGCGTGGACGAGTTGCGCCCTGGCTTCCTCAGACCCTGGCCAGGTACCCGCGCAGATGCGCTCCAGCAGAGCGGACTCGAGCGGTGTCAGGGCTGCGCCCGGCCGTCGAGTCGTATGGGCGCGGACGTCTTCCATGGCCTCATCCTGGCAGACTCGCAGCGCCCAAATGTAGGAGCTCAGCGTGGTAGGTCAGTCGCGGATCGCGCACCTCTGACCTGCGCTGATGCTGCGAGACGGCCTGGACGTAGGGACGGCCACCGCGTCAGGGTTCGATGCTTGTGTGGAACAACGACTCCGTGGCGGTGGCCGCGGATCGCAGGGTAGCGGCTGGTCGGTGGGAGGCGGAGTTCGCCTCCGCGGTGGGACGGATCTCGGGGCGGTTCGCCCGCCGTGAGCCGCTGGCTCACGCGCGAGACTTCGTGGCCGGGTTGATCGCGCCGCTGGAGCGCAAGAACTGCTGGACGATCGCCGAGCACGCGGGCCACGCCTCGCCGCACGGGCTGCAGCACCTGCTCGGGCGCGCGGCATGGGACGCCGATGGGGCCCGGGACGACGTGCGCGGCTACGTGCTGGACCATCTCGCCGACGAGGGTGCGGTGCTCGTGATCGACGAGACCGGAGACCTGAAGAAGGGCACCGCCACCGTCGGGGTGCAGCGTCAGTACACCGGCACCGCGGGCCGAATCGAGAACGCGCAGGTCGCGGTCTACCTGACCTACGCCGCCCCGGCCGGGCACGCGTTCATCGACCGGGCCCTGTATCTGCCGAAGTCCTGGTGCGACGACCCCGCCCGCCGCCAGCGTGCCGGCGTTCCGGACGCGGCCGGGTTCGCGACCAAGCCACAGCTGGCCGCGGCGATGATCGACCGTGCCGTGGCGGCCGGCACCCCGGCGGCGTGGGTCGCCGGCGATGAGGTCTACGGCGGGGATGCGAAGCTGCGCGCCGCCGTCCGTGCCCACGGCCTGGGCTACGTCATGCAAGTCGCCGCCTCCCGGCAGGTGACCACCCGCGCCGGGAAGATGCCCGTGCGTGACCTCGCCGCCAGCATGCCCGACTCGGCGTGGCAGACGTACTCGGCGGGCGAAGGGTCCAAGGGTCCGCGCTACTACTCCTGGGCGCTGATCAGCATCGAGCCCGACCACAGGCCCGCCGCCGAGACCGACTCGCTCACCGGCGGCGAGCAGATGCTGCTGGTACGCCGCAACGACGCCACCGGCGAGCTCGCCTACCACCTGTGCCACACCCCCGAGCAGACACCGATGGCCACGCTGGTGCGCGTGGCCGGACAGCGGTGGCGCATCGAGGAAAACTTCCAGGCTGCCAAAGGACTCGTCGGCCTCGACCAGCACCAAGTCCGCCGCTGGGACTCCTGGCACCGATGGACCACCCTGGCGATGCTCGCCCACGCGTTCCTCACAGTCATCGCCGCCATCGCGCGCAGCGACGCCGAACGCCGACCCGGGCTGATCGCGATCACCGTCGCAGAGGCCCGACGCCTGTTCAACGCCCTCAACGGCGTCGTGACAAAAAGCATCGGCATCGTCCTGGACTGGTCCACCTGGCGACGACGCCACCAAGCCCGGGCCCGAGCCGCGCACTACCATCGACGCATCCGCGCAGGTCAACGTCACGATCTACGGCTGTAGTACTAGTGCGGTGCTTACGAGGGCCGATCGTAGCGCGCGCCGAGATGTCATCTGCCGATCTCCTTTGAGCTGGCTGAATGCCCCCTGTGTGATGCAAGGTAGAGCGGTTGAGTGTCGGGGGCAACCGGTGCGGCGCCACGGGTTGGGGGCAGCCGATCCTGAGCGCCCTGCAGGCGGCGGGGCCTGCGGAGGCCGGAGCAAGACGGCAGGGTCACCCGGGCGCGGACGCCACAGGCCCGCGCTAGAGGTGCGTGCTCACGAGCACGGAACCGCCCTTTCGAGGAATCGTGCATCTGATGCACGAAACGTAGGGCGACCTGCGGCGAGGCGGCGCGAGTCGACGGCGTTAGCGCGCCCAAGGCGACGGACTGTGCTGCTGACCTGCAGCGACGCTGTCATCGCACCTAGGTGCGAGTTCTTGCATCAGATGCAACGCGCACTAGTCCATAACCGATAACCTGGATTATGACGATAAGCCTTTTTGGCCCGCTTTGAGGTGCTCTGAGCCCGGATGGCCGGCACCCACTGGTCTCGGTGGGCCGGCGCGCGCGGAGCGCGGGGTCGCGGTCGGCAGGCGGGGGCTGCGGCTCAGCCGACGCCGGTCGTGGACTCGCGGACGACGAGCTCGGGCTGGAACGTCACCTGCTCGACGACGTCGTCCGGGTCCAGCAGCAGGTCCGCCGCGCGGTGGCCGAGCTGGTGCGTCGGCTGGCGCACCGACGTCAGCGGCGTGGCCAGCTCGCCTGCGAAGGTGACGTCGTCGTACCCCACGACCGCCATGCCGGACGGCACGGGGACGTCGGCGGCGCGGAGCGTGCGCAGGGCGCCGAGGGCGGTGAGGTCGTTGACGCACATCGTGGCCGTCGGGCGCTCGGCAAGCGCGAGCACCTGCTCGGTGCCGGTCTGGCCGCCGTCGGCGTTGAGGGTGGAGATCGTGATCTCGACCAGCGCCTCGACGGGGTCGAGGCCGAGCTCCACGAGCGCGTCGTGCAGGCCGGCGCTGCGGTCGGCGCACTGGCGGATGGTGTGCGGGCCGTTGAGGAAGGCGATCCGCTCGTGCCCGAGGTCGACGAGGTGGCGTGCGGCGGCGGCGGCGCCCGCGCGGTCGTCGACGGCCACGGACGACAGCGTGTCGACCGGCGACGGGCGGTCGAGCAGCACCACCCGCAGCCCCCGGGCGCGGAGGGTCTCGAGGTGCTCGAGGTCCTGCGTGGCCGGCACGACCATGACGCCCTGCACGCCGTGCTCCTCGAAGAGGCGCAGGTAGCGGGCCTCGCGCTCCGGCTTCTCGTCGGAGCTGGCGAGCATGAGGGTGTAGTCCGCCTCCTCGAGGCGGTCCTCGATGCCGCGCGCCACGTCGGTGAAGAACGGGTTGGAGACGTCGAGCACGATGGCGCCCGCCGTCGTGATGGTGCCGGCGCGGAGCTGGCGCGCGGACCCGTTGGGCACGAACGCGAGGTCGTCGATGGCGGCGAGCACCCGCTCGCGCGTGGCCGGGGAGACGCGGTCCGGACGGTTGAGCACGTTCGAGACCGTGCCGACCGACACCTTGGCCTGGCGCGCGACGTCGCTGATCGACGCGCGGCGGCGGGGGGCGGTCGTCGTCATGGGCTGCTCCTCGGGTTCGGGCGCGTCGTCGCGCCTGGGCTCCAGCGTAGAGGTACCTGGGCGCCGGCCTGGTTGCTGCCCGGCGCCGTCGCGTGTTGCTAGGTTTCATGCTATGAACCGTTTCACCGACGACGGCGCAACGACGCACGTCTGTTTCGTGTCCCGCGTACGACGCGACCGCCTCGACGAGTACAAGGCAGCGCACGCCGCCGTCTGGCCCGAGATGCTCGAGGCGCTGGCAGAGACCGGCTGGCACGACTACCGCCTGTTCCTCGGCGCCGACGGCCTGCTCGTCGGCGTCCTGCGCACCGATGACTACGAGCGAGCCCAGCGCGACATGGCCGCCCGCGAGGTGAACGAGCGCTGGCAGGCCGCCATGAAGGACTTCTTCGAGCCCGCCGAGGGGCGCCCCGACGAGGGTTTCGTCCAGCTCGAGGAGGTCTTCCACCTGGAGTCCCAGCTCGACGCCGCACGCCGCGCCGACTGACCGCCCGCGCCCTGTCAGGACCACGCGCACGTACACCTGCTCTTGGGCCCTGACAGCTCCCAGTGCGGCGGGTTCAAGCGGTCGTCGCAACACCTGATCTGGTGAGGGGTGTTGGGATGGGTGACGGGACGAAGGTCGTGCG
>JADHZE010000289.1 GCA_026934365.1 Isoptericola sp. QY 916 | reverse complement strand
CGCGACGGGCGCCCAGTCCGGCGCGACGTCGACCCGCCCGGCCAGCGTGGCCGCGCGGCGGGCCTCGGCGAGCGCGTCCGACGCGCGCACCATCATCTTCGTCGGTATGCAGCCGAAGTACGGGCACTCGCCGCCGACGAGGCGCGCCTCGACGGCCACGACGTCGAGCCCCGCGCGGGCCAGCCGGCCGGTCGCGTCCTCCCCGCCCGGGCCGGTGCCGATCACCACGACGTCGACGGTCTCGACGGTCTCGACGGGCTGCTCGGTCGTCATGCGGTCCTCCTGGGGCGCGGGTGGGCGGCCGGGTGCGCCGACCCCGGCCAGCGCACCATATCGACGGTCTCGTCGCGCGGCGAGCGGCGCGGGTGCGGCGCGTCGATCGTGCGTCGGTGGCGCACGGCAGGATGGCGGCGTGCACGTCGTCCTGACCCGAGAGCCCGGCGGCACGGTCCGCCTGCACGACGGTACGCAGCGCGCCGTGCCCGCCGCGGACCTCCCCGCGCTCGTGGCCGATGCGGAGGGCGGGGTGCACGGCGGTGCGGCCGTGCCGCGCTGGACGTGGGACGACACGAACCGCTGGTACCCCGGCCTGCTGCGGGCGGGCGTCCGCGTGGAGCGGTCGCACGACCTGCGGCTCGTGCACCGCATCCTGCGGCACTCCACGGCCACCGCGGGCTCGGAGCTCGCGGCGGCGGGGGTCGGCGCGTGGGACGCGATGACCCCGACGCCGGCGGGCGCGGCGCCGCCGGTGGGCGCCCGCCGCGTGCCGCAGGGCGCGGCGCTCTTCGACCTCGCGGCGCCGGAGCGGTCCGCCCCGGCCCCGCTGGGCGCGGGGGCGGTCGACCCGGTGGCGGAGCTGCGGCGCCAGGAGGACGCGGTGCGCGGCTCGTCGGCGCCCGGGCGGCTGCGGCTGCTCGCGGCGGGGGAGTCGGCGGGTGCGCTGGTCGCGGCCGAGATGCACCACGCCGGGCTGCCGTGGCGCGCGGACGTGCACGACGCGATCCTCACCGACGCGCTCGGTCCCCGGCCGCCCGAGGGGCAGCGTCCCGCGCGGCTCGAGGAGCTCGCGCGACAGATCCGCACGGCCCTCGACGCTCCGCCGTCGCTCAACCCCGACTCGCACCCTGACCTGCTCAAGGCGATGCAGTACGCCGGCGTCGGGACGCGCAGCCTGCGCAAGTGGGAGCTGGAAAAGCTCGACCACCCCGTCGTCGCTCCGCTGCTGGAGTACAAGAACCTCTACCGCCTGCTCACGGCGAACGGCTGGCACTGGCTCGACGAGTGGGTGACCGACGGCCGGTTCCGCACCGAGTACGTGGTGGGCGGCGTGGTGACCGGCCGCTGGGCGTCCACCGGTGGCGGGGCGCTGCAGCTGCCGAAGGGCGTGCGACGGGCGGTGGTCGCCGACCCGGGCTGGTGCCTCGTCGTGGCGGACGTCGCGCAGCTCGAGCCGCGCGTCCTGGCGGGCATGGCGGGTGACGAGGCCATGGCGACGGCGGGCCGCGCCGGCGACCTCTACGCCGGCATCGTCGCGTCCGGGGCGGTGCCCACCCGGGAGCTGGCCAAGGTGGGCATGCTCGGCGCGATGTACGGGGGCACCACCGGGGCGAGCGCCCAGGTGCTGCCGCGGTTGGGGCGGGAGTACCCGCGGGCGATCGCGCTGGTGGAGGAGGCCGCCCGCACGGGGGAGCGCGGGGGCGTCGTGACGACGTGGCTCGGCCGGTCGTCCCCGGCCCCGGGCTCCGCGTGGGACGAGGCGCAGGCGGGCGCGTTCGCCGACGACGCGGGGGCCGACGCCGCGGCCCGCGCCCGGTCCGCCACCCGGTCGTGGGGGCGGTTCACCCGCAACTTCGTGGTGCAGGGCACCGCGGCGGAGTGGGCGCTGTGCTGGCTCGCGTCGATCCGTCGTCGGCTCTGGGCGCTCGGGGTCGCGGACGGCGCGCGGCCGGGCCTGGCGCCCGCCCCGTTCGCCGACCGCCCGCACCTCGCGTTCTTCCTGCACGACGAGGTGGTGGTGCACGCTCCGCGCGAGCTCGCCGACGTGGTCGCCGCCGAGGTGCGCGCCGCCGCCGAGGAGGCGGGCCGCCTGCTGTTCGGGGACTTCCCGGTCGACTTCCCGCTCACCGTCGCGGCGGTCGATTCCTACGCCGACGCCAAGTGACCGGCCCCGGCTCTAGGGTCGGTGCCATGACCATCGGGACCACAGACACCGCGGCACCGCGCACTCCGGAGAATCCGCCGAGGCTGCACGACGTCGTCGCCGCCCTCGAGGACCTGTACCCGCCGTCGACGGCGGAGGGCTGGGACGCCGTCGGCCTGGTGGTGGGGGACCCCGCGGCGCCGGTGCGCAAGATCCTGTTCGCCGTCGACCCGGTGGCCGCAGTGATCGACGAGGCGGTCGCCTGGGGCGCGGACCTGCTCGTCACGCACCACCCGCTGTTCCTGCGGCCCGTGCACTCGGTCGCGGCGACGACGTTCAAGGGCGACGTGGTGCACCGGCTCCTGCGCGCGGGCTGCGGCCTGTACGTGGCGCACACCAACGCCGACGCCGCCCCGCGCGGCGTCGCGGACGCGCTCGCCGATCTCGTCGGCATCACCGACCGGAGCCCGCTGGTCGTGGGGCCCGACGGCGTCGATGCCGGTGCGGTCCGGGGGATCGGGCGGGTCGGCCGGCTCGCCGAGCCCACGACGCTGGGCGCGTTCGCCGAGCACGTCGCGGCCGTGCTGCCGGCGACGGCGCAGGGCGTGCGCGTCGCCGGCGACCTCGACGCCCCGGTCGCGACCGCCGCCGTGGTGGGCGGATCCGGGGACTCGCTGTTCGACGCCGTCCGCGCCGCCGCCGTCGACGTGTACGTGACCGCGGACCTGCGCCACCACCCCGCGTCGGAGCTGCGGGAGCGGGCCGACTTCGAGTCCCGGACCTCCACCGGCGCGGCGACGCCGTTCCTCGTGGACGTGGCCCACTTCGCGAGCGAGTGGCCGTGGCTCGCGTACGCCGCCGACGACGTCCTGGCGCGGCTCGGGGAGCGGGCCGGAGGGGAGACCGGAGACGGTTCCGGAGAAGGTACGGTGACCACGAGGGTGAGCACGATCGGCACCGACCCGTGGACCGCGCGGGTGGCGAGCAGCGTGCGCGCGACCGACCGCCCCACCAGCTGAATCACTGCGAGAGGACCCGCCCGTGGCCACTGCACCCCCCGAGGACCAGCGCCGACTGCTCGAGGTCCAGGCCCTCGACACCCGGCTGCAGCAGCTCGTCCACCAGCGCCGCAACCACCCGGCGCTGGCGACCATCGCGGAGCTCGACGGCCGCATCGGCGACCTGCACACCTCGCTCGTCGACTCGCGCACGGCCGTGGCCGACCTGGAGCGCGAGCTCGCCAAGGCGGAGTCCGACGTCGCCCAGGTGCGCACGCGCGCCGAGCGGGACCAGCAGAAGCTGGACTCCGGCGCCCTGTCGGCGAAGGACTCCCAGGCCCTGGTGAGCGAGCTCGAGTCGCTCGCCCGCCGCCAGTCGGTGCTCGAGGACGCGGAGATCGAGGTCATGGAGCGCCTGGAGGCGCACCAGGGCTCGCTGGCCGAGGTGGAGTCGGCGCACGCCGAGCTCGAGGCGGCGAAGGCGAAGGCCACCGCCGAGCGAGACGAGGCCTGGGCCGAGATCAACGCGACCGGGTCGAAGGTCAAGGCGGAGCGGGAGGCGACCGCGGCCGGGCTCGACGCCGGCCTCCTCGCCCTGTACGACAAGCTGCGCGCCCAGCTCGGCGGCGTCGGCGCCGCGGCGCTGCGCGGGAGCCGGTGCGAGGGCTGCCGCCTCGACCTCAACCCGCGTGACCTCGCCGCCGCCAAGGCGGCG
>JADHZE010000288.1 GCA_026934365.1 Isoptericola sp. QY 916 | reverse complement strand
CCGAGCTGCGGCCCGGAGCACTGCGAGACGGTGGCGGGCGGCAGCCCGGCCCACAGGCCCATGCCCCGCTCGGTCGCGCGGGCGAGCAGCTCCCAGGCGCGCTCGTTCCAGCCCGCCGCCTCCCCCGCGCCGCCGACGTCGGCGAGGTCCAGCCCGACGGCGTCCGCCCCCGCCAGCGCGACGGGCGGCACGCCCACCCAGGTGGCGCCGAGGTGCACGACGACGCGGGAACCGGCCTCGTGCGCGGCGTCGACGACGGGTCGCAGCCCCTCGACGACGTCGGGCCCGGGCACCGCCCGCAGGCGGGAGTAGCCGGAGAAGCTGGGCAGGACGCCCGCGTGCACCTGGCCCAGCAGGGGCTCGGTGAGCTGCACGACCGGCGTCGCGCCGGGGACCTGGGCGCGCACGTCCGCCACGTGGCGGCGGACCGCCTCGGCCAGCGCGAGCGACAGGTCGCGGCGGGCGCCGGCGTCGGCCAGGACGCGGTCGCCGCGCGCCGACCACAGCTGGGCGGCGAGGGTCCACGGGCCGGTGAGCTCGACGGCGAGCGGGCCGTCGTGCCCCACGGCCGCCACCGCCAGCGCGGACAGGTCCTCCCGCAGCAGGGACTCCGCGCGGCGCAGGTCGGCGCCGGGGTGGTCGGTCAGCTTCCAGCCGTGCGGGCCCAGCTCGACCGGCATCTCCGCCAGCAGCGCCGCCGTCCGGCCGACGGCGTCGGCCCCCGGCCCGCGACCGGTGAGCTGGGCGAGGAACGGGACCGGGTCGACGCCGGTCGGCAGCGACGCCAGGTCGTCGAGCACGGTCTGCTGCGCCACGAGCTCGTCGCGCGCGCCGCCGGGCCACGGCCCGTGGCCGGAGACCGCCGTCACGCGTCCGCCCTCGCTCCGGCCGGGCGCCCGCCCACGACCTCCACCACGCTGTCGCCCGATGTCACCCGATGTCACCTCTCCCACCCCGTCATGGCACGGCCGGTCGCCGCTCTCGAAGGGTAGGAGCACGGTAACGGTCCGACGAAGGAGTCCCGATGTCCGTCATCCTCGACCAGGCGCCCGCGGCACCCGCGGGCCGGGCCCCCACGTCACCGCTCGTGCACCCCTCGGGCGGGTCGTCGACCGTGCTGTCCACCCCCCGGGCGGTCGCCACCCGCGTGCACGCCAACGCCATGCCGTCGGGCGCCGAGGCGGTGCTGCGGCGCCAGCTCGCGCCCGGGTTCCGCAACCACGACGTGCTGCCGGGCTGCGCCGGCGGCCCCGACGCGCTCGTCGCGACGATGCACTGGTTCCACGACGCGTTCGACGAGCAGCGCGTCGAGGTGCTGCACGCCGTCACCGAGGGCGACCTGGTGTCGCTGCACGTCGCGTTCAGCGCCCTGCACTCGGGGTTCTTCCTCGGCGTCGCGCCCTCGCACCGGCGCTTCACCGTGCGCGAGATGCACCTGGTGCGCGTCGCCGACGGGCTCGAGGCCGAGCACTGGGTCATGCGCGACCAGGTGTGGTGGGAGCACGAGCTGCGTCGCTGAGCGCCACCGCCGCCGTGGGAGACTGCGCCCATGCGGATCACCGTGCGCAACGCCCGTTTCCAGCAGCTGCAGACGCTGCTCACGAACCGCACCAAGCGCGGTCGCGCCGGGGAGTTCCTGGTGCAGGGCGTCCGCCCGATCACGATGGCGGTCGAGCAGGGCTGGCAGGTGCGCACGCTGTTGCACGAGACGGACCGCCGGCTGTCGTCGTGGGCCCAGGAGATGCTGCAGGCCACGGGCGCCGAGACGATCGCGATGTCGCCCGACCTGCTCGCCGAGCTCGCCGAGAAGGACGAGGGCGCCAGCGAGCTGCTGGCCGTGGTCGCGATGCCCGCCGACGACCTGGCGCGCGTCCCGGTGGGTCCGTCGTTCCTGGGCGTCGTCTTCGACCGCCCCACCCAACCGGGCAACGTCGGCGCGGTCGTGCGGTCCGCGGACGCGTTCGGCGCCGACGGCCTCGTCGTCACCGGTCACGCCGCCGACCCCTACGACCCGAAGGCCGTGCGCGCGACCACCGGCTCCCTCTTCGCGCTGCCCGTCGTCCGGGCGGCCTCGCACGGCGAGGTCATGGACTGGGTGGGCGCGCACCGTGCCGCCGGGCGCCCGGTGACCGTCGTCGCGACCGACGAGGACGGCGACGCCGCGCCCGCCGACGTCGATCTCACCGGCCCGGTTCTCCTCGCCGTCGGCAACGAGACCGCCGGGCTGTCGAGGGGCTGGCGCGAGGCGGCCGACGTCACGGTGGCGATCCCGATGGCCGGCTCGGCCAGCTCGCTCAACGCCTCGAACGCCGCGTCGATCGTGCTGTACGAGGCGCGCCGGCAGCGGCTCGCGCGGGGCTGAGCCCGTCCGGACCCGTTCGGGGACGGCGTCAGCCGCGCCAGGCGCGCGCGACGGTGCCCTGGCCGAGCACCCGCGTGCCGCGGTACACCACCAGCGATTGCCCGGCCGCGACGCCGCGCAGCGGGCGGCCGGTGAGCTCCACCTCCATCGCCGGGACGCCGTCCGCCGTCGTCGCCCGCACGCGGGCGGGCACGGGGGCGCCGTGGGCGCGGACCTGCACCTCGACGTCGTCGAGCCACGTGCTCCCAACGTCACCTTCCGGGGCGGCGAGCCACACCGCCTTCCCCGCCTCGATCCGGTCCACGCTGAGCAGCTCGGCCGGCCCGACCACGACGGTGTTGGTCGACGTCTGCACGTCCACCACGTACCGGGCGCGCCCGTCGGCGGCGGGGTGGCCGAGGCCCAGGCCCTTGCGCTGGCCGACCGTGAACGCGTACGCGCCGTCGTGCGCGCCGACGACGGCGCCGTCGGTGTCCACGACCTCGCCCGGGCGCGAGCCGAGCCGGTCGCGCAGGAAGCCGCGGGTGTCGCCGTCGGCCACGAAGCAGATGTCGTAGGAGTCCGGCTTGGCGCTCACGGACAGGCCGCGCCGCTCGGCCTCCGCGCGCACCTCGGCCTTGGAGGCGAAGCCGCCGAGCGGGAACATCGCGCGCGCCAGGCGCTCCGGGCCCATCACGGCCAGCACGTAGGACTGGTCCTTCTCGTCGTTCGGCGACCGGTGCAGCTCGCGGGTCGCGGTGCCGTCGGCGGCCTCGCGCGTCACGACCTGCGCGTAGTGGCCGGTGGCGACGGCGTCGAACCCGAGGGCCGTGGCCTTGTCGAGGAGCGCCTCGAACTTGATGTGCTCGTTGCAGCGCACGCACGGGTTCGGGGTGCGGCCGGCCGAATACTCTCGCAGGAAGTCGGCGACGACGGTCTGCTCGAACGTCTCCGAGAGGTCCCAGACGTAGTACGGGATGCCGAGCACGTCCGCGGCGCGGCGCGCGTCGCCGGCGTCCTCGATGGAGCAGCAGCCGCGCGAGCCGGTGCGGAACTGGTCGCGGTTGCGGCTCAGGGCCATGTGCACGCCGACCACGTCGTGCCCCGCCTCCACGGCGAGCGCCGCGGCGACGGCCGAGTCCACGCCGCCCGACATGGCGGCCAGCACCCTCATGCCGTGCCCCCCGCACCGGCCGGCGCGGACACGAGGCCCGCCGCGCGGGCCCGCTCGACGACCTGGGGCAGCGCGGCGACGAGGCGGTCGACGTCCGCGGCGGTCGACGTCGCGCCGAGCGAGAAGCGCAGCGCGCCGCGGGCCTCGAGCTCCGGCACGCCCATCGCGAGCAGCACGTGCGACGGCTGCGGCACGCCCGCCTGGCACGCCGACCCGGTGGAGGCCTGCACTCCCGCGGAGTCCAGCAGGTAGAGCAGCGAGTCGCCCTCGGCGCCGGGGAACGTGAAGTGCGCGTTGGCCGGAAGCCGCGCGGCGGCGCCGTCGCCCGCGGTGCGGCCCGGGTCGGGGCCGCGCAGCACCGCCTCCGGGTCGACGGCGCGCACGCCCGCGACGAGCCG
>JADHZE010000287.1:2465-3969 GCA_026934365.1 Isoptericola sp. QY 916 | reverse complement strand
CGAGGGCGGTGCGCAGCACCTGGGGGTCCGCGGTCCCGGCCGCGCCGGGCGCTCCCCCGCGCCCGGCGGCCGCGGCGGCGACCCGCATCCGCCGGATCGCGTCGTCGACATAGCCCGCGCGCGCCGGCGCGTCGTCACCGCCGGTCTCGGTCACGGTGCCCCCGTCCCTGGGTCTCCAGCGGCGCGCCGACGGCGCGCTCGCGGGGCTCATGATGGCAGCGCACCCCAGGGTTCCGGCAAGCCCCCGACCAGGCAGGTCTCAGGGGGCGGGACGACGGTGACGCCCGCGCGGAGG
Organism: Isoptericola sp. QY 916; assembly: GCA_026934365.1. Classification (GTDB taxonomy): domain Bacteria; phylum Actinomycetota; class Actinomycetes; order Actinomycetales; family Cellulomonadaceae; genus Isoptericola; species Isoptericola nanjingensis. The sequence continues at coordinate 3,674 of JADHZE010000287.1, read as the reverse complement.
TGGAGCAGGCTCGGGGGCGTGAAGGAGTACGTGCTCTTCGACCACGACGGCGTCCTGGTGGACACCGAGCCCTGGTACTACCGTGCCGGGGAGCGGGCCCTCGCGGACGTCGGTTTCACGCAGGACCGGGGCCGGTACCTGCGCGACATGCACCACGGCCAGGCCACCTGGGCCCAGGCGCGGGCCGCCGGGATCGACGAGGCCACGATCGACCGCCAACGGGCGGTCCGCGACCGCTACTACCAGGAGTACCTGCGCACGGAGGCCATCGAGATCGACGGCGTCCTCGACGTCCTGGCGGCGCTGGCGCCGCACGTCCGCATGGCGATCGTGACGACGTCACGTCGCGTGGACTTCGACCTCATCCACGAGGGCGGCGACATCCTGCCGTTCATGGACGTCGTCCTCGTGCGCGAGGACTACGTGCGCGCCAAGCCGCACCCGGAGCCGTACCTGACCGCCCTGCGGGCCCTGGGGGCCGCGCCGGAGGAGGCGCTGGTCGTCGAGGACTCGTCGCGGGGCCTCGCCGCCGCGGTCGCGGCGGGCATCGACTGCGCCGTCGTCCACCACGACTTCACGGCCTCGCAGGACTTCTCGGCCGCCACCCACCGGATCCGCACCCTCGCGGAGCTCCCGGCCCTCGTGCGCGACGGCGCGTGACCGTCGCCGGCAGCCGTGGCCGCCCCCGGGGAGCGGGCGGCCACGGTCGGGGCCGGGTCGGTGCGGCGGCGCGGGTCAGGACCGCGCGGTCGCGAGCGCCTCGACGTGGCCGCGCCCGGCCAGGCCCATGAGCCGGTCCAGCGCGCGGCGGGCGTCGGCGTGGTCGTCGTCCTCGGCCGCGAGCACCAGCGAGTAGAGGTCCTTCGGGTCCTCCGGCTCGGCGACGAGGTCCAGGTGCTGCAGCAGGGCGTCGGGGACGTCGTCGCGCACGAACCGCAGCGCGGCCCAGTCCTCGACGGCGAACCCGACGGAGTCGAAGACCGTCACGGTGGTGTCGTCCGGGGTGTGCCGGTCGCCCGCGTGCCGCGCGAACGTCTCCCCCGGCCCCGCCGAGGCGGGGGCGCCGCGGCGCCCGTCGCGGCGGCCGGCCACGACCTCCCACAGCTCGGTGACGACGAGGTCCGGCGTCTGCTGGATCTCGCCCTCGACGCGGGTCTGCGGCTCGTACTCGACGAACACCTCGGCGTCGCGCAGGATCGCCGGGTCGAG
>JADHZE010000287.1:0-2417 GCA_026934365.1 Isoptericola sp. QY 916 | reverse complement strand
CGGGTGGGCGAGGCGGAACACCATGTCGTGCGTGAGCACCGTCGCGTTCGTCTTGTCCGCCGTGCAGGTGGTGATCACGTCGGCGCCGGTGACGGCGTCCTCCCCGCTGCTCGCCTCGTGCACCTCGAAGCCGAGGGCGCGAGCGTGCCGGGCGAGCTTGGCCTGCGCGCCGGGGTCGGTGTCCCAGACGCGCAGGTGCGTGATCCCGAGCGCCGCCCGCATCCCCAGGGCCTGGAACTCCGACTGCGAGCCCGCACCGATCAGCGCGAGGGTGCGCGAGCCGGAGCGCGCCAGGTAGCGGGCGGCGAGCGCCGACGTCGCCGCGGTGCGCAGCGCGGTGAGCAGCGTCATCTCCGCGAGGAACGTGGGGTAGCCGTTGCGCACGTCGGCGAGCACGCCGAACGCGGTGACCGTCTGGAAGCCGCGCGCCGGGTTGCGGGGGTGCCCGTTGACGAACTTGAAGCCGTAGGTGACGTCGTCGGACGTCGGCATGAGCTCGATGACGCCGTCGCGCGAGTGCGACGCGATGCGCGGGCGCTTGTCCAGGTCGGGCCAGCGTGCGAAGTCGACCTCCAGGGCGTCCACGAGGTGCCCGATGAGGGCCTCCGGGCCGCGGTGCGCCACCCAGCGCGCCATGGACGCGACGTCGAGGAACGGGACCCTGCTGGTGGACGTGGTCATGCGCGGGCCTCCTGGCTCAGGGGAGCGGCGAGGGCGGGACGCAGCTCGAGGGTGCAGCACTTCACGGAGCCGCCGCCCTTGAGCAGCTCGGACAGGTCGACCCCGACGGGCTCGAAGCCGCGCTCGCGCAGGCGGGCGTGCATGCCGGTGGCGCGGTCGGTGAGGAACACGTGCAGCCCGTCGGACACGGCGTTGAGGCCGAGGACGGCGGCGTCCTCGGGGGTGGCGACGATGGCGTCCGGGTAGCGCTCCGCGAGCACGGCCTGCGACGCCGGGCTGAAGGCCTCCGGCAGGTACGCGACCAGCGGCGACGGGCCGCCGTCGAGCACCGCGAGCGCCGTGTCGAGGTGGTAGTAGCGGGGGTCCACGAGCTCGAGGGTCACGACCTCGACGCCGAGCAGCGCGGCGACCTCGGCGTGCGCGGCGCGGGAGGTGCGGAAGCCGGTGCCGGCAAGCATGACGTCGCCGACGAGCAGCAGGTCGCCCTCGCCCTCGTTCTGCTCGGCCGCCTGGCCGAGGCTGACGACGCCGTCACCCGCGCCGGCGAACCACGCCTCGTACGCGATCCCCTCGGGCCGCCGCTCCGGGTAGGTGAACCGCGCGGCCAGCGCGCGGCCGCCGAGCACCACGCCGCCGTTCGCGGCGTAGACCATGTCGGGCAGCCCGGGCACGGGGTCGATCACCTCGACGTGGTGGCCGTGGGCTTCGTAGGTGGCGCGCAGGTGCTCCCACTGCGCGAGCGCCCGGCCGGCGTCGACCGGCACGCCGAGGTCCATCCACGGGTTGATCGCGTAGACCACGTCGAAGTAGGTGGGCGGGCACATGAGGAAGCGGCGCGGGGTCGCCGTGCGCTCCGCGCTCGCGGGCTGGGGAACCGTGGCCGACGTCGTCGTCGGCGTGGTGAGGGCCGTCATGACCGGGACGCTAGGGCCGCGGACGTTGCGCCCGACGCCCGATCCGTTGCGCGTTCGGGGCCCCGACGTGGCGGATCGTGCGCGGCGGTTGAAGAATTCGGGCATGGAGAGGGCATGGTGACGGCATGGACGCGGTGAACCGCAGGATCGTCGGCCACCTGCTGCGCGACGGGCGCGCGACCTACGCCGACATCGGCGCCGACGTGGGGCTGTCCGCGCCGGCGGTGAAGCGGCGGGTGGACGTCATGCTGGCGCGCGGCGAGATCACCGGGTTCACGGTGCGGGTGGCGCCCGAGGAGCTGGGGTGGGGCGTCGAGGCCTACGTGGAGCTGTTCTGCCGCGGCAACGTCTCCCCCGCCACGCTGCGCCGCGACCTGGCGACCATCCCCGAGATCGTGCGGGTCGACACCGTGACCGGCGAGGCCGACGCGATGGTGCAGATCATGGCCGGGAACATGGCCGACGTGGAGCGCACCGTCGAGGCCATCCGCGCCAGCGCCCGCGTGGACAAGACGCGCACGTCTCTGGTCATGACGCGCGTCATCGACCGCCCCGCGCGCTCGTCGTCGGCGGAGGGGGCGTGACGTGCGCGCCCGTCGCGCCGTCGGGCTCGCGGTGGGCCTCGCCGTCCTGGCGACGGCCTGCACGTCCCGGGGCGACGACGCCGCGCCGCTGCCGAGCGGCGTCGCGCAGGGCCTGAGCGCCGAGCTGCGGCAGGACCGCACCCAGTACGCCGACCGCCGGGCCACGCTGCTCGTCGTCAACGGCTCCGACCAGGCGGTGACGCTGCTCGGCGGCGCCCTCGACGCGCCGGGCTACGGC
>JADHZE010000286.1 GCA_026934365.1 Isoptericola sp. QY 916 | reverse complement strand
CGCGGACCGCGACCCGGTGACGGAGCTGGGGGCGCTGGTGCTCGGCGTCGACCGGTCGGCCGAGCGGGCGCGGGACGACCTCGCCGCCGGCGACCTGGACGCTGCCGCCGAGCGCGCGGGCGCGGCGTCGGACCGGGCCGGTCTCTCCACGGCCGCCGGGGCCGGCCTGGTCGTGCTGGTGCTGGCGGCGGCCGGCGGGGTGGTCGCGCTCGTGGTGCGCCGTCGACGTCGGTCCGCGGCGGTGGACCCTGCCGCTGCGGGGTCAGTCGTCGTGGAGGATGCGCTGGAAGAGGGCGTGGTCCTGCCAGCGTCCGGCGATCCGGAGGTAGGACGGCGCGGTGCCGATGCGCTCGAAACCGGTCCGCGCGAGCACCTTCTGTGACGCCGCGTTGTGCAGCAGGGTCGCCGCCTGGACGCGGTGCAGGCCCAGGTCGTCGCGGGCGTGCGCGCACGCGGCCTCGACGGCCGCGGTCATGACGCCGCGCCCGGCGAGCGAGGCGTCGACCCAGTAGCCCAGGTGGGCGTTGCGGAACGCCCCGAGCACGATGTCGGACAGGTTCACGCGGCCGACGACCTCGCCGTCGCGCTCCAGCACGAGGGGGACGCCCCGCCCCGACCCGTGCGCGAGCAGCTCGACCGGGATGCGTTCCGCATGGTAGGCGGCCTCGAAGAACTGCTCCGGCCGGGCCGGCTCCCACGGCTCGAGGTGCTCGCGGTTGCGGGTGTAGGCGGCTGCGAGGGCCGGGCCGTCGTCGCGGTGCAGCAGCCGGAGGACGACCCTGGCCGGCAGGTCAGCGGTGAACGGGGTGGTCGTTCCGGTGTCGGGCACGACGGCGAGCCTAGCGGCGGGCCTGGGCGCGCAGGGCCGCGAGCGCGGACCGCACCTCGTCGGCGACGGGGCGTCGAGGGGGTCGTCGGCGTCGGGCGCGGCGGTGATCGCCGCCCCGACGGCCGCCTCGAGCTCGTGCACACCGTCGAACAGCACCTCGCGCTTGTCGGCGAAGTGCCGGAAGTACGTGCGCTCGGTGACGCCGGCGCGCTCGGCGATCTGCGCGGTCGTGGTCTGCTCGAACCCCTGCCCGCCGTCTCCGTCGACCCGGCCGACGCCGCCGACCACTTCGGCTGGCTCAGCCGGTTCTGGGGCATGGACGCCGTCGCGTCGAGCGCGATCACCCGCGAGCGGCTGGGCTGGGAGCCCGTCGGCCCGACCCTGGTCGAGGACCTCGCCGCAGGCGCCTACGACCGCGTGGCGCGCGGCTGACGCGGTGGTGTCAGCCGGGGCGGTCCTCGTCGGCGAGCCGCGGCTCGGTGCGCAGCGCCGGGCGTACGCCCGCCTTGTCGGCGTAGAACGCGCGGATCTCGTCCATGTCGGCGCGCACGTCGCCGGTAAGGCGGAGGGTGGGGCCGAGGCCGGTCGTCATCGTGGTGCGGTCGACGTACCCGAGCGTCACCGGCAGGTCGGCGGCCCGGGCGATGCGGTAGAAGCCGGACTTCCACCCGTCGCCCGACCGCGTGCCCTCGGGCGTGACGACGAGGTGGAACACCTCGCCGGCGCGGACGTGGGCGAGCACGTCGTCGACCACGCGGCTGGGGTCGCGACGGTCCACGGGGATGCCGCCCAGCGCTCGCATGAGCGGACCGCGCCAGCCGGCGAACAGGGTGTGCTTGCCCAGCCAGCGCACGTCCAGGCCGAGCCGCCACGCGATGGCGAGCATGAGGACGAAGTCCCAGTTGGACGTGTGCGGCGCGCCCACCAGCACGCCCGCCTGCGCCGGCGCGGGCTCGCTGCGCAGGGTCCAGCGGCTGAGCCGCCAGTAGGTGCCGGCGAGCGCACGCCGCAGGGTTCTGAGCATCGGGCGACTCTACCGGCCCGTCTCGCAGAACCCGTGTCGGAGGGCCGCGCCATGCTGCCGGGATGAGCGAGCACGCGCACGGCGTCCACCACACCATCGACTACCTCGAGCTGCCGGTGACCGACCTCTCGGCGGCCCAGGAGTTCTACGCCGCGGCCTTCGGCTGGGAGTTCGTCTCCTACGGTCCGGGGTACGCGGGCATCCGCACGGCCGCGGAGCAGGCGCCTGCCGAGGCGGGAGGGCTGCGCCTCGCCGAGGCCGCCGACGTCTCCCGGGGCGGGCCGTTCGTCCTGCTGTACTCCGACGACCTCGACGCGACGCTGGCCGGTGTGACGGCCGCGGGCGGTCGGGTGGTCGACGGCCCGTACGAGTTCCCCGGCGGCCGCCGCTTCCACTTCCTCGACCCCAGCGGCAACGAGCTCGGGGTGTGGGCGACGGCCTGACCGGGCTCTGGCAGGCTCGTGCCGTGACCGCTGCCGCGAGCCCGCGCGTCCCGCTCCGTGTCGCCCTCCTCGGGTCGGGCGCGGGGAGCACCGCCGACCACCTCCTGAGGTCGGGCGCCGCCGACGTGCGGCTCGTGCTCGGGAACAACAGCCGATCGGGGATCTTCGACGTCGCCCGGCGGCACGGCGTCCCGACCGCCCACCTCAGCGGTGTCACGCACCCGGACGCGGACGACCTCGACGCCGCCGTCCTCGCCGCGCTCGACAGCGCCGAGGCCGACGTGGTGGTGCTCGCCGGGTACATGAAGAAGCTCGGGCCGCGGGTCCTCGCCCGCTACGACGGGCGGATCCTCAACACGCACCCCGCCCTGCTGCCGGAGTTCGGCGGCGCCGGCATGTTCGGCGACCGCGTGCACGAGGCCGTCCTGGCCTCCGGCCGCACGGTCTCCGGCGCGACGGTCCACGTGGTGACGGCGGACTACGACGAGGGACACGTCGTCGCGCAGACCGAGGTGCCGGTCGTCCCCGGCGACGACGTGCCCGCCCTGCGCGCCCGGGTGCAGGCTGCGGAGAAGTCGCTCCTCGTCGAGGTGCTGCGGGCCTGGTCCTCCTGAGCCGGTGCGCCGGCGTGTCACCCCGGGCCAGGTCAGGCCTCAGCCGCGCGCGAAGGCGAGGCTCTCGGCCACGACGGACACGACGGCGTCGACCTCCGCGGTGTCGCGCGGGCCGTAGACCATGTACTCGGTGCCGAAGTCCTCGTACTGGTGCGGTTCCGCCCACCCGAGCGCGACGAGCTCCTCGCCGCGCTCGTGCGGCAGCACCAGGTGCACGCTCGTGTCGGTCACGCCGTGCAGGTGCACGGGCTCGAGGCGGCGGCCCGGGGCGAGGTTCGTCGACGGCTCCCGCTCCTGCTCGAGGTCGGCGAGGAAGACCGCGCGCGAGGACTTCGGCGACACCTGGCTGTGGCCCTCGACGACGCCGTCGAGCGCGAAGACGCGGGCGACCAGCTCGCCCCACAGGGCGGGCGTCGACCGCTGGGTGAGCTGGCGGTGCGGGCCCTCGTCGGAGGTGGCGGGTCGGTCGCCCAGGCGGGCGGTGGTCAGGCGTGGGGCGGTCGGCACGGTGGCACGGTACCCGCTCCCGTCAGCCCGCCACCGCCAGCGCGAGCACGCCCGCCGCGACGGCGAGCGGCGCGACGACGGCGCCCTGCAGCACCACGCGGCGCACCAGCCCCGTCGGGGCGGAGAACGTGTGCCGCCGGTACTGCTGGAGCCACAGCAGCGTGGCGAGCGACGCCCAGGGCGTGATCAGCGGCCCGGCGTCGACGCCGACGAGCAGCGCCGCCAGCCGGGCGTCGTCGCCCGTCACGGTGGGCGCGAGCGCCAGGTAGGCGGGCAGGTTGTTCACCGCGTTCGCCGACGCCGCGCCGACGGCGGCGACCTGCGCGAGGGACCCCGCGTCGTCGCCCGTGCCCACGAGCGGGGCGAGCAGGTCCGTGAGGCCGTGCGCGTGCCACGTGCCGACGACGGCGAACAGGCCGGCGGTGACCACGACCGTGCGCCACGGCACGAGCTCGCGGACCGGGACGGGCAGCGGGACCCGGCGCCACGCCGTCGCCGCCCCGAGCGCGACGACGGCGCCCAGCGCCACGGGCAGGACCGGCAGCCCGGCCGCGAAGCCGGC
>JADHZE010000285.1 GCA_026934365.1 Isoptericola sp. QY 916 | reverse complement strand
CCCGCACGGCCGCGTCACGCGCGACGACGTCGAGGCGGCGTCGTCGGGCACCGCGGGCCCGGTGGCACAGGGCCCGACGTCGGCCCCCGCGAGGACGGCGGACGGCGAGACACGCACCCCGGTGCGCAGCGTCCGCAGGCGCACGGCCGCGGCGATGGTCGCGAGCGCGGCGGCGCCGCAGGCGTCGGTGTTCCTCACCGTGGACGTCACGGCGAGCATGGAGCTGCTGGCCCGGCTCAAGACGCACCCGATGGCGGGCGGTCAGCGGATCACAGTGCTCGCGCTGGTGGCGCGCGCCGTCCTCGCGCTGCTGCCGCAGCACCCGTCGCTCACGAGCCGCTGGGTCGACCTGCCGGGCGGCGAGGCGGAGATCGTCCGGCCCGCGCACGTGAACCTCGGCATCGCCGTCGCGACGGACCGCGGGCTGGTCGTGCCGCACGTCCCCGCCGCGGACACGCTGTCGCTCACCGGGTTGGCCGCCGCCCTGACGGACCTCACGACGACGGCGCGGGCCGGCCGGACCACGCCCGAGCGGCTGATGAACGGGACGCTGACCATCACGAACATCGGCGTCTTCGGGGTGGACTCGGGCACGCCGATCCTCAACCCGGGCGAGCCCGCGATCCTCGGCCTCGGCCAGGTGGCGCGCCGGCCGTGGGAGCACGACGGCGAGGTCGCGCTGCGGCAGGTGACGACGCTCAGCCTCACGTTCGACCACCGCGTGGTGGACGGCGAGCAGGGCGCCCGCTTCCTCGCCGAGCTGGGGGCGGTGCTCGCCGACCCGGCGCTCGCCGTGCTGCTGGGCGGGGACACCCCCGTCCCGGCCCCCGAGGGAGAGGAGCCCGCGTGACCGTCCTCGACTCCGCCGTCGACCCCCGCGCCGACGCGGCCCGCGCCAACGACGAGGCGCAGCGGGCGCTCGCGGACCGGCTTCGCGAGCGCACCGCCGTCGCCGCGGCGGGCGGCACCCGGCGCGCCCGCGACCAGCACGTCTCGCGCGGCAAGCTGCTGCCACGGGAGCGCGTGGCACGGCTCCTCGACGAGGGCAGCCCGTTCCTCGAGGTGGCGCCGCTCGCGGCGTTCGGCGTGGACGACGGGGCCTGGCCGGGCGCGGGCGTCATCGCCGGCGTCGGGCTGGTGAGCGGGCGGCAGGTGATGGTGGTCTGCAACGACGCGACCGTCAAGGGCGGCACCTACCACCCGCTCACCGTGAAGAAGCACCTGCGGGCGCAGGAGATCGCGCTGGAGAACCGGCTGCCGTGCGTCTACCTCGTGGACTCGGGCGGCGCGTTCCTCCCCCGGCAGGACGAGGTGTTCCCCGACCGCGACCACTTCGGGCGGATCTTCTACCACCAGGCGAGGCTGTCGGCGGCGCGCGTCCCGCAGATCTCGGCCGTGCTGGGCTCGTGCACCGCGGGCGGCGCGTACGTGCCGGCGATGAGCGACGAGACCGTCATCGTGCGCGACCAGGGCACGATCTTCCTGGGCGGCCCGCCGCTGGTGAAGGCCGCGATCGGCGAGGACGTCACGGCCGAGGAGCTGGGCGGCGGGGAGCTGCACGCGCGGCGGTCCGGCGTCGTCGACCACCTCGCCGAGGACGACGAGCACGCGCTCGACCTGGTGCGCGACATCGTGAGCACGCTGCCGCCGGACCCGGAGCCCGCGTGGGACGTCGTGCCCTCCCGGGAGCCCGTCGTCGACCCGCAGGGCCTGTACGCGGCCGTGCCGGTGGACGTGCAGCAGCCCTACGACCCGCGCGAGGTGATCGCCCGGATCGTCGACGGGAGCGAGCTGCACGAGTTCAAGCCGGAGTACGGCACGACGCTCGTCACGGGGTTCGCGCGGATCCACGGCCACCCGGTGGGGGTGCTGGCCAACGCGGGCGTGCTGTTCCGCGAGTCGGCGCTCAAGGGCGCGCACTTCGTGGAGCTGTGCGACCAGCGCGGCATCCCGCTGCTGTTCCTGCAGAACATCTCCGGGTTCATGGTGGGCCGCGACGCGGAGGCGGGCGGCATCGCCAAGGACGGCGCCAAGATGGTCACCGCCGTCGCGACGACCCGCGTGCCGAAGCTGACCGTCATCGTGGGCGGCTCGTTCGGCGCCGGGAACTACGCCATGTGCGGGCGGGCGTACTCGCCGCGCTTCCTGTGGTCGTGGCCCGGCTCCCGCATCTCGGTGATGGGCGGCGCGCAGGCGTCGTCCGTGCTCGCGACCGTGAAGCGAGACCAGCTCGCCCGCCGCGGCGAGGAGTGGGACGCGGGCGAGGAGGAGTCCTTCCGCGCCGAGATCCGCGAGGGCTACGAGGTGGCCGGCGACCCGTACCACGCGACGTCGCGCCTGTGGGACGACGGCATCGTCGACCCGCCCGACACCCGCCGCGTGCTGGGCCTCGCGCTGGGCGTGTGCGCCCGCACCCCGCTGCCCGGCGGCTCCCCGACCGCCCCCGACGACGAGCCCCGCTTCGGGCTCTTCCGGATGTGAGGGCGATGGGTACCCGAGAGCTCTCGACCGTCCTCGTCGCCAACCGCGGCGAGATCGCGTGCCGCGTGATCGGCACCCTGCGGCGGCTGGGGATCCGGTCCGTGGCCGTGTACTCCGACGCCGACGCGGACGCCCGGCACGTGCGGGAGGCCGACGTGGCCGTCCGCCTCGGCCCGGCACCGGCCGCGCAGAGCTACCTCGACGTCGAGGCGGTCGTGGCGGCGGCCGTCGCCACGGGCGCCGACGCGATCCACCCCGGCTACGGCTTCCTGTCCGAGAACCCCGCCCTGGCGCGGGCGTGCGAGCGCGCCGGCGTCGTCTTCGTCGGGCCGTCGGTCGAGGCGCTCGAGACCATGGCGGACAAGGCCGCGGCCAAGCGCCTCGTCGCGTCCCACGAGGTGCCCGTGCTGCCCGGCACGCTCGACGACGGGCTCGACGACGCGGCGCTCGTCGCGGCGTCGGACGGCGTCGGGTTCCCCCTGCTCGTCAAGCCCGTCGCGGGCGGCGGCGGCAAGGGCATGGAGGTCGTGCGAGCGGCGGACGAGCTGCCGGGCGCGCTGGCGTCGGCCCGGCGGGTCGCCGCGGCGTCGTTCGGGCACGACGGGCTCCTGCTCGAGCGGCTTGTCGAGCGCCCGCGGCACATCGAGGTGCAGGTGCTGGCCGACACGCACGGCGCCGTCGTGCACCTGGGCGAGCGCGAGTGCACGCTGCAGCGCCGCCACCAGAAGGTGGTGGAGGAGGCGCCGTCGCCCGCCGTCGACGACGCGACCCGGGCCCGGCTCGGGGAGGCGGCCTGCGCGGTGGCGCGGTCGGTGGGGTACGTCGGCGCGGGGACCGTCGAGTTCCTCGTGCCCGGCGACGACCCCGGCGCGTTCTGGTTCATCGAGATGAACACCCGCCTGCAGGTGGAGCACCCCGTGACCGAGCTGGTCACCGGGCTCGACCTGGTGGAGCAGCAGCTGCGCGTCGCGGCGGGCGAGCCGCTCGGCCTCGCGCAGGGCGACATCCGGCTGGACGGGCACGCCGTGGAAGCCCGCCTGTACGCCGAGCAGCCCGCGCGGGGGTTCCTGCCCGCCGCCGGGCGGGTGCTCGCGTACGACGACGCCGGCGTCCCCGCCGGCCCGGGGGCCGTTCCCCTGCGGCTGGACAGCGGCCTGCTGGCGGGCGCCGCGGTGACCGGCGACTACGACCCGATGCTCGCGAAGGCCGTGGCCTGGGCGCCCACCCGTGCCGAGGCGATCGCGCGGCTCGACGGCCTGCTGGCCGACGTCGTCGTGCTGGGCGTCGAGACCAACGCCGGCTTCCTGCGCGACCTGCTCGCCGACGACGACGTGCGCGCCGGCCGCCTCGACACCGGCCTCATCGACCGCTTCGTCGCCGAGCGGTCCGACGCGCGGCACGCCCCCGACAACGTGTCAGACGCTCGGGTTGCCCCGGTGGCGCGGACGCCTGACGGGTCGCTGGTCGCGGCGGCGCTGCTCGCCGTCGACACCGGCGCCCTCGCGGCGACCGGCCCGTGGGCCGCCTCCGACGGCTGGCGGCTCAACGGCGC
>JADHZE010000284.1 GCA_026934365.1 Isoptericola sp. QY 916 | reverse complement strand
GGCGGCGACCCGCGCGCGGGCCCGCAGGTCCCGCAGGTCCGCGGCCACGCGGGGCGTCGTCGGACGGGCGGGGCGGGGGCGGTTCGGGGGTCGCGGCACCGCGACGGCGGACGGCGTGGCGTTCTCGGTCACCTGCACTCCTCGGGACGGACGGGTCGGGGACGGGACGGATGGTCCGGACGGTCGGGTGCCGTCACTCCGTCTTCGGCAGGCCCGGCGGGTTGGTCTCGGGCTTTTCGACGGCCTCGGTCCCCAGGCCCCAGCGCTCGAGCACCTGGGCGTACGTGCCGTCGTCGAAGGCCTGCTGCAGAGCGGCCGTGACGGCGGGCGCGAGGTCGTTGCCCTTCTTGGTCGCGACGGCGATCTGCGCGGTGTCGGGCCAGCCGCCGTTGAGCGTGCCGACGACGGCGAGCTCGTCGGGCGCGATCTTGGCCTGGTAGGCCAGGGACGCGTTGGGGCCGACGTAGACGTCGAGACGGCCGGACTTCAGGGCGAGGAGGACGTCGGAGAGCTGCTCGTAGTACTCCGGCTGTCCGCCGGCGATGGGCTCGAGCCCCTCGGCGACGTTCTGGTCGTTCCACTCGAGCAGGATCTTCTCCTGGTTGGTGCCCGAGCCGACGCCCACCCGCAGCCCCGCGACGTCCTGCCGCTCGCCGATCTCCGGGACGTCGGAGCCCGCCTTGGTGAGCCAGCCCAGCTCGTCGTTGCGGTAGGAGGAGAAGTCGATCGTCTCCTTGCGCTCCTCGGTCACGGTGACGTTGGAGATGACGGCGTCGACGTCGCCCGACTGGAGGGCCAGGGGCCAGTCGGCCCAGGCCTTGACCTCGAGGCGCAGGTCCTTGCCGAGGCCGTCGGCGACGAGCTGCGCGATGTCGGTCTCGTTGCCGATGGGGGTCTTGTCGTCATCGGCGAAGAAGCCGAGCGGAGGTGCCGCGCCGGCGCTCACGGCCACGACGAAGTCGTCCTTGTCCGCGAACGCCTCCGGCAGCAGGCCGACGGCCTCGGCCGACTCGGTCGACCGGATCCGGTCCTGGTCGGGACTGGTGCTGACCTCGAGCCCGGCTGCAGCGGCACCCTCGGAGCTGGTGCCGGCGGGAGCCTCGACGCCGTCGCCGGTGCCGGCGGCCTCGGGGGCCGAGGTGCTGACACCGGCGCAGGCCGTGAGTGCCAGCAGGGGGACGGTGGCGAGCAGGGCGAGCGCGCGGGCTCGGCGGGTCGGTGCGGTCACGGGTGTCTCCAGGGGATGGGTGTGCGGCCGGGGCCGCAGGTCAGGGGATGTGAACGGGCGTGGGAAGGCATGTGGGGCCGGAGAAGGTCAGAGGACCTTGTCGAGGAAGGCGCGGGTGCGGGCGTGGCGTGGGCGGGAGAGCACCTCGGCGGGTGGCCCCTGCTCGACGACCACCCCGCCGTCCATGAAGACGACGTTGTCGGCGACCTCGCGGGCGAAGCCGATCTCGTGGGTGACGACGACGAGGGTGGTGCCGGTGCTCGCGACGTCCTTGATGACCTCGAGCACCTCGCCGACCAGCTCGGGGTCGAGCGCGGAGGTGGGCTCGTCGAAGAGCAGCACCCGGGGCCGCAGCGCGAGGGCGCGGGCGATCGCGACGCGCTGCTGCTGCCCGCCGGACAGCTGCCGTGGTCGCGCGGCCGCCTTGTCCGCGAGCCCGACGCGGCTGAGCAGCTCTCGGGCCTCGGGCTCCACCTCGGCGCGAGGGCGGCGCTGCGCGGACAGCGGCGCCTCGACGACGTTCTCCAGCACGGTGAGGTGCGGGAACAGGTTGAATCCCTGGAAGACGAACCCGATGCGGGTGCGCTGCCCGAGGATCTCCCGCTCCTTGAGCTCCTGCAGCACGTCGCCCCGGCGCCCACCGCGTCGGGAGTGCCGGCGTCGGTAGCCCACGAGGTCACCGTCCACCGTGACGAAGCCCGCGTCGACCTTCTCGAGGTGGTTGATCGCGCGCAGCAGCGTGGACTTGCCGGAGCCCGACGGCCCGAGGACGACGGTGACGGTGCCGGGTTCGAAGGTGAGGTCGACGTCCCGGAGCACCTCGAGGGTGCCGAAGCTCTTGTGCAGGCCGTGCACCTCGACCCGGCCCGCCGCGCCCTCGTGCGCCGTCGTGCGTGTCGTCGTGGCGGTCATGCGGGGCCTCCCGAGGTGCGGGCGGTGCGGGTGAGGACGCCGACCCGGGCGCGGGCCGCGAACGCCGGCGGCACGTGCGGGGGCACCGGACGGCCGGTGAGGCGGGCCACGGTCACGGCGGACGACCAGCGCAGCCGCTGCAGGGGCGTGGGCGGCAGGGTGCGCACGGCGCCCTTCGCGTAGTGCCGCTCGACGTAGTACTGGACGATCGTGATCAGCGTAGTCAGCACCAGGTACCAGATCGCCGCGACGATGAGCAGGGGCACGACCTTGCCGTTGCGGCCGTAGATGACGGACGCGATGTAGAAGAGCTCGCCGTACGCCAGGACGTAGACGATCGAGGTGCCCTTGAGCAGGCCGATGACCTCGTTGACGGCCGTCGGCACGATCGAGCGCATGGCCTGCGGCAGCACGATGCGGGTCACCTGGCGCCGGCGCGGGATGCCGAGCGACGCGGCCGCCTCCTGCTGCCCCTGGTCGACGCTGAGGATGCCGGCGCGCACGATCTCGGCGGAGTAGGCGGCCTGCGAGAGCCCCAGGCCCAGGATGGCGGCGCCGAACTTGTCGATGACGCCGAGGGTGTCGAACCAGAGGTACTCCGGGCCGAACGGGACCCCGAGGCTCAGGTGCGGGTAGAGATAGGCGAGGTTGTACCAGAGCAGCAGCTGCAGCAGCAGGGGCACGGAGCGGAAGACCCACGTGTACGCCCACGACACCCCGACGAGCAGCGGCGAGCGCGACAGCCGCATGAGCGCCAGCACGGTGCCCAGCGCGAACCCCACCACCGACGCCGCGGCCGTGAGCCGGATCGTCGCCCAGGCGCCGGACAGGATCGAGGGCCAGGTGAGGTACTGCGCGACGACGTCCCACTCCCACCGGTCGTTGGTGAGCAGCGAGCTGACGACCATCGCCAGCAGCACGGCCACGCCGGCCGTCGCGACCCATCGCCCCGGGTGGCGGGCGGGGACGATGCGCAGGTCCGCGTACGGGTTGGCCGCGGCGTCCCGAGCCGGTGCCGCAGGCCCCGGAGCCCGTGCGCCAGGTGTCTGTGCGCTCGGTGTCTGTGCGCCCGGCGTCGTGACAGCGGTCATCGCGGGGCCCTCTCCCCCGCCGTGACGGCGAACGGGACGTGGTTGCCCGGCGGCGGGGCGGGGCACGTGCCGTGGTCGCTGAACGCGTACGGCAGGTTGACCGCGTCGTTGAGGTCGAGGTGTGCGACGCCCGCGTCGCCCGGGGTCAGGGACCCGGGGAGCTCGGGGCGCACCACCCGCCAGGGCGCGACGCCGGGTGCCTCGTCGCTGAAGAGCAGCGTCGGGGCGCCACCCGGGGAGCCGGTCAGCACGAGCGTGACCGTCCGGTCGCCGCGCGTCAGGTCGAGCTCGCCGACCGCCTGCAGCCGGTGCACCAGGCCGGGACGGGCGGCCCCGACCACGAGCCCGCGGGGTACGTCGTACAGGCGGACGGGCGCCTCGACCGCCCACGAGGGGTCGTGGTCGAAGGCGGGCACCCCGGCGAAGTCGAGGCGCGTGCGGGCGTGCGGGTCGCGCAGCCGGATCGCGAGGCGTCCGGTGCGCCGCACCAGCTCGATCGCCACCGCGGCCGTCTCCCCTGCCGGCGGGAGGTCCGGGTCGGCGCCGTCGGCGGGCTCGCGCCCGGAGGGCAGGAACGTGCCCAGGACGACGCTGCCACCCTCGGGGACGTCGCCGTCGTACGCGCCGTCCGCGACCTCCGGCCCTCGGACCCGGGGTCCGTCGGCCTCCCCCGGCCGCAGGTGGGCGCCGGCACCGTCGGCGAGCCAGAGCCCGGGCACGCCGGGCAGCGGCTCGGGTCGCGAGGGCAGCCAGTGGAACCCCGCCAGGCTCAGCCAGCCGTGGGGCGCGGCGAGCTCGCGCTCGCGGTCGGCCCGCCG
>JADHZE010000283.1 GCA_026934365.1 Isoptericola sp. QY 916 | reverse complement strand
CTCGTCCACTCCTACCGCTCGCGCGGCCACCTCATGGCCGAGACCGACCCGCTCGCCTACCGCCAGCGCAAGCACCCGGACCTGGACATCCAGAGCCACGGCATGACGCTGTGGGACCTGGACCGCCAGTTCCCGACGGGCGGCTTCGGCGGCAAGACCAAGGACACGCTGCGGGACATCCTCGGCCTGCTGCGCGACTCGTACTGCCGCACCATCGGCGTCGAGTACATGCACATCGCCGACCCGGCCCAACGCAAGTGGCTCCAGGAGCGGCTCGAGTCGGGCTACGCCCGCACCCCCCGCGAGGACCAGCTGCGCATCCTGCGCCGCCTGAACTCCGCCGAGGCGTTCGAGACCTTCCTGCAGACCAAGTTCGTCGGGCAGAAGCGGTTCTCGCTCGAGGGCGGCGAGTCGGTCATCCCGCTGCTCGACGCGATCCTGTCGCGGGCCGCCGAGGGCGGGCTCGACGAGGTCGGCATCGGCATGGCGCACCGCGGCCGCCTCAACGTGCTGGCGAACATCGCGGGCAAGAGCTACGGCCAGATCTTCAAGGAGTTCGAGGGCCAGCTCGACCCGAAGAGCGTGCAGGGCTCCGGCGACGTGAAGTACCACCTCGGCACCGAGGGCGTCTTCACCGCCGAGTCGGGCGCCACGACCAAGGTGTACCTGGCGGCGAACCCGTCCCACCTCGAGGCGGTCGACCCGGTGCTCGAGGGCATCGTGCGGGCCAAGCAGGACCGCATCGACCTGGGCGGCGACGGCTTCTCCGTGCTGCCGATCCTGCTGCACGGCGACGCGGCCTTCGCGGGCCAGGGCGTGGTGCCCGAGGTGCTCAACCTCGCGCAGCTGCGCGGGTACCGCACCGGCGGCACGATCCACGTGATCATCAACAACCAGGTGGGCTTCACCACCGGGCCGTCGTCGTCGCGCTCCACGACGTACGCGACCGACGTCGCCAAGGGCTACCAGATCCCCGTCTTCCACGTGAACGGCGACGACCCCGAGGCCTGCGTCCGCGTGGCCGAGCTGGCCTTCGCGTACCGCGAGCAGTTCGACCGCGACGTCATCATCGACATGGTCTGCTACCGCCGCCGCGGCCACAACGAGGGCGACGACCCGTCGATGACGCAGCCGCTGATGTACAACCTCATCGAGGCCAAGCAGTCGGTGCGCAAGCTGTACACGAAGAACCTCGTGGCCCGCGGCGACATCACGGTCGAGGAGGCCGAGCAGGCGCTGCAGGACTACCAGGCGCAGCTCGAGCGGGTCTTCACCGAGACCAAGTCGGCCGGCAAGGCCAGCACGCCCGACGGCGAGGACGAGATCCTCGGCCTCGAGCGCCCGGAGGCCCAGCGCGAGGGCGCCGGCGACATGGTGGGCTGGCAGACGGCCGTCCCGCACGCCGTGCTCGAGCGCGTGGGCGCCGTCCAGGTGTCCGCCCCCGAGGGCTTCACGGTGCACCCGAAGCTCGCCCAGATGCTGCAGAAGCGGCAGCTCATGGCGAAGGAGGGCGGCATCGACTGGGGCTTCGGCGAGCTCGTCGCCTTCGGGTCGCTGCTCATGGAGGGCACCCCCGTGCGCCTCGCCGGGCAGGACTCGCGCCGCGGCACCTTCGTCCAGCGCCACGCCGTGCTGCACGACCGCAACACCGGTGCCGAGTGGACCCCGCTGCTGTACCTGTCGGGCAACCAGGCGAAGTTCTGGGTGTACGACTCCTCGCTCAGCGAGTACGCCGCACTCGGCTTCGAGTACGGCTACTCGGTCGAGCGCCCGGACGCCCTCGTGCTCTGGGAGGCGCAGTTCGGCGACTTCGTCAACGGCGCCCAGACGATCATCGACGAGTTCATCTCGTCGGCCGAGCAGAAGTGGGGCCAGCACTCGTCGCTGGTCATGCTGCTGCCGCACGGCTACGAGGGCCAGGGGCCGGACCACTCGTCCGCCCGCATCGAGCGCTTCCTGCAGCTCGCGGCCGAGAACAACATGACGGTGGCGCAGCCGTCCACCCCGGCGTCGTACTTCCACCTGCTGCGCCAGCAGGCGTACGCCCGGCCGCGCCGGCCGTTGGTCGTCTTCACGCCGAAGCAGCTGCTGCGCCTCAAGGCGGCGGCCTCCAGCGTCGAGGACTTCACCACCGGCACGTTCGAGCCGGTGCTGCCGGACACGACCGTGGACGCGGCGCAGGTCGACCGCGTGCTGCTGTGCACCGGCCGCGTGTACTACGACCTGCTCGCCGAGCGCACCAAGCGCCAGGACACCCGGACCGCCATCGTCCGCCTGGAGCAGCTCTACCCGTTCCCGGAGGAGCAGGTCCGCGCGCAGCTGGCGCACTACCCGGACGCCGACGTCGTGTGGGTCCAGGACGAGCCGGAGAACCAGGGCGCCTGGTCCTTCCTGCACCTGGCGCTCCCGGATGACATGCCGCGCGTGCGCGTCGCGTCCCGCCCCGCGTCCGCGTCGACCGCCGCCGGCACGGCCAAGCGGCACAAGGAGCAGCAGGAGATCCTGGTCGCCCAGGCCTTCGACCGCTGACCTCCCCTCTCTATCTCGGCGAGGAGCCTCTCTATCTCGCGGTCACCAGCGGTCGTGCACGTGCTCCTTGATCGCCTCGTCGTAGATCTCCCGCACGCCGGACGTGAAGAGGGGCCCGAGGACGCCCGTGTCGCCGGCGGCGGCGTTGAGCCGCGCCTGCTCGGGGCTGCGTGCCCCCGGGATGACCGTGGAGACCCCGGGCTGCTGCCAGACCCAGGCGATGGCCGCCTGCGCGGGCGTGAGGTCCTGGTTCAGGGCCGAGCCGGCGAGCTCCGTGAAGCGGGCGGCCGCGTCGACGCCGACGTCGAACGGCACGCCGGAGAAGGTCTCGCCGACGTCGAAGGCCTTGCCCTCGCGGTTGAACGTGCGGTGGTCGTCCTCCGAGAACGTGGTCTCGTGGGTGTACCGGCCCGACAGGAGCCCCGACGCCAGCGGCACGCGCGCGATGATGCCGACGCCGGCCGCGGAGGCCGCGGGCAGCACCCGCTCCAGGGGCTTGAGCCGGAACGCGTTGAGGATGATCTGCACGGTGGCGACACCGGGGCGCGCGATGGCGGTGAGGGCCTCCTCGACGGTCTCCACGGAGACGCCGTAGGCGGCGGTGACGCCGTCGGCCACGAGCGTGTCCAGCGCGTCGTACACCTCGTCGTCGGAGTAGACGGAGGTCGGCGGGCAGTGCAGCTGCACGAGGTCGAGGGTCTCGACGCCGAGGTTCCGGCGCGACCGGTCGGTCCACTCGCGGAAGTTCGACAGGACGTAGTTCTCCGGCACCTGGTCCATCCGCCGGCCCATCTTGGTGGCCACGGTGATGGCGTCGTCACGGTGGTCGGCGAGGAACGCTCCCAGGGCCTGCTCGCTGCGGCCGTCCCCGTAGACGTCCGCGGTGTCGAAGAACGTCACGCCGGACTCGAACGCGGCATCCAGCACGGACCGGGCCTGGTCGTCGTCGACCGTCCCCCAGTCCGCACCCAGCTGCCAGGTTCCCAGGCCGACGACCGACACCAGCCGACCGGTGCGGCCGAGCACCTGCTTCTCCATCGTTCCCCCGTTCGGTGGCACCCCGGGCACCCCGGACCCGTGGCGCGGACCCCTCGCGCGCGAGGGGACGTCTCGTCAGATATCTGGCTCTCCTACGCTACGTCGCCCGCACCGATCCGGCGTGCCGACTACGGTGTGAGCGTGAACACCGCTGACTCCCCCGCCGTCCCCGCCCCGTCGGGCCGGCAGTTCCGCATCTCCTCCGGCGAGCACCGGGCCACCGTCACCGAGGTCGGGGCGATGGTGCGCGAGTACACCGTCGCCGGCCGCGACGTGTTCGTGCCGTTCGCCGAGGACGAGGCGGCACCCGTCTTCAACGCCGCCGTCCTCGCCCCGTGGCCGAACCGACTGCGCGACGGCGCCTACACGACCGACGGCGTCCGGCACCAGGTGGCCGTGAGCGAGCCCGACCGCGGGACGGCGCTGCACGGCCTCGTGTGCTGGTACCGCTGGACGCCCGTCGAGGTGGCGGACGACGCGGTGACTCTCGAGCTCGCCCTCCCCGCGCAGAAGGGCTGGCCGTTCCAGCTCGTGCTCCGCACCCGGTACACGGTG
>JADHZE010000282.1 GCA_026934365.1 Isoptericola sp. QY 916 | reverse complement strand
GACGTCGCCCCGCCCGCCGCGGTGAGGTCGACCGACTCGGCCGCGAGGCCGGTCTCCAGCAGGTGGACGTGCGCGTCGACGAACCCGGGCGCCACGAGCGCGCCGTCCAGGTCGATGACGCGGTCGGCGCGGGCCGCGAGCCCGGCGGCGGTGTCCTCCGCGCCGAGCCAGGTCACGACGCCGTCGTCGACGAGCAGGGCCTCGGCGAACGGGTCCGCGGGCGAGTGGACGACTCCGTTGCGATACAGGGTGGACGTCACGGCCTGCACTCTATGGCACCGCTGCCCACCGCACCCCCACACCTGCCGCACGGATTCCTCACACCTGGCCTCACACCTGGCCCCGCACCCGGCGACGCGCGCGACCGCCGCCCGTCACACGCTGGAGTAGGCGACGACGCCGCGCAGCACGGCGGTCTGCGCCTTGCGGGCCGTGGCCCGCAAGGCGGGACGCGGAGCCGCCTTGGCCAGCTGGTCCAACACGTCGAGCACCTGCTTGCACCAGCGCACGAAGTCCCCCGCCGCCACGTCCGTGCCGCGCAGCACCGCGTCGAGGTTCTTCCCCGACGCCCACCGGTGCACCGGTGCCACCAGGCCCAGGTCCAGGGGGCCCGTCGCCTCCAGGCGGTGCGCCGCCTCGAGGTCGGTGACCTCGGACCAGGCCCGCGTGGTGGCGTCCAGCGCGCGGGCGAGCCGCCCGTGCGGCCCGCCCGGCACGAACGGCTCGGACGCCTCCTCACGGCGCCCCGAGTACACGACCGTCGACACCGCCGCCGCCAGGCCGGGCGCGTCCAGGTCGTCCCAGATCCCGCGGCGCAGGCACTCCGCGAGCAGCAGGTCGTCCTCCGCGTACAGGCGACCCAGCCACCGCCCGTCGTCCGTGACCGCCAGGGTGCCCGGCGTCCCGCCGTCGGGGGGTGTCGAGGTGGCGTCGTCGGCGCGTGCCAGGTAGCCGAGCCGCTCGAGGACGTCGCAGGTGCGGTCGAACGTGCGCGCGATCGACCCGGTGCGCCCCTCGACCCGGCGCACCAGCTGCTCGTGCTCGGCGCGCAGCCGCTCCCACCGCTCCGCCCAGCGGGCGTGGTCGTCGCGCTCCGGGCAGCCGTGGCACGGGTGCGCGCGCAGCGCGTCGCGCAGGCGCTGCAGCTCGGCGTCGGACGCCGCGTCCGAGCGCCGCCCGCCGTGCCCGCCCCGGTGCCCGCCCGTGCGACCGTCCTGGTGCCCGCCCGCCGTCGCGCCGCGCCGGGCGCCCGGGTGCCGGCCGGTCCCGCCGTCGCCCGAGAACGCCCCGAGCGCGTTGCGCAGGCTCGAGGCCAGGTCGCGCCGCTGGTCGGGGCGGCGCGGGTTGAACCCCTTCGGGATGCGCACGGTCGTCACCACCTGCACGCCGCCCGGCGCGTCCGCGAGGGTGAGCTTCTTGACCTGCTTCTCCTGGGTGAGCACGGTCGGCCGCGGCCCGTCGAAGCCGCGGTCGTCGCGGCCCGGGTCCAGGATGACGACGTACCCGCGCCGCCGCCCCGACGGCACCTCGACGACGTCCCCGCGCCGCAGCTTCTCGAACGACGCGACCGCGTCGGCCCGCCGGGCACCGGACACCGCGCGCGACAGCTCCTTCTCCCGGTCCTTGATGGCCCGCCGCAGGCCCATGTACTCGGCGAAGTCGCCCCGGTCGCACGCCATCGCCTCGGCGTACCCCTCCATCGCCTCCGCGTGCGCCTGCGCCTGCTTCGCCAGTCCCACCACGCCGCGGTCGGCCTGGAACTGCGCGAAGCTCGTCTCCAGCACGTCGCGGGCCCGCTCGCGACCCACCTGGCCCACCAGGTTGACCGCCATGTTGTACGTGGGCCGGAAGCTGGAGCGCAGCGGGTACAGCCGCTTGGACGCGAGCCCCGCCAGGCCCACCGGGTCCAGGCCCGTGTGGTCGACGACGACGGCGTGCCCCTCGACGTCGATCCCGCGCCGGCCGGCGCGGCCGGTGAGCTGGGTGTACTCCCCCGGCGTCACCGGCTGGTGGGCGGTGCCGTCCCACTTCACCAGCTTCTCCAGCACCACCGAGCGGGCGGGCATGTTGATGCCCAGCGCCAGGGTCTCGGTGGCGAAGACGACCTTCACCAGGCCGCGGGAGAACAGCTCCTCCACGGTCTCCTTGAACACCGGCAGCATGCCCGCGTGGTGCGCGGCGATCCCGCGCGACAGGGACTCGGCCCACGACCAGTACCCGAGCACGTCGAGGTCCTCGGTGGGGATCGTGGCGGTGCGCTCCTCCACCACCCGCCGGATCTGCGCCTCCTCCTCCCCGTTCGTCAGCCGCAGGCCGGCGCGCAGGCACTGCTGCACCGCCCCGTCGCACCCGGCGCGGGAGAAGATGAAGTAGATCGCGGGCAGCAGGGCGTCCGCGTCGAGGGAGTCCACGACGGCGAACCGCGGCGGCGTGCGGCGGTGCGCCACCGGCCCGCCGGCGCCCGGCCGGTTGCCGCCGCGACCCCGGTAGCCGCGGTCGCCCCGGCCCCGGTGCCCGTGCCGGCCGTGCGAGGACTCCGCCCGCGCCGCGACGCGGAACATCGCCTGCAGGTCGGGGTTGATCGGCGGGTTCGTGCCCGGGTCCGTCGGGTCGACGTGCCCCGCGTACAGGTCCATGAGGCGCGGCACGCCGCGCGGCTCGGGGGCCGAGACGACCACGTGCTGCCACAGCGGCACCGGCCGGCGCTCGCTGACCACCACGGCCGTGTCGCCGCGGACGGTGGCGAGCCAGTCGCCGAACTCCTCCGCGTTCGACACCGTCGCGGACAGGGACACGAGCTGCACGTGGTCGGGCAGGTGGATGATGACCTCCTCCCACACCGGGCCGCGGAACCGGTCGGCGAGGTAGTGCACCTCGTCCATGACGACGTACGCCAGCCCGTCGAGGGCGGACGACCCCGCGTAGAGCATGTTGCGCAGCACCTCGGTGGTCATGACGACCACGGGCGCGCCCGCGTTGATGGACGTGTCCCCGGTGAGCAGGCCGACGTTCGCGACCCCGTGCCGGGCGACCAGGTCGGTGTACTTCTGGTTGCTCAGCGCCTTGATCGGCGTCGTGTAGAACGCCTTGCCGCCGCGCGCGAGCGCGAGGTGGACGGCGAACTCCCCCACGACCGTCTTGCCCGCGCCCGTGGGGGCGGCGACCAGGACGCCGCGGCCCTCCTCGAGCGCGACGCAGGCGTCCACCTGGAACGGGTCGAGCTCGAACCCGACCACCTGACGGAACAGTCGCAGCTCACCCTCGGCGTCGGCCTTGTCGCGGGCGCTGCGGGACCGGGAGGCGGCGTACCGCTCGGCCGGGCTGAGGACGTCCTGGCCGGCGTCGGGGCGGGGGTGGGCGGTCATACCGTCAGCCTAGGCGCCGGAACCGACCCCTCGTCCTGCGGTGCCGGCCGCGTCCCGGGCCGGGTGCTGTCCGACGCACGGGGCACTCCGGCGACGCCTGTGCCCGACAGCTCGGCACACAGCTCGGCACACGCGTCAGCGGGGCTCGACCAGGACCTGCAGGGCGCGGGCCCGCACCTCGACGCGCAGCGGCAGGGCCCCGAGGCGCTCGCCGTCCGCGTGCGCGACCGGCAGGGGTCGCTCGCCCGCGACCCAGGCCTCCGGCCCGGGCTCGATCGTCACGGCGCGCGCCCGCACGACGTGCACCTTGCGGCGGCGCACGTGGCCGCCGGTGAACATGCTCGGGAAGACGGCGAGGGCGCCCGCCCTCGACAGGTCGGTGGCGACCAGCACGTCCAGCAGGCCGTCGTCGAGGGACGCCGACGGGGCGACGCGGATGCCGCCGCCGATCTGCGGGCCGTTGGCCGCGGTGACGAGCGCCGCACGGCCCGTCCACGTCGCGGTGCCAGCCGGGCCGGGCCGCAGCCGCAGCCCGGTACCGGCGTCGGTCGCCGCGGCGTCGGTCGCCGCTGCACCGGTCGTCACCCGATCCACGGCGCCGTCGAAGGTGAGCCGGTACGACCAGGGCCGGTAGCGCACCAGCTCGAGCGCCGCGGCCACGGTGTACCGGGCGCTGCCGCGCGGGTGCCGCAGCAGGTTGGCGCGCGCGTTCACCGCGGCGTCGAGCCCGGCCGAGACGGCGCCGGCCACCCAGCGGGGGCCGGCGCCGGTGCCCGGCGCGAGGCCGGG
>JADHZE010000281.1 GCA_026934365.1 Isoptericola sp. QY 916 | reverse complement strand
AGCCCGACCACGGCCGCGAGCGCCAGCAGGAGCGGCACGGCCGCGACCACGCCCGAGCCCGGGCTCGCGCCCCTCAGCAGGAGCACGCCGTCGAGCACGACGGCGGAGCCCGCCGCGGCCAGGAGCCCGAGCCGGCGCTCGCCGAGGGAGACGACGGTGTAGACGGCGATCGCCAGCGGCAGCAGCAGCGCCCCGCCCGGTGCGGCGGCCGCGGTCTCCGCGACGCCGAGCACCGCGGTGACGGCGAGGACGACGGCCGGGTGGCTGCGGCGCCAGAAGAGCGCCGCGCAGGAGATCACGGTGGCGGCGGCGCCCCACGGGACGAACGGCATCGCCCCCGTGGCCCACAGCGAGACCGGGAGGGCGAGCACGACGACGGCGACCGACGCGTCGAGCGCGACGCCGCCGGCCGGCCGGGGCGCGCGGTCCTGCACGTCCGCAACGTACCCGCGGGCGGGGCGGCGCGCCCGCCGGTCGGGTCCCGGTTTCGACAAGCACGACCGCCGCCGCCGAGAATGGGTGCCCGTGACCGACAGCGCGCCGCCGACCGACGACCCGGCGAACGAGTCCGACGCCCTCTTCGAGGTGCCCCCCGGCGCCCGGCGCCCCGCGCGGCGGATCGTGCTGCTCACGGGGCCCTCGGGGTCGGGGAAGACCGCGCTCACCCGGCGGCTCGGCCTGCCGGTGATGAACCTCGACGACTTCTACCACGACGCCGACTTCCCGGGGATGCCCATGCGGTACGGCATCGTCGACTGGGACGACCCCCGCAGCTGGGACTCCGCCGCCGCCCTCGACGCGCTGCACGCCGTGGTGCGCGCCGGCCGCGCTGACGTACCCGTGTACGACATCCCCACCTCGCGCCGCACGGGCGGCACGGTGCTCGAGGCGGGCGACGCGCCCGTCGTCGTCGCCGAGGGGATCTTCGCCGCCGAGCTCGTGTCCGCGTGCCGGGCCGACGGCATCCTCGCCGACGCGATCTGCCTCAGCCAGCCGCGCGTCATGAACTTCTGGTTCCGCTTCCTGCGCGACGTCGCCGAGTCGCGCAAGCCGCTGCCCACGCTGGTGCGCCGGGGATGGGGGCTGCTGCGCGCCGAGCCCGCGCTGGTGCGGCGGTGGGCGGACCTCGGCTGCCGCCTCGTCACGCCCGCGCAGGCGGAGCGGGACATCCGCGCGCTGCTCGCCCCCTGATGTCCTTTCGGTGCCGGCCATCTCGGCGCCTACGGTGGGCGCATGGCAACGGTGCGGACGTTCCAGGTGACCTTCGACTGCGCGGAACCGGAGCGGGTCGCCCGGTTCTGGTGCACGGTGCTCGGCTACGTCATGCCCGACGGCGTCGACTGCGTCGCGCAGGACCCCACCGGCGAGGGCCCGCAGCTGTACTTCCAGCGCGTGCCCGAGGGCAAGGTCGTCAAGAACCGGGTGCACCTCGACGTCCGCGTCGGCACCGGGCTGGTCGGCGACGAGCGCCTGGCCGCGCTGCGGGCCGAGCAGGCCCGCCTCGAGCCGCTGGGCGCGGTCTACCTCTACACGCAGTACGCCGACGGCGAGGAGGAGTCCTGCATCACGATGCAGGACGTCGAGGGCAACGAGTTCTGCATCGACTGAGACCCGCTACGCGGGCAGCGGCTCGTCGAGCAGCGCGAGGAGGCGCGTCGTCGTCCGCCAGGTCCGCACGGTCATCTGCCGGAACACGGGCATGCCCATGAGCCGGGTGATCCGGGTGCGCCGTGCCTCGGCGGCGACCCGGGAGAAGTAGACGACGCCCGGCCCGGGCGCGACGGCGTCGACGCCCTCGCGCAGCTCGGGCATCTGCGCCAGCACCTCCCGGGCGGTGAGCGGGTGCTTGAGGAAGAAGACCTCGCTGCGCAGCGCGCCGGAGGAGTGGTCGGGCGGCGCGGCCGCGACGGTGGCCGCGAGCTCGTCGCGGGAGCGGACGAGCGTCGGGACGGCGAAGCCGAGGCGGGCGGCGAGCATCCGCTCGATCGCGTCCTCGAGCTCGGGACCGCTCGGCGGATCGGCGGCCAGCAGCACGTTGCCGCTCTGCAGCACGGTGCGGACCTCCCCGTGGCCGCCGTCGCGGAAGCACGCCACGAGGTCGGTCATGGCGACCCGGTGGTGGCCGCCCACGTTGATCCCCCGCAGCAGCGCCACGGACGTCGGGGGGCGCGGGGACGTGGCCATGGGGCCACGATGGCACGCGCCCCCGACGTGACGGCGGGCCGCGATGCCCAAGACCTGCCCATCCCCGGGCCACGACGCGTCATGAGAATGTCACACGCCGGTCATCCGCCTTACACCATCGCCGCTCACGCTGGGGGCAGGAGGTGGTCCCCATGGCCGAGCAGGACGTCCAGCGCACGATCGAACGGCGCGACGAGCACGGAGCGGTCCGCGCGCTCTCTCTCTACGAAGGCTTCTTCAGCGGCGGCGCGCGCGTGCTGCACTCGTCGGTCGTGGCCGGCCTGCACGCCCAGGGCCGCCAGCGGCACGCGGCGCTGAGCGTGCACGACGAGGTGCGGCGGGACGCCGCACTGCAGCGGATGGTCGACGACCGCCGGTACCGGCAGCTCAAGGCCGCGGGGGTCCGCGTGACGTCGCTCGGACGGTCCTCGGAGGTGCCCCACGACCCGGAGGCCCTCACGGACGCCGAGGCCGAGGTGCTGGCCCGCGAGCTGCGGCGCACCGACGTGGTGCTCTCGCTCAAGGAGCAGCCGCTGCGCCTGCTCTCCCGGCCCGACGTGCTGCCCGACCGGCCGGTGGTCGCCTGCCTGCACCGCTCCGACCCGGAGCACCAGGGGTCGGGCCTGGGGCACCTGCTGCGCGCGGCGGACGACGGCCGGCTCGCCGCCGTCGTCTGCTGCGCCGAGTCCACGCGAGCCGCCTACGAGGCCGCCGGCGTGCCCGCGCACCTGCTGCGCGTGATCCCCAACGGGGTCGACCTCACCCGGTTCCGCCCGGCCCGCAC
This sequence comes from Isoptericola sp. QY 916, assembly GCA_026934365.1. Lineage (GTDB taxonomy): Bacteria > Actinomycetota > Actinomycetes > Actinomycetales > Cellulomonadaceae > Isoptericola > Isoptericola nanjingensis. The sequence goes on along the minus strand of JADHZE010000281.1, from coordinate 1,215 downwards.
CGCGCGACGCCTCGCGTTCCGCGGGGCGCACCGGCTCCCCGCGGACGGGACGGTCGTCGCGTACGCCGCGCGCTACGACGCGATGAAGAACCCCCGGCTGTTCGTCGCCGCGGCCCGCGAGCTGCTGGCGGGCGACGCCGACGCGCACGTCGTGATGTGCGGGTCCGGCATGAGCGCCGCCAACCCGGACCTCGCGGCCGACCTGGACGACGCCTTCGCCGACCGGCCCGACCTGCGGGGCCGCGTCCACCTGCTCGGCGTGCGCCACGACATGGAGCAGGTGCTCGCGGCCTCCGACGTCGTCGCGCTGACCTCCGCGTTCGGCGAGGCCGCGCCGCTGTGCCTCATCGAGGGCGCCATGTGCGGGGCGGTGCCGGTCACCACGCCGGTGGGCGACAGCGCGCGGATCGTGGACGGCATCGGCCTCGTCACCGGCTTCGACCCGGCGGAGATCGCCGCGGCGTGGCGCGAGGCGGCGGCGCGTCGGGACGCCCTCACCGGGGCGCTCGTCGCGGCGCGGCCGCGGTTCAGCCACGTGCGCATGCTGTCCGCCTACGCGGCGACGATCGAGCGCGCCCACCGCGGGCTGGGGCTGACGCTCGCGCGCGCCTGACGGCGGTCAGCGCGTCGAGTCGCGGAGCTGCACCTCGAAGTCGACCTCGGTGACGGCGCCGGGCGCGGCGTCGCCGACGGCGGCGCGGACGGCGAGGCTGCCCATCTCCTCCAGCGGGATGCGCACGGTGGACAGCGCCGGCGCGTGGTCGCGCAGGGTCGGGACGTCGTCGAACCCGGCGACGCGCACGTCGCGCGGCACCTCGACCCCGAGCTCGCGGAGGCGCGCGATGAGCCCGATCGCCATGACGTCGGTGACGGCGAAGACCGTCAGCGGCTTCTCGGCCGCGCGCTCGCGCACCAGCTCGGCGACGTCGTCGCCGGCCGCGTACCCGCCGTCGCGGGAGAACTCGGTGACCAGCACCTCCGCGACGTCGCCGCCACCCGCACGGGCGGCGGCGGTGAACGCGTCGGTCCGCTCGCGCGACGTCACGACGCGCGCCGGCCCGCCGAGGACGACGAACCGCCGCTGCCCCTGCGCCAGCAGCGCCTCCGCGAGGGCGCGGGCGCCGGTCGCGTTGGGCGGGCGCACCACGGAGCCGTCGCCCACCGGCTGGCCGACGATGACGGACCGGCCGCCCGCGGCGACGAAGGCGTCGAGCT
>JADHZE010000280.1 GCA_026934365.1 Isoptericola sp. QY 916 | reverse complement strand
CTCGGCCGCCGCCCAGGCGCGCTGGGCCGGGGTGAGCTCGTTCCGCTCGCCACCCTGGAGCGCTCCGGACGGCCGCCACAGGTGCGTGACGGCGAGGGCGAGCGCGTCGGCGGCGTCGGCCGGCCGCGGCAGCTCGTCGAGCCCGAGGATGCGCGCGATCATGCGCTGCACCTGCTCCTTGTCGGCGCGGCCGGACCCGGTGACGGCGGCCTTCACCTCGCTCGGCGTGTGCATCGCGACCGGGACGCCGCGCCGGGCGGCCGCGACCATCGCGAGGCCGGCGACCTGCGCGGTGCCCATCACGGTGCCGCGGTTGTTCTGGGCGAAGACGCGCTCCACGGCGACGACGTCGGGCACCGTGCGCTCGAGCCACTCCTCGAGCCCCTCGGCGACGCGCAGCAGCCGGAGGTCGACGCTCAGCTCGGGCTCGCTGCGCACGACCCCGACGTCGACCATCCGGGCCTTGCGGCCCGGCAACGAGTCGACGACGCCGACCCCGCACCGGGTCAGACCCGGGTCCACCCCCAGCACGCGCACGTCGTCACCCTCTCACGCGGGCGGCCGCGGACGGCCGACCCGCGCCGGGAGCCGTCACTCCTCGTCGAGGGCCGCCATGACCTCGTCGGAGGCGTCGAAGTTCGCGTAGACGTTCTGCACGTCGTCGCTGTCCTCGAGCGCGTCGATGAGGCGCATGATCTTGCGCGCGCCCTCCACGTCGACCTCGACCTCCATGGAGGGGTGCCAGATGGAGTCGGCCGAGTCGTACTCGATGCCGGCCTCCTGGATCGCCGTGCGCACGGCGACGAGGTCGGTGGCCTCCGAGAGGACCTCGATGACGTCGCCCTCGTCGCTGACCTCCTCGGCGCCCGCGTCGAGCGCGGCGAGCATGACGTCGTCCTCCGTGACGCCCTCCGCCTTCGGCACCACGACGAGGCCCTTGCGGGAGAACAGGTAGGACACGGAGCCCGGGTCGGCCAGGTTGCCGCCGTTGCGGGAGAACGCGAGGCGCACCTCGGAGGCGGCACGGTTCTTGTTGTCCGTGAGGCACTCGACGAGGACGGCGATGCCGTTCGCGCCGTAACCCTCGTACATGATCGTCTGGTAGTCGACGGCGTCGGCGCCCTCGCCGGAGCCGCGCTTGAGCGCGCGGTCGATGTTGTCGTTGGGGACCGACGACTTCTTCGCCTTCTGGATGGCGTCGAACAGCGTGGGGTTGCCGGCCGGGTCGCCGCCGCCCGTGCGCGCGGCGACCTCGATGTTCTTGATCAGCTTCGCGAAAAGCTTGCCGCGCTTGGCGTCGATCGCCGCCTTCTTGTGCTTGGTCGTGGCCCACTTGGAGTGACCTGACATGCGCTCCCTAACTCCTTCGCGATGCTTGGACGAGCCGGACGAACAACCCGTGCACGCGCGCGTCCCCCGTGATCTCCGGGTGGAACGCGGTGGCGAGCAGCCGTCCCTGACGTGCTGCGACGATCTTACCGGCGGCGGGCCCCACCGTGGAGCCGTCCGCCCAGCGGTCCGGCATGCGGGCGAGCACCTCGACGTCCGGCCCGGCCTCCTCGACCCACGGAGCGCGGATGAAGGCGGTGCGCACCGGGCGCCCGCCCGGCGCGTCCGAGACGCCCGCGACCTGCAGGTCCGCCTCGAACGAGTCCACCTGGCGGCCGAACGCGTTGCGCCGCACGACGACGTCCATCCCGCCCAGCGTGCGCTGGTCGGCGGTGCCGCCCTCGATGCGGTCCGCGAGCAGGATCATCCCCGCGCACGAGCCGAACACGGGCAGCCCCTCGCCGATCAGCCGCCGCAGCGGGTCGGCGAGCTCGAACAGCCGCAGCAGCTTGTCGATCGTCGTCGACTCGCCGCCGGGCAGGACGAGCCCCTCGACCGCGTCCAGCTCGGACGGGCGGCGCACGCTCACGGCGCGCGCCCCCGCCTGCTCGAGCGCGGCCGCGTGCTCGCGGACGTCGCCCTGCAGGGCGAGGACTCCGATCGTCGTGGTCACCGGGGCAGTGTAGGGGCCCCGGGCCCGCCCGACCGGCGGCCGCTCAGGTGCACGTGCCGATCAGGCCCAGGGCTATGTTGTAGGTGCGAGTGTTCGACGGCACCGACGTCCACACGACGTTGCCCGTGAAGACCCGCTCGGCGCGCACGCGCGCCGAGGCGTTCGTCGCGACCCCCGTCACCTGATAGTTGGTGGTACCGGCCGGCACCTGCACGGTGGTGGGCGTGGCGGCGGGTCCGAAGGTGAACTGGTACCGGGTCGCGTTGGCGACCGCCGTCCAGTTGAAGGTCACGGAGACCAGACCGAGCGCGCCGCACGAGAGGGTGGGGGCGGGAACGGTCGCCGCGCTCACGGCGCCGCTCACGACCGTGCCCGTGTCGGTCCACGCCGTGCCCCCGAGCGAGGCCGCGAGCGCGACGGACACCCCGCCTGCCTGCCCCTGCACCGTCGACGGCGCCGACGCGGAGAGCGTGACTGCCACGCACAGCGCGGCCGTCCCACCCGCGGGGATGGTCGCGGAGGTGCCGTTGCCCGCGCCGCACCCCGTCTCGGTGTCGGCGGCGCCGAACGACGCGCTGGTGGTGAACGACGTGCCCAGGGTCCCGGTCCGCGTCGGCGTGGCGGTCACCGTCGTCGGCCGCGAGCCGCCGTTGCGCACCGTGACGATCTCGGACGCGCCGGAGCCCGGCACCGCGCCGGGGAGGGTGAGAGCGGGCAGGCTGACCGTGCCCCCGCGGCCCACGAGGCCGTTGCCGAGGTTCGCGACCTGCACGTCCACCGTGCCCGCAGAGATCTGGGTCGTCGGCGCCGCGGCGGTGCCCGACCCGCGCCACCAGGCCCAGGCGATCCCGCCCCCGGCGAGCACGCACACCATCGCCGCGACCACCAGGACCGCGACGCGGCGCACGGTCGCCCCGGCCCGCGTCGGCTCAGGCACGGTGGTCGCTCCCTCGCGGGCGGGCACGATTCAGCAGCACGCCGGCCACGACGGCACCCGCGGCCGCGAGCAGCACCGGCAGCGGCTGCCCACCGGTCCGTGCGAGCGCGCCCGGGCCGTCGGGGACGTCGTCGGCCTGTCGGCGCCCGCCGTCCTGCTCGCCTCCGCTGTCCGGCGGCCCGTCGCCCGCCAACGTCACGAGCACGTCCACGGGGACGGTCCCGCCCTGCGTCTCGTTCCCCGCCGCGCGGTCGAGCGACGCCTCCACCGTGACGGGCAGCACCTCCGACTCGGCGAGCAGCACCGGGGCGGACCCCGCGCCGTCGGACCACCGGCCCCCCTCCGGGCGCACCCGGACCTGCACCGCCTCTGCGAGGGCGGAGGCTCCGTGGCCGGTCACCCCGTCCCCGACCGAGACGGCGACGCGGCTGCCGGCCGGGCCGGGCCCGTCGTTGCGCACGAGCAGCACGGCCCGGCGCGTCTCGCCCGGCGTCCAGGGCGCGGAGCCGAAGAGCGCCGCCTCGAGGTCGGTCGTCCAGCGGCGGCCGTCCACACTCAGCGCCACGCCTCCGTGCTCGGGCCCGCCGTGGGTCCCGACGTGTAGCGTGGACGGGTGAGGTTCTTCGGTTCACGCCGGGCAAGCAAGATCCGGCCGACCTCCGTCGGCCGGGAGGACGAGCTCGTGGGCGGCCTTCGGGACGACGAGCTCCACGACCGGATCGAGGGTCTGCTCGCCGACCACGTCGGCGCGGACGACGCGCTGGCCCCGTTGTCGCGCGAGCGCGTGACGGACTGGCTGGAACGGTCCGGTTTCTCCTACTTCGTCGACTCCGACGGAGACGTCGGCGGGCTCTGGCACGGCTGGTTGTTCTACTTCCTCGTGCTGGGCGAGCGGTCGGAAGTGCTCCAGGTCCGCGGTCAGTGGCACCGCGATCTCAGCATCGACCGGCTCGGCGACATCCTCGAGCTCTGCAACGAGTGGAACGCCGAACGGATCTGGCCCAAGACGTACGTGCGCGTGCGCGACGACGGCTCCGTCGTGGTCTGCGCGGAGGTCACCGTGGACGTCGGCAGCGCGGTCGGCGAGGCGCAGCTCGACCAGCTGCTGCAGTGCGGCCTCAGCACGGGGTCGATGTTCTTCGAGCACCTCGACACCACGTTCCGCGACCCGCTGCGGGACGCGTCGTGACCGGCGCGGACCGGTCCGGCACCGCCCGCCGGCTGCTCGGCGGCGTCCGGCGAGCGGCGGACGCGGTCGGTC
>JADHZE010000028.1 GCA_026934365.1 Isoptericola sp. QY 916 | reverse complement strand
GGCACCCGGCGCTGCGGCGGGTCGTCCGCGTCCGGCCCACGCGCCGCGGCCTGGCCCTGCTCGTCGCGGGCCTGGTGCTCGTCACGATCGGCACCCTGCTCGACCTGCCCGACGTCGTGGGCCTCGGCGCCGCCGCCGTGCTGGCCGTCCTCCTCTCCTGGGTGCTCATGGGGGTGCAACGCCTCGACGCCGGTCGGGGGGCGCTCGTGGTCACGCGCGAGCTCACGCCGAACCCCGTCGTGCGCGACCAGACGGCCACGGTGCGCCTGGTCGTCGGCGCCCGCGCACGCACGGGCGCGGCCTACGAGCGGCTGGCCCGCCTGCGGCTGTCCGAGCAGGCCGCGCACGAGCTGGCGGGGCCGCACGGCATCCGCGCCCGGGTGACGGCGCACGCGGACCGCATCGCGGTCTCCTACGCGCTCACCCCGTCCCGCCGGGGTCGCTGGGCCCTCGGCCCGCTGCTCACCACGCGCACCGACGTCTTCGGGCTGGTCCGCACCACGCAGCCGCTCGGCGCCGCGACCCGCGTCGCGGTGTGGCCCCGCACCGTCGGCCTGCCCACGCGCACGCGGGTGCTCGGCGACGTCGAGCGCGCGGCCACCGGCGCACGGCTGGCGTCCACCGACGACTCCGTCCTGCGCGAGTACGTCTCCGGCGACGACCCCCGCCGGGTGCACTGGGCGGGCTCCGCGCGCCAGGGCCGGCTCATGGTCCGGGCGGACGAGAGCGCCGGCGTGCGGCCCGTGACCGTGCTGTTCGACCGGGCGCTGCTGCCGCCGCCCGTCGACCCGCGCACCGGCGTCTGGCCGTCCACCCGCGGCTCCCGCACGCACGCCGAGGGCGAGCTCGCCGTCGAGCTCGCGGCCTCCGTCGCGACGTCGTTCCTCGACGCCGGCCACCCCGCGCGCCTGGTGCCCACCGGCTCGGGCCCCGCGCCCGTCCCCTTCGCCGCCGGCGCGCGCACCGGCCGCGCGACGGTCCTCGACCAGGCGGTCGACCTGCGCGGGCACCGCGGGGCCGCCGACGCCGAGCGCGCCGTCCTGCAGACGGTCCGCGCCCTGCGCGCCTCGCGCTCGCAGGAGGAGATCGTCGTCGCCGTGCTGGGCCCCCAGCCGGAGGCCGCGTTGCGCGACGTGGCCGAGCTCGGCGTCGAGGGCACCTGCTGGGCGCTCGTCGTGGCGCCGGCCGAGGCCCGGGACCCCGGTGCGGCGCCGGCGGGAGAGACGGTCGGCGCGCTGCGCGCCGCCGGCTGGCGCGTGGCCACCTGCCCCCCTGGCACGGCGCCCGACCGCGCCTGGGCGCTCCTCTCGGAGGGGGCAGCATGATCCCCGCCCACGCGGGCCCGACGGCCCGCACCGTCGCCTCCGGGGTCCTGGTCGCCGTGGCGGTCGCCGCCTCGATGCTCTCGCTCACGAGCATCGTGCTGCCGGGCGGCTGGACCCGCGCGGCACTCCTCGGCATCGTCCTCGTCAGCGCGACGACGGTCACGTCCCGGGTCACGATCGAGCGGCGGGCCCGCGCTCGAGGGCTGCGCACCAAGGAGTCCGGCTCCGCCTGGCCCAGCGTGCTGGGCGGCGTCGTCGCCGCCTGGTTCGTCCTCGCGCGGTACGGCGGCCCCACCGCCGACCCCACCTTCGTGGTCACCCCGCAGCACCTGTCGCGCGTCGTGGCGCGGCTCGGCGAGGCCGGGGAGATCGCCCGGTCGGAGGTCGCCCCCGTGACGGGCAGCGTCCCCATGGGCCTGCTCACGGTCGGCGGCACGCTGCTCGTGCTGCTGCTCGCCGACGCTCTCGCGGGCGCGCTGCGCCGTCCCGCGGCGGTCGGCCTGCCGCTCCTCGCCCTCTGGGCCCCGCCGCTCGTGCTCGCGGGACGAGTGCCGTGGGGCGTGTTCGTCGTGACCGTCGCGGCCCTGCTGCTGCTCCTCACGCTCGACGGCCCGCTGGTCGCCCGGGCGCGACGGGCCGAGCGCACGCCCGCGCCCGTGCGGCGCGCCGAGCGGTCCCGCGCCGTCGCGACGACCGCCGGCGCCGTCGTCCTCGCCGTCGTCGCCGGCCTGGTCGGTACGGCGTCCGCCGCGCTCCCCGGCGGGCCCGCGGGCTGGTACCGCACCTTCACGACCACGGGCGACACCATCCGCCTCGCCGAGGACCTCGACATCCTGCGGAGCCTGACCGAACGGTCCCGCTCCGTCGTCCTGTCCTACGACACCGGTTCCGACGCCGACGTCGGGCCGTTGCGCAGCTACACCGCCACGGCCTTCGACGGGCGCCGGTGGCAGCGCGGGGAGGAGCGCGGCGGCAGAGACTTCGGCGACGGCGACGTCCTGTGGCCCGACGACCCGCCGTCCGGCGAGACCGCCGTCCGGGCGGTCGCCCTCGACGTGGGCGAGCTCCGCGACGACAAGCTGCCCATCAGCATCGACCCCCGCCAGGTGGCCACGGACGGCGGCGGGTGGGGCTACGACCCCGCCAGGGACGAGGTGGTCGGGGGGCTGACGGCCGCGGGCGACTCCTACACCCTCACGGTGCACGAACGGGACCTCGACCCCGCCACGCTCCGGGGGGCACGGGCGGCCGACCTCGACGAGGTCTACACCCAGGTGCCCGACACCGCGCACGCGGGCGACGTCGAGGCGGCCGCGCGCGAGGCCGTGGGCGACGCCGACACCGCTTACGACCAGGCCGTCGCCCTCCAGCGCTGGCTGCGCGACCCCACCCGCTTCACGTACTCGACGACCATCCCCCGCGGCGGCACGGGAGACCCGGTCTGGGACTTCCTGCAGCACCGCACGGGCTACTGCATCCAGTTCGCGACGACCATGGTGGTCATGGCGCGGTCGCTCGGCATCCCCGCGCGCCTCGCGGTCGGGTACCTGCCCGGCGACCGCACCGGCGAGACCGCCTGGCAGATCACGGGGCAGGACTCGCACGCCTGGCCGGAGATCTACTTCCCCGGCAGCGGCTGGGTGCGCTTCGAGCCCACGCCCGCCCAGCAGACGGGGAGCCCGCCCGCCTACACGATGCCGCGCGTGCAGGGCGACCCGGCCGCGGCGCCCACGGCCAACGACCTCCGCGAGCGGCAGCCCACGGCGGGAAGCACCTCGACCGACGACGAGGCGACGCCGTCGGCCTCGTCCGCCGCCGCGGTCACGCCCGTCGTCGACACCGGCCTCCCCGGCTGGGTGTGGATCACCGCGGGCAGCCTCGTCGTCGTCCTGGTGGGCGGCCTGGTGCTGCTGCTCGCCCGACGGCGCCGTGCGTCGCAGGAGCTCGACCCCGAGCTCGCCTGGCAGCAGGTGCTCGCGGCCCTCGCCGCCGAGGGCGTCCGGCTACCGCCGGCCACCACGCTCCGCCGCGCGCCGGACGTCATCGCGACGGCCGTGACCGCCCGGACCGGCCGCGAGCTCGCCCCAGCGGTGCGCGAGGACCTCGCCGCGCTCGCAGGGGCGGCCGAGGCCAGCAGGTACGCGCGGGAGCCCGTCGCGCCCGAGCCCGACGAGCTCGAACGGCTCACGACGGCGGTCGCCTCCGGGCTCGGTGAGACCCTGTCGACACGGTGAGCCCGGCGACGGTCGCGGGTCCGCCAGGACGAGCCCGCCCGCCCCGGGGGTGATGGACCACCAGCGCGGTGCGTCTTTGGACGCGCGTGCCGACGACCGACGAGCCCGCCCTGTCCTCGGGACAGGGCGGGCTCGTGGTGCCTGCGGTGAAGCGGTGCGTGCGACGAGGCGCCGCAGTGGGTCGCTGCTCGGCGGTTCAACGACCCTGGCGGTTCAACGGCCCTGGTCGCGTCGCCGCTCCCAGCGCTCCTCGAGACGGGCGAGGAAGCCCTCCTTCTTCGCCGCGGGCGCCGCCTGCGGGGCGGTGCGGCCCGGACGCGCGCGGTCCGGGTTGGTCGCCGGGTCGACGGTGCCGTCCGGCCGGACCACACCCGTGGGCCCCGACCGGCGCGGGGCCGCGAACGCGTAGGCGACGCCGGCGAACATCAGGACGAAGCCGACGACACCGACCCAGGCCTGCGACGTGGCAGCACCGACCACGAGCAGCAGCAAGCCCGCGACGACTCCGACGCCGGCCAGGACATAACGCAGGGGCGACCGGCGGCGCGCCTGCTGCAGGGTGTTGGCCAGACGGGGATCGTCGCTGCTCAGCGCGCGCTCCATCTGCTCCAGCACTCGCTGCTCGTACTCGGACAGTGGCATCGAGTCCCCCCGGGGATCGAGGTGGAACGGTAACGCCTTCAGGATATGCCCGCGCCGCCCGGCACGGTAGTCGACGAGGGTGAACCTCGGCGGCGACCCGACGCCGCACCCAGGCTGATCGCCGATCGGCCGAACCGCTCACGCACCGCGTCCAGCGCGAGCTCGGCCTCACGGCGGGCCTCCTGACGCGGATCCACGGCCTCGTCGAGGGTCACCTGCTCGGCGAGACCGGACCTGACCTGCAGGTTCTCGCCGCGGACGCCGACCAGCCGCACGGGCAGACCGCGCAGGTCCGCCGCACCCAGCAGCTCGCGTGCGACGAGGAAGATCGCGCGCGCCACGTCGGTCGGGCCGTCGAGCGTGCGGGACCGGGTCAGGGTCCGGAAGTCGGAGGTACGGACCTTGATCGACACCGTGCGCGCGACCACGCCCTGGTGCCGCAGCCGGGCCGCGACCCGGTCCGCGAGCTCGAGGACGCGCTGCTCCACCGCGCCCAGGTCCCACAGGTCGCGCTCGAACGTGGTCTCGGCCCCGACGCTGCGCTCCTCGTGACCCGGGACGACCGGCCTCGGGTCGCGCCCCCACGCGAGGTCGTGCAGGTGCGCCCCGGAGACCGACCCGACCGCCGCCTGCAGCGTCGGCACGTCGGTGTCCGCGAGCTGGGCCACGGTCGTGATGCCCCAGCGCGCCAGGGCGGCCTCCGTCTTTTCACCCACCCCCCAGAGCGCGCCCACCGGCAGCGTGCGCAGGAAGGGCACCGTCGCGTCCGCCGGCACGAGCATCATCCCGTCCGGCTTCGCGTGGGTGGACGCCAGCTTGGCCACGAACTTGTTGCGCGCGATCCCGACGGAGCACGTGATCCCGTGCTCGGCACGGACCTGCTCGCGCAGCCTCGCCCCGATCACCGTCGGGGCGCCGAGCCGACGACGGGCCCCGCTCACGTCGAGAAAGGCCTCGTCGACCGAGATCCGTTCCACCAGCGGCGTGATCGTGGCGAGGATCGCCATGACCGACTCGGACACCTCGTGGTACAGCGTGTGGTCGGGCGGCACCACGACGGCCTGCGGGCACAGCCGCAGACCGGCGGCCATCGACATCGCGGACCGTACGCCGAAGGCCCGGGCCTCGTAGGTCGCCGCGAGCACGACACCCCGCTCCCGGCCCCCCACGATCACGGGACGTCCCCTCAGCTCGGGGCGGCGGGCGAGCTCGCAGGACGCGAAGAACGCGTCCATGTCGACGTGCAGCACGGAGGTGCCCGACTCGTCGGCGCCCCAGTCCCGGAACGCCTCCGCAGACCGCGGACCGCGGCTCACGAGGCCGCCGGAGCGACGGCGAGCGGACGCGCGAACCCGGCGCGCGGGTCGACCAGGAGGCCGACCTCGTCCCGGAAGTCCTCCGCGCACGCCACGAGCTCGGCCGCCCGGCGGGCGTCGACGTCAGGCTCGAGCCCCGCCTCGACCGCCGCCCGGACCCGGGCACCGGAGGCGAAGTACCCGGACCATGCGGCGAGGTCGGGCTCCACGAGCGCCAGCATGTCCCAGACCGAGCGCGCCCGGCTCCGGACCGACGGGCGTCCGCGCAGCGCGACGACGGCGGCCGCCGCGCGCAGCGCAGCCAGGTGGGCGTGGACGAAGCGCTCGGCGGGGTCCGTCGCCGTCGCGGCCGCCGCGAGCTCCGCGTCGGAGCGATCGAGGAGCCGGGTCACCTCGGGGCTCGGGGGCAGCACCGCGCCCCCACCGACATGACCTGCTCGGCCGGCATGGCCCCGACCGCTCGTCGGACCGGCAGATCTCGTGCGAGCCGACATCCTGCACCTCCCGTGCTCCGCGGTTCCCCGCGCCCGTCCAGTGTCGAACACCTGTTCGAACCTGTCAACCGTCGGACTGCCAGTCCGCCCCGCCCCTCGGAGCGGCGAGACTGGTCGCATGTCCCGCTCCTCCCGAGGCGGATCGCGCCCCGAGCGCCGGTCCGGTCGACGCCACCCAGCATCCCCCGACACACCGACACTCCCCGACGAGGAGGTGCCGATCGACACGGGCACGGCGCGCGTCGAGCGCGACCCGGACCACCCCGACCGCGTGACGCTGCACGTCAACGGCGTGCCGAGCTCCGCCCTCGACCTCGACGACCCCGGCTTCCTCGCCTTCGAGTACATGCAGCAGATGGCCGCCGTGCTGGCGGGGATGCCCGACGGCCCGCTGCGGGTGCTGCACCTCGGGGCGGCCGGGTGCGCCCTCGCGCGGCACGTCGAGCACGAACGACCGGACTCGCGCCAGCTGGGCGTCGACGTCGACGCCCGCCTCCTCGAGCTCGTGCGGTCGTGGTTCGCGCTGCCGCGCTCGCCCCGACTCCGGCTGCGGGCCGACGACGCCGGCCACGCCCTCGCGTCCCTGGCGCCGGGCTCGTTCGACGTCGTCGTGCGCGACGTCTTCGCGGGCGACCGCACGCCCGACCACCTGGCCGACGACGCGTTCGCCGCGGCCGCGCACCGCGTGCTGCGGCCCGGCGGCGTCCTGCTGGCGAACTGCGCGGACCGCCCCCCGCTGTCCCTCGCGCGCCGGGAGACGGCGACGCTCGCCGAGGCGTTCGGGCCCGACGCGGCGGCCGACGGCCGGCTCGGGGTCGTCGCGGAGCACGCCGTCCTCAAGGGGCGCCGGTACGGCAACGTGGTGCTCGTCGCGGTCAGGGCCGTACCCGACGACGCCCGCGACGGGTCCGGCGAAGACGCCGCCGACGAGGTCGACCTGCACGACGCCGGCCTCGCGCGCCGGCTGCGCAGCCTGCCCGTCCCGGCGCGGCTCCTCGTCGGGGGCGAGCTCCGGAAGTTCACCGGGGCCTGACCCGGCGCGGCCGAGCGGCGGGCCGAGGGACGGACTCCCCGGTCACGACGACGGCCGCGCCCCGGGCGGGGACGCGGCCGTCGTCAGGCGAGCCGGGTGCTCAGAGCGGCACGACCTGCTCCGCCTGCGGGCCCTTGGGGCCCTGGGTGATCTCGAACTCGACCCGCTGGGCCTCGTCGAGGGTGCGGTACCCCTGCGACTGGATCGCGGAGTAGTGCACGAAGACGTCGGCCCCGCCGTCGTCCTGCGCGATGAAGCCGTAGCCCTTCTCCGAGTTGAACCACTTCACAGAACCTTGCGCCATGCTGATCCTTCGACCTTCCGTCACAACGGGCACGAGCGGGCCGGGCGGCCACCCGTCGTTGCAGGCCGCACCGCCGGTTCGTGCGAAGGAGCGCCTCTGCAACGCGGTCAGTGTGGCACGGACCACACCGACGTGCCACGGATATGCCGCGGAAGCCGCGCATCGGCCATTCAGGGCGGGGCCTGCGCGATGCGTCAGTCGTCGTCCTGCCGGGCCAGGAAGCGCTCGAACTCCGCGCCGAGCTCGTCGGCCGTGGGCAGGGGGGCCTGCTCGGCCAGGAGGCTCGGCCGCCCCACCGACCTCGTGAACGCGTCGTACTGCTCCTCGAGCGCCTTGACGACGGCCTTCACCTCGCCCGACTCCCCCACCTGCTTCTCGACCTCGATGGTCGCGTCCGCCGCGGCCTCCGCGAGCCGGCCCGTCGCCAGGTCCAGGCCCGTGGCGCGCTCCACGTGCCGCAGCGCGACGACCGCCGCCGGCGCGTAGCGCGACTGCGCGAGGTAGTGCGGCACGTGCACGGTGAAGCCGATCGCGTCGTGCCCGGCCTCGCCGAGCCGGTACTCCAGCAGAGCCGCGAGCGAGCCGGGCACCCGCACGGTGCCGAAGAACGACGTGTAGTCCTCCACCAGGCCGGGACGCGTGCCGTGCGCCGTCAGCGACAGCGGCCGGGTGTGCGGCACGCCCATCGGGATACCGTGGAAGCCGACCGTCAGGGAGACCTCGAAGCGCTCCACGAGGCCCTTCACGGCCGCGACGACCCGCTCCCACTGCAGGTCCGGCTCCGAGCCGTGCAGCAGCAGGAAGCCGGTGCCCTCGCGGTCCGCGACGTGGTCGATCGCGAGGTAGGGCTCGTCGTACGCGGACCACCGGTCGGCGTCGAACGTCATCCCGACCCGCTTCGAGCGGTAGTCGAGGAGCTGGTCGACGTCGAAGGTCACCAGGCGCGTGGTCGTCAGCTCCTCGGTGACGTGCTCCACGGCGATCTCGCCCGCGGAGCCGGCGTCGACGAACCCGTCGAGCGCGTGCAGCAGCACGGGCCCGGTGCCGACCGACGGCGCGTCGGGCCCGTGGTGGGGCAGGACGCTCTCGACGGCGGCCTCGTCGACCTCGTAGATGCTCTGCGGGTCCAGCAAGGGGTTCCTCCTCGGTTCTCCGGCTCGCGCCGACGGGCTCGCGCCCGCACGAGTGTCAACCGCGCCCCGCCCCGGATCCTTCCCGGCCCGTGGGCCGCCGCTCCACGGCCCGCTCAGCGGTGGGGCAGCCGCACCACCGTGACGAAGAAGTCGTCGATCTGGCGGACCACCTGGATGAACCGGTCGAAGTCCACGGGCTTCGTCACGTAGGCGTTCGCGTGCAGCGAGTAGGACCGAAGCACGTCCTCCTCCGCCTCGGAGGTCGTGAGCACGACCACGGGGATGTGCTTGAGCCGCTCGTCCGCCTTGACCGCCGCGAGCACCTCGCGGCCGTCCATGCGGGGCAGGTTGAGGTCCAGCAGGATGAGGTCCGGCGTCGGCGCCTGGGCGTGCTCGCCCTCCTTGCGCAGGAACGCCATCGCGCTCACGCCGTCCGCCACGACGGACAACCGGTTGGCGACCTTGTGCTCCTCGAACGCCTCGCGGGTCATGAGCACGTCGCCCGGGTCGTCCTCGACGAGAAGGACCTCGATACCCGTCTGCTGGTCCGTCATGCCCGCTCCCTCGTCGTCGAACGCCCGGTCGGGGCGCGCCCCTGCCGTACCTTCTGCAGCATCGTCGCAGGTCAGCGACGTCTGCCGAGCCTAACCGACGATGACGTCGGTCGCCTCGTCACGGTCCGGGAGGGTCCACCGCACCGACGTCCCGCCGCCGGGGGCCGGCTCCAGCCAGACCCGCCCGCCGTGGTGCTCGACCACCCGCTTGACCAGCGCGAGCCCGATGCCGGTGCCCGAGTAGACGTCCTTGGGGTGCAGCCGCTGGAAGATGACGAAGACGCGCTCGGCGTACTGCGGGTCGATGCCGATGCCGTTGTCGGTGCAGGACAGCTCCCAGCCGGGCTCCGGCCCCTCGACCCGCCGCGCCGACACGTGCACGCGCGGCGGACGGCCAGGGTCCCGGAACTTCACGGCGTTCCCCACGACGTTCGCCAGCAGCATCGTCAGCAGCGCCTTCTCCCCCCGGACGACGGGCAGCGGGTCGTGCGTGACCTCCGCGCCCGCCTCGACGATCCGGCGCTCCTGGTCGTGCCGCACCTGCTCGAGCGCCCGCTCGAGGTCGACGTCCTCGGGCTCGCTGCCGGAGCGCCCCACGCGCGAGAAGCTCAGGAGGTCCTGGATGAGCCGCTGCATGCGGCGCGCGCCGTCGACGGCGAAGGCGATGTACTGGTCCGCCCGCTCGTCCAGCTGCTCGCCGTACCGCTTCTGGAGCAGCTGGGTGAAGCTCGCCACCTTGCGCAGCGGCTCCTGCAGGTCGTGCGAGGCCACGTAGGCGAACTGCTCGAGGTCGCGGTTCGAGCGCTCCAGCTCCTGGTTGGAGCGGGCCAGCTCGCGCGCCTGCTCGGCGAGCTGGGCGTGCGCGCGCTCCGTCTCGCCGTGCGACGCGCGCACCTCGGCCACCTGCTGCACCAGCTCGCGGCGCATGTGCTCGACGTCGGCCGCGAGCGCCGCGACCTCGCCGGTGCCCTCGACCCGGATCTCGTGCTCGTGCTCCCCCGTGCTGGCGGCCCGCACCGAGTCCGCGAGCCGAGCCAGGGGCCGCGTCACGCCCCGCTGCAGCGCGCGCCACATGAACAGGCCCATGACCACCACGAGCAGGACGAGCACGATCACCACGACGAGCAGGGTGAGGTTCCACGCGTGGGCCGCGTCCATCGCCTCGTCGCCGGCGCCCACCCGCAGCAGCACCAGCGAGCGCTGGATCGCGACGAGCGCGACGGCGAGCGCGAGCAGCAGCACCGCGCCGACGATGAGCAGCAGCCGCAGGACGACGTCGTGCAGCGGGCGCTCGCGCCTCACGGGCGCGCCCACTCGGCCGAGTCCGCGAGGGTCGAGGACCGCTCCCCCAGGTAGGGCGTGTCGTGCCCGGTCCACCCGACGACGAGCAGCGCCGCGTCGTCGGTGAGCGGGCCGCCGTGCAGCGCGCGCACGCGTCGCAGCACGCGCTCGACCACGCCGACGATGCCCTGCCGCTCGAGGTCGTCGCGCACCAGCTCGTGCAGCCCGGACTGCCCGAGGCGCGGCACCCGGCGCCGCAACGGACCCACGCGCGTGGGTCGCTCGCCGTGCAGCGCGACGAGCCCGAGCGCGTCCTTGCCCAGGCCGTCCAGCACCGGCTCCGCCGCCGCGTCGGGGACGCCGCCGTGCCGCACCTCCGCCTCCACGAGCCCGTCGGTGTAGAGCATGAGCGCAAAAGGGCCGTCGAGCGCGATCCGCCGCGGTTCCCACCCGCCGTCGACGGGGACGCCGAGCGCCCGCCCCCGACCGGTGGGCGGTAGCAGCTCGCAGCGCAGGTCCCCGACCGGCCCCGTGATGAGCAGCGGCGGCAGGTGGCCCGCCAGGTAGAGGTCGATCCCGGAACGGTCGGGGGAGACGACCACCTGACAGAGGGTCACGAAGACCTCCGGCCGTGCCCGCTCGGTGAGCAGCACGCGCTCCAGGTGCTCGAGGATGCGCTCGGGCGGCGTACCGGTGAGGACGAGGGTGCGCCAGGCGGTGCGCAGGGTCGCCCCGAGCGCTGCCTCGTCGGGGCCGTGGCCGGCGACGTCGCCCACGACGGACAGCACGGACCCGTCCGGCCGCTCCACGGTGTCGAAGAAGTCGCCGCCGAGCAGGCCGCCGCCGCCCGGCAGGTAGCCGACCATCACCGAGACGCGCTCGTCGCCGACGAGGGGCTTCGGCAGCAGGGCCCGCTCGAGCCGCGCGGTCTCCTCGGCCCGCACCGCGCTGCGGTAGAGCGCACGCTGCTGTGCCGCGGACCGGCGCCGCTGGAGCGCGTAGCGCAGCGACCTGCCGAGGAGCCCCGAGTCCGTCTCGCCCTTGACGAGGTAGTCGTCGGCCCCCGCGGCCACCGCCTGCAACCCCTGGTCGCCGCCGGTCAGGCCCGTGAGCACCACGAGGGCGGGCACGTCGTGGACGCGCTCGGCGACCTCGCGCAGCCGCGACACCGCCGTCAGCCCGACGGCGTCCGGCAGCCCGAGGTCGAGCAGGACGCAGTCGACCCCCGGTGCGCCGCCGGGCCGGGAGAGGGCGTCCACGGCCTCCGCCACGGACCGGGCGCGCCGCAGCACGACCGTGACCTCGGCGTCCTCGAGCAGCTCGGTGACGAGCAGCGCGTCCCCGTCGTCGTCCTCCACCAGGAGGACAGTGGCGGCCGCGTCCTCGGCGGGTCCGTCGGACCCGGATCGCAGGACGTCGCCGCTGCTCATGGGCCTGATCCTAGCCCCGGCCCTCCGCTCCGGGCAGGTGTCCGGGGCCCGGCGCGTCGCCGCCCGGCGCCGGACGGTGCCCGCGGGCGGCCCCGGCATCTGCAATGATGGTCCGCCGCCGGGGCCGCACCGTCGTCAGAGCGCGGCCCGAAGGACGCTGGGGAGGATGCGTGGCAGGCAGGCAGGACGAGCTGGCACGCGAGCAGGAGGTCGTCGACGGCCTCTACGCCCGACTGGACGAGCTGCGACGCGCGACGCGCGACCGGCTCGCGGAGGTCCGGCGCTCGGGGCCGTCGGGGTCGCCGCAGAACCGGAGCGAGCGGGACGCCTTCGCCACCCTCTACGAGGACCGCGTGGCCCAGCTCGACGCCGTCGAGGACCGGCTCGCGTTCGGTCGCCTCGACCTCGACGACGGCGACACCAGGTACGTGGGACGCCTGGGTCTCGCGGACGCCGAGCACCGGTCGCTGCTCACGGACTGGCGGGCGCCGGCCGCGACGCCGTTCTACCGGGCGACCGCTCTCCACCCCGCCGGGGTCCGCCGTCGCCGGCACCTCGTGACGACCGGACGCGCGGTCACCGGGCTCGAGGACGAGGTGCTCGACCTCGACGCCCTGGCGGACGGCGCCGAGGGCGGCGACGGCTCCCTCGCCGCGTCGACCCTCTCCGGCGAGGGAGCCCTCCTCGCCTCGCTGGCCGCGCGCCGCACGGGTCGGATGACCGACATCGTCGCGACGATCCAGTCCGAGCAGGACCGCATCATCCGTGCCGAGCTCGCCGGCGCGCTCGTCGTGCAGGGCGGCCCTGGCACGGGCAAGACCGCCGTCGCCCTGCACCGCGCCGCGTACCTCCTGTACGCGCACCGTCGCGTGCTCGAGCGCAGCGGCGTCCTCCTCGTGGGCCCGAGCCGCGCCTTCCTCCGGTACATCGACCAGGTGCTGCCCTCGCTCGGCGAGACCGGCGTCGTCGCGACCACCGTGGGCGAGCTGCTGCCCGGCGTCCGGGCCGACCTGGCCGACACCCCCGCCGCCACCGAGATCAAGGGGCGTCTGGTGTGGCGCGACGTCGTGCGCCGCGCCGTGCGCGCCCGCGAGCGCGTCCCGGAGCGCGACGTCCGCTTCCGGCTCGAGGGGTACGACCTCGTCGTGCGCCGCCGCGACGTGCGCGACGCGATCGGCCGCGCGCGCCGGACGCACAAACCGCACAACGAGGCCCGCGCCGCCTTCGTGCGCGACATGCTCGCGCGCCTCGTGGACCAGTACCGCGCCGCGGCCGACACCGAGCTCGCCCCCGAGGACGTCGCGATGGTCACCGAGGACCTGCGCTCCCACCGGGACGTGCGGGTCGCCCTCAACCTCGCCTGGTTCCCGATCAGCCCCGAGAAGCTCGTCGCCGACCTCTTCGCCAAGCCGCACCGGCTGGCGGAGGCCGCGCCCGAGCTGTCCGCGAGCGAGCGAGCGGCCCTCCGGCGCGACCCGGACGCACCGTGGACCGAGGCCGACGTCCCCCTGCTCGACGAGGCCGCCGAGCTGCTCGGCGAGGACGACTCGATCGCCAGGGCCGAGGCCCGGGCGCGCGCCGCCGAGCGCGCCGCGGAGCTGGAGTACGCCCGGTCCGTGCTCGAGTCCACCGGCGCGGGCGGCGGCCTGGTGGACGCCGAGACGCTGGCCTCCCGGTTCGAGTCCACCGGGCCGCGGCTGACGACCGCGGAGCGCGCCGCGGAGGACCGGACCTGGACGTACGGCCACGTGGTCGTCGACGAGGCGCAGGAGCTCTCCCCCATGGCGTGGCGGATGCTGGTGCGCCGCGTGCCCACGCGCTCGATGACGATCGTCGGGGACGTCGCGCAGACGTCGTCGCCCGCGGGCGCCCGGTCGTGGGCCCGTGCGCTGGACCCGGTGCTCGGCGACTCCTGGCGCCTGGAGGAGCTGACGGTCTCCTACCGCACCCCGGCCGCGGTCGCGGACGCCGCGCAGCGGATGGCCGCGGAGGCCGCGCTCCCCGTCTCGCCGCTCACCGCCGCCCGGCAGGTCGACGGCGCGCTGGAGCTCACGCGGGTCACGCCGTCGGGTCCCGCGCGTCCGGTGCTGGTCCAGGAGGTCGTGGACCACGCCGTCTCCCTCGCGGGCGAGTTCGTCGGCTCCGACGGCGCCGGACGGGTGGCGGTGGTGGCCGCGGCCGACCAGGTCGAGGCGATCCGGGTCGCCGTCGAGTCCGCCCTGCCCGACGCCCTCGGGCCGGACGAGGGCGCGCGCCTGCTCGCCCAGCGCCCGGAGGACGCCCAGGTGAGCGTGCTCGACCCGCGCGCGGCCAAGGGGCTGGAGTTCGACGCCGTCGTGCTGGTCGAGCCGGCGGCCGTCGCGGAGGGTCCGGGCGGGGCGTCGGACCTGTACGTCGCGATGACGCGCCCCACCCAGCGCCTCGTCGTCGTGCACGAGCGTGCCCTCCCCGCCGGCATCGTGGAGCTCGTCGCGGCGTGACGCGTGAGGTGGCACCGGACGTGGCACCGGGCATCGCCACCGGACATGGCACCGGACATGGCACCGCAACGGTGAGACGCGTTTGTCGGCGCGGGCCCGCACGGCGCACCATGGCCTCGTGCTGCGAGCCCTCCTTCTCGAGAACGTCCACCCCGTCGCTGCCCAGAATCTTCGTGATGCGGGCATCGAGGTCGTCACGCGCCCCGGCGCGCTCGACGAGTCCGAGCTGATCGAGTCCCTCGCGGACTTCCAGATCCTCGGCATCCGGTCCAAGACCACCGTCACCCGCAAGGTCCTGGAGAGCGTCCCCGGCCTGCAGGCCGTCGGCACCTTCTCCATCGGCACCAACCAGATCGACCTCGAGGCCGCCGCGGCCCACGGCGTGGCCGTGTTCAACGCGCCCTACTCGAACACGCGCTCCGTCGTCGAGCTCGCGATCTCGGAGATCATCGCCCTGACACGTCGCCTCACGGTGCGCGACAAGGCGCTGCACGACGGTGTCTGGGACAAGACGGCGGAGGGCTCGCACGAGGTGCGGGGCCGCACGCTGGGCATCATCGGCTACGGCAACATCGGCTCCCAGCTGTCGGTGCTCGCCGAGAACCTCGGCATGCGGGTGGTCTTCTACGACACCGCCGAGAAGCTCGCCCTCGGCAACGCGCACCGCGTCGAGACCATCGAGGAACTGCTCGCCGAGGCCGACGCCGTGACGATCCACGTGGACGGGCGGGCGGGCAACGCCGGCCTCTTCGGGGCGGACCTGTTCGCCGGCATGAAGCCCGGCGCGATCTTCCTCAACCTGTCGCGCGGCTTCGTCGTGGACGTCGAGGCGCTGCGGGAGCACATCCTCTCCGGGCACCTCGGCGGCGCGGCCGTCGACGTCTTCCCGACCGAGCCGAAGAAGCGCGGCGACGGCTTCACGTCGCCCCTGCGCGGCCTGCCGAACGTCATCCTCACCCCGCACGTCGGCGGCTCGACGGAGGAGGCCCAGGAGGCGATCGGCGAGTTCGTCTCCAAGAAGCTGCGCGACTTCGTGGCGACCGGGTCCACGACGCTGTCCGTGAACCTCCCGAACCTCCAGCTCGCGCACACGGGCGTCGGCCGCATCATGCTGCTGCACCGCAACGTGCCCGGCGTCCTCGCCCGCGTGAACCAGGTCTTCGCCGACCACGGCGCCAACATCGAGGCGCAGATGCTCGCGACGCGCGGCGAGATCGGCTATGTGGTGACCGACATCTCGGACGTCACCCAGCGCGGCGCGTCGGCCAAGCTGCAGGCCATGGACTCGACGATCCGCCTCCGCATCCGCGACGCGTTCGAGCGGCCCGAGTTCCCGCCGGGGCCCGCCGCCGGCTGACACCCACCGGGCACCGCACGGCGCACGCGCCGCACGCGCGAAGGGCGGCCCCGGTTCCCCGGGGCCGCCCTTCGCGCGTCGGTCGGTACTCAGCCCGACTTGCGGCGGAACATCTTCTGCACGGGCCCGGTCGTCTCCGAGCCGTGCACCTGGCCGGTGTTGCCGTCCTTGCCGGCGGTCGGGTGGCTGGCGGCGTTCTTCTTCTCCAGCGCCTCCCGGAAGCGCGCCTTCGTGTCCTCGGAGGGCTTCGCCCTGGAGTCGTCCGTCATCGCGGTCACCTCGTCGTCCGTCGGGGTGGGTGTGCTCGCGCGGCGGGGCCACGCAGCACCTGGTGCCGTCCAGCATGCCCCGGGCCGTCACCCGGCGCCAGGGCATTTCGCCCGGACCGGGCGACCCGGGCGTCAGGCGGTCGTGCCGCCGCTCCCGGCGGTGGCGCGCTCGTCCCGCTCCGCCCGCAGCGAGCTGATCGCCGACTCGAAGTCCTCGAGGGACTCGAACGACTGGTAGACGCTGGCGAAGCGCAGATAGGCGACCTCGTCCAGCTCGCGCAGCGGCCCGAGGATCGCCAGGCCGACCTCGTTCGCCTCGATCTCCGGCCGGCCGGAGGCGCGCAGGGTCTCCTCGACCTTCTGCGCGAGGACGGCGAGGTCGTCGGCGCTCACCGGCCGGCCCTGGCAGGCCTTGCGCACGCCCGCCACCACCTTGTCCCGGCTGAACGGCTCGGTCACCCCGGAGCGCTTGGCCACCGACAGGCTGGCCGTCTCGATCGTGGTGAACCGGCGCTGGCACGCGGGGCACTGACGCCGGCGACGGATGGACGAGCCGTCGTCGGAGGTGCGCGAGTCGACGACTCGCGAGTCCGCGTGGCGGCAGAACGGGCAGTGCATCGCTGGTCTCCTGCGCTCGGCTCCGGACCGGCGCCCGGCTGCCCGACAAGGTAAGCGGCGGGCGACCGTCCGCGCAAGCAGGATCCCCCGCGGCGGGGGCAGATCCTCGCCGTCAGTCCAGCGGGAGCACCACGACCTGCCCGGTCTGGAGCTCCGCCGACGTCAGCCCGTTGAGGTCGCGGAGCTCGGCGACCACGTCGCGCAGGTCCTCGCCCGTGTCACGCACCTGCTGCGCGTACTGCCAGAGGGTGTCGCCGGGCGCCACGGTCTGGAGCCGGACCTCGACGCCCGTGCCCGGCGACTCGGCGACGGCGCGCTGGCCGAACAGCGCCGCTCCCACGAGCACGAGGAGCACGAGGGCCGCGACCACCACCCGGCCCCTGCGGGTGAGCCGGAGCCCTCCGAGCCCGAGGAAACCGTGCGCGTCGCTGGTGCTGCGTGCGTTCTGCATCGTCCTGCCTCCGGTCCACGCGGTGCCGCCCGGGGCGGCCGCTCCGTCGAACGTCTGTTCGTCGAACACCTGTACGTCGAACTGCTGTACTAGGTGTACCACGTCCCGGCGACACGGTCGAGGCCCGATCGAACAGATGTTTGATGTCGGGCCGGAACTGGCTTAGAGTGGCCGACAGCGCGATGGAAGGTTTGTCGGATTTCATCGGCCCGCCCACGGGCCGCGCCCTGCAGGACGGAGAACGCGATGACCAGCGGACGGGACCAGGCCCCGGCGTCCACGACGACGGCGACGCCATGGGCTGCCCAGGACGAGACCCTCGACGGCGCGGCCACAACGACGGCCGGCGCCTCGACGACCGCGCTGGCGTCGGTGAGCGAGCTCTCGCCGTCGTCCGACCGCCTCACGCCCCGCCAGCGGCGCGTGCTCGAGACCATCCGCAGCTCCGTCGAGGCACGCGGCTACCCGCCGACCATGCGCGAGATCGGAGAGGCCGTGGGCCTGGCGAGCCCGTCCTCGGTCAAGCACCAGCTCACCACGCTCGAGCGCAAGGGCTACCTGCGCCGCGACCCCAACCGGCCGCGCGCGATCGAGGTCGTCGACCCCGAGGCACCCGCCATCGACAGGGCGGCGCCCGAGGCAGACCCCGCCCCGGGGTACGTGGCAGGGTCGCTCGCCGCGTCCGACGCGCAGCCGGCCCAGGCCCCGTCCTACGTCCCGCTGGTCGGCAGGATCGCCGCCGGAGGCCCCATCCTCGCGGAGCAGGTCGTCGAGGACGTCTTCCCGCTCCCCCGGCAGGTCGTCGGCGACGGCGACCTGTTCCTGCTCAAGGTCGCGGGCGACTCGATGGTCGACGCCGCGATCTGCGACGGCGACTGGGTGGTCGTGCGCAGCCAGCCCGTCGCCGAGAACGGCGAGGTCGTCGCCGCGATGATCGACGGCGAGGCCACGGTCAAGACCTTCAAGCAGGCCGACGGGCACACCTGGCTGCTGCCGCAGAACGCCGCCTACTCCCCCATCCCGGGCGACGAGGCGCAGGTGCTCGGCCGGGTCGTGGCGGTGCTCCGCAGCCTCTGAGCGCCGCCGGTGCGGCGCCCCGGGCCGTCAGAACCCGAGGCGCTGCTGCACGGCCCGCATGCTCTCGGCCGACGCGCGCAGCCCGGCGACCTCGTCGTCCGACAGCGGGGTGTCGATCGTCTCTGCCACGCCCCGGCGGCCGACGAGCGACGGTACCGACAGGCAGACGTCGCTGATGCCATAGAAGTCGTCCAGGCGCGAGGACACGTTCATCACGCGGTGCTCGTCGTTGAGCACCGCCTCGATGATTCGCGTGGCCGCCAGGCCGACCGCGTAGTTGGTGGCCCCCTTGCCGGCGATGACGCGGTAGGCGGACTCCACGACGTCGGTCGCGATGCGCCGCCGGGCAGCCTCGTCCAGGGGCGGGTGCCCCCGGAACGGCCGCCAGTCCAGGAGGGGCACGCCGGCGATCGTCGCGGAGCTCCACAGCACGATCTCCGAGTCGCCGTGCTCGCCCGCGATGTTCGCGTGCACGTTCCCGACCGCCACCCCGCAGTGGCGGGCCAGCGCGTCGCGCAGCCGCGACGAGTCGAGGACGGTCCCGCTGCCGAACACCCGCCCCCGGGGCAGGCCGCTGATCTCCTGCGCGGCGTAGGTGACGACGTCGACCGGGTTGGTGACCATGAGGAACACGGCGTCCGGGGCCACCTCGAGGAGGCCCGGCAGGATGGACCGCGTGAGGCCGACCGTCGCCTCGGCCAGGTCGAGGCGGCTCTGTCCGGGCTTCTGCTTGGCCCCCGCCGTCACCGCGACGATGTCGGCGCCGCGGCAGACCTCCACGTCGTCCGAGCCGTCGATCTCGGCCTGAGGGATGAACATGCCCCCGTGCCGGAGGTCGAGCACCTCGGCCTCGACCTTCGCGCGGTTGACGTCCAGGAGGGCGACGGACCGGGCCGCGCCCCGGGCCAGCGCCGCGTACGCGAGGGTGGAGCCCACCGCGCCCGCTCCGACGATCGCGAGCTTGGTCGTCCTGCGTGTCTCGTCCACGGCCCCACGCTAGGTGTCGAGGCGCCGGAGCGCAGCGCGGACGAGTTCCCCGTCCGTGGTCGGCCAGAAGTCGGGCATGGAGCGGGTGAGGAAGGACCCGTAGCGGGCGGTCGCGAGGCGCGGGTCGAGCACGGCCACGACGCCGCGATCCTCGCCCGTGCGCACGAGCCGGCCGGCGCCCTGCGCGAGGAGCAGCGCGGCGTGCGTGGCTGAGACCTGCATGAACCCGTTGCCGCCCGCCTGCTCCACCGACCGGGCCCGCGCCGCCTTCACCGGGTCGTCCGGGCGCGGGAACGGGATCCTGTCCACGAGCACCAGCTGGCAGCTCGGGCCCGGGACGTCGACGCCCTGCCACAGCGAGAGGGTGCCGAAGAGGCAGGTCGCGGGATCGTCGGCGAACGCCTTCACGAGGGTCGGGAGCTGGTCGTCGCCCTGGCACAGCACGGGGACGTCCAGCCGCTCGCGCATCGCCTCCGCGGCGGCCGTCGCCGCCCGGCGGGAGGAGAACAGCCCGAGCGTCCTCCCCCCAGCGGCCTCGATCAGCCCGGCGATCTCGTCGAGCTGGGCGTCGGTCGTCGGCTCACGTCCGGGCGCCGGCAGGTGCCGCGCCACGTACAGGATCCCCTGGCGCGGGTAGTCGAACGGGCTGCCGACGTCGAGCCCCGCCCAGTCCGCGGTCTCGTCGGAGCCCCCCGAGCCCGCCAGGCCGAGCGACCGCGCGACCGGGTCGAAGGTGCCGCCGAGGGTGAGCGTCGCCGAGGTGAACACGCCGGTCGCCTCGCCCAGCAGATGCGTGCGGATCAGCCCCGCCACCGCGAGCGGCGCGGCATGCAGCCGCGTCACGCCGTCGCCCGCCCACGGCGCGTTCTCCGGCGGGCGCGAGCACCACAGCACGTCCGCCGTCGTGTCCTCCGCCGCCATCCGCTCGGCGACCTCGAAGAGCTGCAGGACGGCGGACTGAGCCATCTTCGTGCCGGCGTCCGGCGCCTCCTGCCCCTTCCCCGCGCCCTGGGGCTTGAGCCGGGTGAGAAGCTCGCGCGCCGCGTCGCGCACGGCGGCCACCGCGGCGCGCAGGTCGTCGGGGAGGCCGAGGGGGAACCGCTCCGCGGGCGCCGTGGCGAGCAGGTTGCCCAGGCGCTGCGACGCGGCGTCGAGCGCCTCGGTCTCGGTGCCGCCGTGCCGACGCGCGAGGCGTGCGGCGTGCTCCACCACCGTCAGGGAGAGGTCGACGGTGGCTGCCGCCGTCACGCGCTCGGCGAGCTCGTGCGCCTCGTCGACGACGACGGCGTCGTGCTCGGGCAGCACGCCCGGATTCCCCGAGACGGCGATGCCGAGCATCGCGTGGTTGGTGACGACGACGTCCGCGTCCCGGGCCGCCGCGCGCGCCCGCTCGGGGAAGCACTCCGCCAGGAGCGGGCAACGCTGCCCCAGGCACTCCAGCGCGGTGACGGACACCTGGCGCCAGGCCTTGTCGGGGACCCCGGGCACGAGGTCGTCCCGGTCGCCCGTGTCGGTCTCGTCGGCCCAGGCGTGCAGCCGGCGCACGTGGTCGGCCAGCGTCGCGGTGTCGTCGGCGCGCCCGCCGCGTCCGCGGGGGCCGGGCGGCGCCGGGTGCTGCTCGGCGGCCGCGCCCTCGCCGGGGCCGGGGTCGGCCGGGAGGTCGAAGAGCGTCGCGCCCTCGACCGGGTAGCCCCCGGTCACCTTGTGCTTGCACAGGTAGTTGTGCCAGCCCTTGAGCAGCGCGACCTTGGGAGGGCGGGGCAGCTTCGGCCCCACCGTCTCAGCGACCAGCGGCAGGTCGCGCGTGACCACCTGGCGCTGCAGCGCCAGCGTCGCGGTGGAGACGATGACGCGCCTGCCGTCGACGACCGCGTGCCGCACCGCCGGGACGAGGTACGCGAGCGACTTGCCCGTCCCGGTGCCCGCCTGCACCAGCAGGTGCCGGCCCTCGTCGACGGCCTCGGCCACCGCCTCCGCCATGCGGCGCTGACCCTCCCGCCGTCCGCCGCCGAGGGCCCCCACCGCCAGGTCGAGGAGCTGTGGGGCGTCGGGGGCGTCGGCGGAGGTCACCCGTCGATCCTAGGGCGCCCCGCCGACCGTCCGGGGCGCCGCCCACAGTCGGGTCGACGACCGGTGGGCGGCGACCACGGCGGGCGGTCAGCCCTCGACGGCGGCGGCCTTGAGCTCGGCCGCGAGAGCCTCGTCCACGCGACCGCGCAGGCGGGTGCCCTCGGCCAGGTGCTCCTCGTCGACCGACCCGCCGGCCTCGTGCACGCGGTGGACCAGGTCGCCGCGGGAGTACGGGACGACCAGGTCGATCTCGACGTGCGGCTGGGGCAGCTCGGCCGCGATGAGCTCCCGCAGCTCGGCCATGCCCTCGCCGGAGTGCGCCGACACGACCACGCTGCGCCGCTCGCGACGCTGCACCCGGCCGACGACGGCCGGGTCGGCGACGTCGGCCTTGTTGAGCACGACGACCTCGGGCACGTCCGCGATCCCGGGGATCTCGGCGAGCACCTCGCGCACCGCGGCGATCTGGCCCTCGGGGTCCGGATGGGAGGCGTCGACCACGTGCAGCAGCAGCGCGGCGTCGCCCACCTCCTCGAGCGTGGACCGGAACGCCTCGACGAGCTGGTGCGGCAGGTGCCGCACGAAGCCGACGGTGTCCGTGAAGGTGTACGGCCGGCCGTCCTCCGTGCGGGCCTTGCGGACGGTCGGGTCCAGCGTCGCGAACAGGGCGTTCTCGACGAGGACGCCCGCGTCGGTGAGCGCGTTGAGCAGCGACGACTTCCCGGCGTTGGTGTAGCCGGCGATCGCCACGTTCGGCACGCCGTGCCGCTTGCGGTCCAGACGCTTGGTCTCGCGCCCGGGCGCCATGGCGGCGATCTCGCGGCGCAGCTTGGCCATCCGGTTGCGGATCCGGCGCCGGTCCAGCTCGATCTTCGTCTCGCCGGGGCCGCGGGAGCCCATGCCGGCACCCTGGCCGCCCACCTGGCCACCGGCCTGGCGGGACATCGAGTCGCCCCAGCCGCGCAGGCGCGGCAGGAGGTACTCGAGCTGGGCGAGCTCGACCTGGGCCTTGCCCTCCCGCGACTTGGCGTGCTGGGCGAAGATGTCGAGGATCAGCG
Organism: Isoptericola sp. QY 916; assembly: GCA_026934365.1. GTDB lineage: Bacteria > Actinomycetota > Actinomycetes > Actinomycetales > Cellulomonadaceae > Isoptericola > Isoptericola nanjingensis. The sequence continues at coordinate 5,809 of JADHZE010000028.1, read as the reverse complement.
CGGTGCGGTCGACCACCTTGACCTTGACGATGTCCTCCAGCGCGCGGCGCTGCGACGGGGCCAGCTCGGTGTCGGCCACCACGGTGTCGGCGCCGACGGACGCGACGACGTCGGCGAGCTCGGCCGCCTTGCCGGACCCGAGGTACGTGCCCGGGTCGGGCTTCTGACGACGCTGCAGCAGCCCGTCGAGCACCTGCGAGCCCGCGGTCTCGGCGAGCGCGGCGAGCTCGCGCAGCGAGACCTCCGCCTCGCGGGCCGCGGCCTCGCCGCCGGAGTACAGGCCGACGAGCACCACGCGCTCCAGGCGGAGCTGGCGGTACTCGACCTCGGTGACGTCCTCGAGCTCGGTGGAGAGCCCCGCGACGCGGCGGAGCGAGATGCGCTCCTCGAGGTCGAGCTGGTCGCCGTCGTGGGCGGTGTGCACCGTGGCGCCCTCGGACCGCGCCGTCCCGGCCCGTGCGAGCACCCGGGCGACGACGTCCTGCGCGATCGCCTGGGCGTCGCGCTCGGCCTCGCGGCGCGCGTCCGCCGAGGTCTCGGCGCCGGAGGCCCCGGCGGTCTCGTCGGCCTGCGGGGTGTCGGGGTTGGTCGGGGTGTGGGTCAAGGCGTGCCTCTCGGGTCGGGGTCGGCGGTCCGGCCGCCGTAGGAGTACAACAAGGGTCCCACGCGAGACAGTCCCGGTGGAGAGTTTTTCCCGCGCGGGCCCGTCCGGCAGTTCTGCGGGTCGGGCGCCGGAGACGACGCCGGAGGCGACGCCCGCGACCTAGGATCGCGGGGTGAGCGAGCAGCCCGACCACTACTTCACCGCGCAGCCGGCCTCCGCCGCCGAGCGCCGTCGCGCCGTCGTCGAGCTCGCCGGCCGGGAGGTCGAGGTGGACGTCGCCTCCGGCGTCTTCTCCCCCGGCGGCGTCGACAAGGGGACGCGCGTGCTGCTGCGCGAGGTGCCCGCCCCGCCCGCCTCCGGCGACCTGCTCGACCTCGGCTGCGGCTGGGGACCCCTCGCCCTCACGATGGCGCTCGCGTCCCCCGGGGCGACCGTCTGGGCGGTGGACGTCAACGAGCGTGCGCTCGACCTGCTCCGCTCGACCGCGGCGCGCCTCGGGCTGGAGAACGTCCGCGCCGTACGCGCCGAGGACGTGCCGGACGGCGTGCGGTTCGCCGCGATCTGGTCGAACCCCCCCATCCGCGTCGGCAAGGCCGTGCTGCACGACCTGCTGCGCGCCTGGTTCCCCCGGCTGGCCCCGGACGCCGCGGCGTGGCTCGTGGTGCAGAAGAACCTGGGATCCGACTCGCTGGCGCGCTGGATCGAGGCCGAGCTGGGCCGCGGCGTCGAGCGGGCGTCGTCGTCCAAGGGCTTCCGCGTGCTCCGCGTCGACTGACCCGCGACGCCGCCGTTGCTCAGAGCTCCCCGAGCTCCGTCTCGCCGCTGAACACCAGCTCCGCCGGGCCGGCGAGCTCCACGTGCCCGCCGTCGAGCAGCCGCACCCGGACGAGCCCGCCGGGCACCTCGACCTCCCAGATGTCCGGCACGGGGCCGTCGGCGCCAGCCACCGCCCACGCGCGCACCGCGAGCGCCGCGGCGCACGCCCCCGTGCCGCAGGACTGCGTCTCCCCCACCCCGCGCTCGTGCACGCGCATCCGCACGTGCCCGACCGCCCGCCCGTCGGGGTCCACCGTCTCGGCGAGGGGCACGACGAGCTCCACGTTCGTGCCCTCGGGGGGCAGGGGGTCGACCTCGGGCGCTCGGGTCAGGTCGGCCTCGGCGAGCTCCGACGGCCGCGCGAGGGCGACGACGGTGTGCGGGTTGCCCATGTCGACGCTCAGCGCCGGGCGCGGGGCGTCCCAGCCCCGCACGAGGACGGCGGCGTCGGCGCCGCGCGTCGCGGCCTCCTGCCCGCCGGGCAGCGCCCAGGGACCCATGTCCACGGCGTACCAGCCGCCGGGCTCCTTGCGGACCCGGCGCACGCCGGCGCGGGTGCCGAGCGCGAGCTCCTGCCCGTCCTCGAGGTCCGCGAGCCCGAGCTGCTCGGCGAACGCGGTGAAGACGCGCACGCCGTTGCCGCACATCTGGGCGACGGAGCCGTCGGCGTTGCGGTAGTCCATGAACCAGATGGCCGCGGGCTCCTCGGCGAGCACACGGTCGGCGACCGCCTCGCCGGCGCGCGCGACGGCCGCGGTCGGCGCGAGCCGGATGACGCCGTCGCCGCCGATCCCGCCGCGTCGGTCGGCCAGGCGCCGCACCTGGTCCGGGGTCAGGTCGAGGTCCCCCCGCGTGTCGGCCAGCAGCACGAAGTCGTTCTGGGTGCCGTGACCCTTGGTGAAGCGCAGCGTCATGAGCCCAGACTACGGCGCACGGGCCCCGTCCCGGGCTCGGGCAGCCGCCCGGCGTCGGCGGCGCGCACCACCGCGAGCGCCTCGTCGAGCAGGTCGGGCGAGCCCGCGTCGAGCCAGCGCACCCGCGGGTCCCGGCCGAACCAGCCCATCTGCTTGCGCGCCAGACGACGGGTGTTCGCGACGATCGCCTCGCGCGCGGCCTCGAGCGTGAGCTCGCCGCGCCAGCACGCGAGCAGCTCCGCGTAGCCGACCGCGCGGGCCGCCGTCGTGCCCAGGCCCGCGCCCGTCCCGCCCTGCTCGGCCGAGGCGAGCGACCGCACCTCCTCGACGAGGCCCTCCGCCCACATCCGCTCGACCCGGCCCGCCACGCGGGCGTCGAGCACCTCGCGGTCGCAGTCGAGCCCGATCTGCACGGCCGGGCGGACGTGCTCCTGGCGGGGCAGGTTGGCGGTGTACGGGCGGCCGGTGAGCTCGATGACCTCGAGCGCACGCACGATCCGGCGCGTGTTGTGCGGGCCGATCGACGCCGCGGCGTCGGGGTCGAGACGGGCGAGCTCGTCGTGCAGGGCGCGGCGCCCCTCGCGCTCGGCGCGGTCCTCGAGCCGGGCCCGGACGGCCGCGTCGGTGCCCGGGAAGTCCATGTGGTCGAGCAGCGCGCGCACGTACAGGCCGGAGCCCCCGACGACGACGACGCGCGCCCCGCGGCCCGCGATCGCGTCCAGGTCGGCGCGCGCCGCGCTCTGGTACCGCGCCACGGACGCGTCCTCGAGCGGGTCCAGGACGTCGAGCTGGTGGTGCACGATCCCGCGCCGATCGCCGACCGGAACCTTCGCCGTCCCGACGTCCATGCCGCGGTAGAGCTGGAACGCGTCCGCGTTGACGATCTCGGCGTCGGCGGTCCCCCGCACGGCGCCCTGCGCGCCGGCTCCGGACGGCGACAGGGCCTGCGCCAGGTCGAGCGCCAGGTCGGACTTCCCCGTCGCCGTCGGGCCGACGACGGCGACGACCACGGCCGCGCCGGACCCGCCCCCGCGCGCGCTCTCGGACGGGCTCGCGGTGGGGTCGGGTGCGCTCACGCCCACGACCCTAGCCCGCCGTCCGAGGGCTGTCGGACCGGCTGGTTAGGGTGTCCTTCGCCACCCACCGAGCCCGGCGCGACGACGTGTGCGCCCCGGCTCCCGCACAGGACGAGGACCCATGGCCTTCTTCACCAAGCCCACCGTCGCGGCGACCGCCGCCCCCGCCCCGCTCACCCGGGACCGGCTCGAGGCGCTGATGACGCGCCGCGAGTGGTACTTCGGCATCGACGACGACGGCGACCTCGGCGGGGTCTGGGACGAGAACACGTTCTACTTCCTGCTCGTGGGCGAGCCGGCCGGGATCCTGCAGATCCGCGGCCGATGGAGCCGCACCCTCCCGGTCTCCGAGCTGGGGACGCTCACCGCGCTCCTCAACGAGTGGAACGTGGGGCGCATCTGGCCCAAGGTCTTCGCGCGCCCGGAGGACGACGGGTCGGCCGTCGTCGTGTACGCCGAGGTGGCCACCGACCTGCGCAGCGGCGCGAACGACGAGCAGCTCGAGCGGATCGTCGACTGCGGTCTCGCCACGGGGCTGTCCTTCTTCGAGATGCTGGACGAGCGCTACCCGGCGGCCGACGGCGCGCAGGGGGCGGATCAGGAGGCCGCACGCCCCGCGGCGGGCGACGCGCGGTGACCAGCGGCACCGACGCCTTCCAGGTCGACCTGCGCGGCCTGGTCGAGCTGCTGAGCCGGCACCTGTACTCGAGCCCCCGCGTCTACCTGCGCGAGCTGCTGCAGAACGGCGTCGACGCGATCACCGCGCGCCGCGCCCTGGACGCCGACGCGCCCTCGCGCGTGCTGCTGCGCCCGCTGGACGACGGCGGTCTCGAGGTGCACGACACGGGCGTCGGCCTCACCGCCGACGAGGCCCGCGACCTGCTGGCCACCATCGGGCGCAGCTCGAAGCGCGACGCCGGGCCCGCCGACCCGGCCGACCCGCTCGCCGGGGCTCTCGGCACGGGGTTCGGGGGCGGGCGCGAGGAGTTCCTCGGCCAGTTCGGGATCGGCCTGCTGTCGGCGTTCATGGTCGCCGACGAGATCGACCTCGTGTCGCGCTCCGCGCGTGACCCGGAGGCGCCGCCGGTCCGCTGGCGCGGCTATGCCGACGGCCGGTACGAGCTCACCGAGCTCGACCCCGAGGACCCCTCGGCTCCCGGCGAGCCCGGGAGCGTCGTCCGGCTGCGCCCGCTGCGCGACGCGGAGCACTGGCTCGAGCCCGACACCGTGGCGGCCCTCGCCGCCGACTTCGGCGGGCTGCTGCCCGTGGACGTGTCGGTCGAGGTGCGCCTGGACGACGGTGGCACGGTCAGGCGCCGCCTCAGCGGCGGCGAGCTGCCCTGGCGCGCGACCCATGCGGACGACGCCGAGCGCGCGCGGGCGTTGGCGGCGTACTGCGAGCGCACCCTCGGCTTCACGCCGCTGGCCCACATCGACCTCGACCTGCCGGTCGCCGGGCTCACCGGGGTCGCGTTCGTGCTCCCCGCCGCCGTGGCCCCCACGACCGCCACGCACCACCGGGTGTCGCTCAAGCGCATGCTGCTCGGCACGGGCGTCGAGAGCCTCCTGCCCGAGTGGGCGTTCTTCGTCCGCTGCGTCGTCGACGCGTCCGCCCTGCGGCCGACGGCGTCGCGCGAGGGGTTGTTCGAGGACGACGTCCTGTTCGCCACCCGCGAGGCGCTCGGCGAGCAGGTCCGCGCCTGGGCCCTCGAGACGCTGGCCGAGCCGTCGCCGCTGGCCCGGTCGTTCCTGTCCACGCACCACCTCGCCGTCCGCGCCCTGGCGGTGCAGGACGACGCCATGCTCGACCTGGCCGCCCGCGTGCTGCCGTTCGAGACGACCGTCGGCACGCGCACCCTCGCGGACCTGGCCGAGCCCGCCGACGGAGGAGCGCCCGCCCGGGTGCTGTGGACCACCAGCGTCGAGGAGTACCGCCGGGTGGCCGCGGTCGCCGCGGCGCAGGGCCTGCCGGTGCTCAACGCGGGGTACGTGTACGACGCCGACCTGCTCGCCCGCGTCGCCCGGCGACGGCCGGGGTGGCGCCTCTCCCCCGTGGCGCCGGGCGACCTCGAGGCCGTGCTGGGCGAGGTGGAGCCGCTGCGCGAGCTCGAGGTGACCGACGCGCTCGCCGCCCTCGGCGACGACCTCGCCGACCAGGACTGCGACGTCCAGCTGCGGGTCTTCTCGCCGTCCGAGGTGCCCGCGATGCTGCTCACCGACCGGGACGGCGAGCACGCCCGCCAGACCCGCGAGGCCGCCGCCCCCGTCGGCGACGCCACGGACGTCTGGGGCTCCGTCCTCGCCGGCCTCGCCGGCCCGGCCCGCGCCCGCCGGCTCGTGCTGAACGACGCCAACCCGACGGTCCGCGCGCTGCTCGCGGCCGACGACGCCCCCGTCCG
>JADHZE010000279.1 GCA_026934365.1 Isoptericola sp. QY 916 | reverse complement strand
CATGCAGGCGTTCTGGTCCGAGATCCTCGGGACCGCGACGCTGATCCTGCTCGGTGCCGGAGTGGTCGCCAACGTCAACCTGCCCGACGACCGGGCCGACGACGTCGCGGTGCTGCCGGCGTGGGAGACGCTGCCGCACGAGCGGCTCTCACCCCGCGCGGACACGGTCGCCAAGCGGCTCGCGGTGTTCCGGCGGCTGGCGCACCCGGACCCCGAGCCCGGCCAGACCGGCCCGGTCCGCCTGCTCGTCATGCCCGCCCGCGCGCTGCTGCAGCCGGTGGTCGAGGGGCTGGGCGAGCTGGTGCCGGTCGAGCTGCACTCCGGCTCGACGGCGGACCTCACGGACGTCGCCGACCGCCTGGTCGGCGCCGCGTACACGCGCGTGGACATGGTCGAGCGCCGCGGCGAGTTCGCCGTCCGCGGCGGCATCCTCGACGTCTTCCCGCCGACGGAGGACCACCCCCTGCGCATCGAGTTCTGGGGCGACGAGGTGACGGAGATCCGCTGGTTCGCCGTCGCCGACCAGCGCTCCCTCGAGATCGCCGAGCAGGGATTGTGGGCCCCGCCGTGCCGCGAGATCCTGCTCACCGACACGGTGCGCGAGCGCGCGGCCGGCCTCGTGGAGCGACTGCCCGGCGCGATCGAGATGCTCGACAAGCTGGCCGCGGGCGTCGCCGTCGAGGGCATGGAGTCGCTCGCCCCGGTGCTCGTGGACCGCATGGTCCCGGTGCTCGAGCTGGTGCCCGACGACGCGCTGCTCGTCATCGACGAGCCCGAGCGCGTCCGCCGTCGCGCGCACGACCTCGTCGCCACGACCGAGGAGTTCCTCGCCGCCGCCTGGACGGGCGCCGTCGCCGGCGGGGCCGCGCCGATCGACCTGTCCGCGGCGTCGTTCGAGACGTTCGCCGAGGTGCGCGACGTCGCCGCGCGCCGCGGCCTCGGCTGGTGGACGCTGTCGTCGTTCGCGCTCGACGCGGGCGGCGACGAGGGCACCGTGGCCGAGGCGGAGGTCGACGGCGTCACGACCTTCACCGTCGGGGCGCGCGACGTCGAGTCGTACCGCGGCGACCTGCAGCGCGCGCTGGACGACGTCCAGACGCTGCAGCGCGCGGGCTGGCGGCTGCTGCTCACCACGGAGGGCCACGGCCCGGCCAAGCGCATGGTCGAGCAGCTGGCCGCGCAGGACACGGCCGCGCGCATGGTCGCCGAGCTGGGGGAGGAGCCCGAGGGCGGCGTCGTCCTCGTCGCCCCGGCGCTGGTCGGCAAGGGGTTCGTCGCCACGGACCTGCGGCTCGCGGTGTTCAGCGAGTCCGACCTCACGGGCCGGCAGGGGTCCACGACCCGCGACATGCGCAGGATGCCGAGCCGCCGGCGCAACGTCGTCGACCCGCTGCAGCTGCGCGGCGGCGACTACGTGGTGCACGAGCAGCACGGCGTGGGCCGGTTCGTCGAGATGGTGCAGCGCACGCTCGGCGCGGGCGCGAACGCGGCGACGCGCGAGTACCTGGTCATCGAGTACGCGTCGTCCAAGCGGGGCCAGCCGGGCGACCGGCTGTTCGTGCCGATGGACCAGCTCGACCAGGTCACGAAGTACACGGGCGGCGAGGCGCCGTCGCTGTCCAAGATGGGCGGCGCGGACTGGAAGAACACCAAGGCGCGCGCCCGCAAGCACGTCAAGGAGATCGCGGGCGAGCTCATCCGTCTGTACTCGGCGCGCATGGCCACCCAGGGGCACTCGTTCGGCCCCGACACCCCGTGGCAGCGGGAGCTGGAGGACGCGTTCGCGTACGTCGAGACGCCCGACCAGCTCGTGACGATCGACGAGGTCAAGGCCGACATGGAGAAGCCGGTCCCGATGGACCGTCTCGTGTGCGGCGACGTCGGCTACGGCAAGACGGAGATCGCGATCCGCGCCGCGTTCAAGGCGGTGCAGGACGGCAAGCAGGTGGCCGTGCTGGTGCCGACGACGCTGCTGGTGCAGCAGCACTTCGACACGTTCTCCGAGCGGTACGCGGGATTCCCCGTCACGGTGCGGGCGCTGTCCCGCTTCCAGTCGGACAAGGAGTCCGCCGAGACGGTGGAGGACCTCGCGAATGGCACCGTGGACATCGTCATCGGCACGCACCGCCTGCTCACCGGGTCGGTGCGGTTCAAGGACCTGGGCCTCGTGATCGTCGACGAGGAGCAGCGGTTCGGCGTCGAGCACAAGGAGACGCTCAAGCAGCTGCGCACCAACGTGGACGTGCTGGCGATGTCCGCGACGCCGATCCCGCGCACGCTCGAGATGGCGGTGACCGGCATCCGCGAGATGTCGACCCTCGCCACGCCTCCGGAGGAGCGGCACCCCGTGCTCACCTACGTGGGCGCGTACGAGGAGAAGCAGATCGCCGCGGCCGTCCGCCGCGAGCTGCTGCGCGAGGGCCAGGTCTTCTACGTGCACAACAAGGTGGAGACCATCCAGAAGACGGCGTCGCGCCTGGCGGAGCTCGTCCCCGAGGCCCGCATCGGCGTGGCCCACGGCAAGATGAGCGAGCACCAGCTGGACCAGGTGATCCGCGCCTTCTGGGAGAAGGAGCTGGACGTGCTGGTCTGCACGACGATCATCGAGACCGGCCTGGACATCTCCAACGCCAACACCCTGATCCTGGAGCGCGCCGACGTGCTCGGCCTGTCGCAGCTGCACCAGCTGCGCGGCCGCGTGGGCCGCGGGCGGGAGCGCGCGTACGCGTACTTCCTGTACCCGCCGGAGCGGCCGCTCACCGACACGGCGCACGACCGGCTCTCCACCATGGCCGCGCACACCGACCTCGGCGCGGGCATGCAGATCGCCATGAAGGACCTGGAGATCCGGGGCGCGGGCAACCTGCTGGGCGGCGAGCAGTCCGGCCACATCGCGGGCGTCGGCTTCGACCTCTACGTGCGCATGGTGGGCGAGGCCGTGGCCGCGTTCCGCGGCGAGCGCGAGGAGGAGCAGCCCGAGGTCACCATCGAGCTGCCCGTCGACGCGCACCTGCCCGAGTCGTTCATCGCGACCGAGCGGCTGCGCCTCGAGGCGTACAAGAAGATCGCGGCCGCGCAGGACGCGACCGGGCTCGCGGAGGTGCGCGCCGAGCTCGTGGACCGCTACGGCAAGCTCCCCGACGTCGCGTCCGCGCTGTTCGACGTCGCGGACTTCCGCAACCACGCCCGCCGCGCCGGCCTCACGGACGTCACGGCGCAGGGCAAGTTCGTGCGGTTCGCGCCGGTGGACCTCGCGGAGTCGGCGCAGCTGCGGCTCAAGCGGCTGTACCCGGGCACGATCCTCAAGCCCGCGATCCGCGCGTTCCTCGTGCCGTTCCCGACGACGGCGCGCATCGGCGGCCGACCCCTGCGCGGGGCGGAGGTGCTCGCCTGGGCGCGGCAGCTGATCGACGCGGTCGTCCTGGGCGAGGTCTCCGCCGCTGCCTCGGTCGGCACGTCCTCGCCGAGGTAGTCGCCGTCCGGGGGCGGGGCGCCCGCCCGGCACAACCCCTCGGCGGAGCAGGAGGGCCCGCCCGGCGGGCCTGGAGCCCGAGCGTCGCGTCAGCCGAAGGACCGCGCCGTCGCGTGCTCCACCTCGACGAGGACGGCCACGCGCTCCTCGCCGCGCGGGTAGTCGGCGCCGGTGTGCGCACGGGCGATCCTGTCGACGACGGCCCACCCGCTGTCGCCGTCCAGCACCCGCACCACGCGGCCGCGCAGCATGGCCATCTCCCAGGGGCGCTCGGTGTGCGTCACGGACACCGCGACGCGCGGGTCGCGCTCCACGTTGCGCGCCTTCTGCGAGCGCGGGCCGGTGAGGAACGCGAGGAGGTCGCCCTCCCACGACACCCACAGCGGCACGCTGTGCGGCGAGCCGTCGGCCAGCAGCGTCGCCAGGTGCGCCACGTGGGGCTCGGCGACGAGGCGGCGGGCGGTCTCCGGCAGGTGGGCGGGGCCGGGCAGGGGGTCGGTCAGCGGGTCGGTCCCGGGTGCGGTCGTCATGGCGGGTCGACCTCCGCGGGGGCCGGGAATGATCGCTGGTGCCGCATCCGGGTGGATTTGCCGTCTCGCCAGGTGGCGAGCGGAATCCGTTCCTAGCATGAGGAGCGGACGGGCGCGGCGCGGGGCTGGCCGCGCCCTCCGCGAGGCCCGCGACCGCGGGCCGGCAGGGCGACGGACGGGGACGCGATGAGCGGGACGACCGACGACGGGC
>JADHZE010000278.1 GCA_026934365.1 Isoptericola sp. QY 916 | reverse complement strand
CGCCGCGCAGGCGGGCGCGGCGTAGTGCGGGCCGGCTCAGGCGGCGCCGCGCAGCGCGGGCAGCGCGGCGACCACGCCGTCGAGCTCCCGCAGCGCCGCCTCGCCCGAGGACAGCACGACCACGAACTCCGACACGCCCGCCGCGGCGTACCGCTCCACCAGCCCCGGGAGCTCGGCGAGCGGGTGCTCGCGCAGCCGCAGCTGCACGGTGCGCCGGATCTCGGCTGGATCCCGGCCGACGTCGGCGCAGTGCCGCTCGAGCACGTCGCCGAGCGCCGCCACCTGCTCCGGCGTGCTGGACGTGTCGTTCCACGCGTCGGCGAACCGCGCCACCAGCCGCAGGGTGCGCCGTGGCCCGGAACCGCCCACCCAGATCGGCGGGTGCGGGCGCTGCACGGGCTTCGGCTCGGCGACCGCGTCCGCCAGGCGGTAGTGCGCGCCGTCGAACGTGGTCCGCGGCTCGGTCCAGAGCGAGGTGAGGATCTGCAGCGACTCCTCGAGCCGGTCCATGCGCTCGCGCACGGTGCCGAGGTCGAGCCCGTACATCGTGTGCTCGTGCTCGTTCCAGCCGGCGCCGATCCCGAGCTCCAGCCGGCCGCCCGAGAGGTGGTCGACGGTCGTGGCCAGCTTGGCCAGCATCACCGGGTGGCGGTAGGAGTTGCCCGACACCATGCAGCCGATCCGCACCCGCGAGGTGGCCACGGCCATCGCCGACTGCATGGCCCACGCGTCGAAGATCGGACGGTCGTCGTCCGCGCCCAGGGAGGCGAGATGATCCATCACCCACACGTGGTCGAACCCGGCCTCGTCGGCGACCTGCCAGACCTGGCGGAAGGTGTCGACCGGGGCGTCCTGCGTCAGCTTGACCCCGAAGCGCAGCGGGGCGCGGGGCGTCGGTCGCGTGTCCATCCGCCCATCCTGCACCGCACCGTCCTGGCGGGTGAGCCCCGGTGGTGACCATCCACGACGTCGCGCGGCACGTCGGCGTGTCGGCGGCGACCGTCTCCAACTACCTCAACCGCCCGGAGAAGGTGGCGCCGGCGACGACGGCGCGCATCCGGGCCGCCGTGGAGCAGCTCGGCTTCGTGCCGAGCCTGTCGGCCCGGCAGCTGCGCTGGCAGCGGTCCGGGATCGTCGGCGTCTCGGTGATCAACGCGTCCAACCCGTTCTTCGCGGACGTCGTGACCGCCGTCGAGCGCGTGGTCGCGGGCGCGGACCTCACCCTCGTCACGGGCAGCACCCACGAGTCGCCCGACCAGCAGGAGCGCCTCGTCGCCCTGTTCGAGCAGCTCCGCTTCGACGGCATGGTGGTGGCCCCGCACGACGCGCAGATGGTCGCGCTGACGGCGCGCAAGGACCGCGGCAGCCCCGTCGTGGTGGTCGACCAGCAGGACCCGGCCGGGCGGCTGTCGACCGTCTCGCTGCGGCACCGGGAGGGCGGCCGCCTCGCGGCGCAGCACCTGGTGGACGGCGGCCGCCGCAGGCTGCTCGCGGCGACCGGCCGGGCCCGGGTGCAGCAGGTCCGCCGGCGGCTCGCCGGGATGCAGGAGGTCGTGGACGGCACCGCGGGGGCGACGCTGGAGGTCGTGCACTCGGCGGACCTGGGCATGGCCGAGGGCGCGGAGGTGGGCCGCCGCATCGCCGCGGCGGCCCCCGGCCGGCGACCGGACGCCGTCCTGGCCGGCAACGACATGCACGCCCTCGGCCTCGTGCGCGCCCTGCTGGACGGCGGGGTGCGGGTGCCGGACGACGTCGCGCTCGTGGGCTACGACGACATCCCGTTCGCGACCACCGGCGCCGTCCCGCTGACCACGGTGCGCCAGCCGGCCGAGGAAATCGGGACCACCGCCGCGGAGATCCTCCTGCGGGAGATCGACGACCCCGCGTCGGCGCCCGAGGAGGTGCTGTTCGACCCCGAGCTGGTGGTGCGCGCGAGCAGCTGAGTGGTCGGGCCGGGCGTCAGCCCACCGCGGGGTCGCCCTCCAGCAGCGTGAGGTACGGGGCGATCGCGGGGAACACCCACAGGAAGAGGGCCGCCACGACGGCGGCGACCAGCACCAGCGACTGCAGGACGCGCCAGAACACGTTGCCCGGCAGGTGGTGGAAGATCCACGCGTACATGTCGTCTCCAGCTCCAGCGGACCGGTCAGCGCACCTGGTCGGGGGTGCCGTCGGCGCGGTCCATCCAGCCGACGAAGGTCGCGTACGTGATCCAGCGGTGGTCGTTGCCGTACTCGCCCAGGGTGAGCGAGTGGCACGTGGTGAGCGTCAGCAGCCGCTCGGTGGGCTTCTCGTCCGGGTGGTGGGGCACCGGCGCCACGACGTCCACCTGGTCGGGCGTGACGATCTCGTGGTCGGTGACCTCGTAGACGTACCAGGTCTTCGCCGTCTCGACGATGATCTGGTCGCCCTCCTCCAGCTTGTCGACGTGCCGGAACGAGTTGCCGTGCGTGCGCCGGTGCCCGGCGAGCGCGAAGTTGCCGATGTCGCCCACCTGCTGCGACGTCTCGTAGTGGCCCGCCATGGCCTGGTCGAGCACGTCCATGCCGGTGCCCTCCGCGATCGGCATCGCGTTGTTCGTCAGGCCGTACCAGGCGGGCACGATGAGCGTGCCGATCGTCTCCCCGTAGCCGACGGCGTCGGGCACCGGCGGGTCGTCCGTGCGCAGCTCGGCGGGCTCGGGGTTGGCGGGCGGCAGCGTCGCCTCGAACTCCTGCATGACCTGCTGGGCCTGGGCCGTGGCCTCGACGGACGTCCACCACAGCTGCCAGACGACGAACAGCCCGAGCACCACCCCGAGAGTGATGAGGATCTCGCCGACGCCGCCCACGATCGCGCTGCCGGCGCCGCGGCGTCGGGCGGGTCGGGCATGGGTGGGACTCGTCACCTGCGAAATGCTACGTGGTCCGCGGCCCTGTCGCGGGTCCCGGCGGCCGTGGGAACCTGGGGCGGTGACCAGCGACGACGGCGCGCAGCACGGGCGCGCAGAGCGCGGGCGGGCGGCGCGGCTGCGGCGGCGGTGGGACCGCGAGTCCGCGGGCTACGACCGGGCGTTCACGGCCGCCGAGCGACGCATGTTCCCCGGCGTGCGGGAGAGGCTCTGCGCGCTGGCCGAGGGCCGCACCCTCGAGGTCGCGGTCGGCACGGGGCTCAACCTCGAACACCTCCCGCCCGCGGTGACCGCCCGGCCCGACGGCTACGTGGGCGTCGACCAGAGCGCCGGGATGCTCGACGTCGCGCGGAGCCGCGCCGCCCGCCTGGGGCTCGGGATCGACCCGGACGCCGACCTCCGCGTCGGCGACGCGCAGGCGCTCGACCTGCCCGACGCCGCGTTCGACACCGTCGTGTGCACGTTCTCGTTGTGCGGCATCGCCGACGAGCGCGCGGCCCTCGCCGAGATGACGCGGGTGCTGCGCCCCGGCGGCCTGCTGCTACTGGCCGACCACGTCGCCTCGAGCGCCTGGCCGGTGCGGGCGCTGCAGGCGCTCGCGGACGCGGTGAGCGTCCCGCTGGCCGGGGAGCACTTCCGGCGCCGGCCGATGCGGTGGGTGCTCGACCGGGGGCTCGCGATCGAGGAGCACGCGCGCACCCGGGCCGGCGTCGTCGAGCTCGTGGCGGCGCGCGTGCCGGCCACCGTGAGGGGCGTCAGCCGCTGACGTCGAAGGCGGTCTCGCCGACCGGCGGCACGTCCTCGACGTCGACCCCCGTGACGAGGGCCCCGGGCGGGCCCTCGCGCAGGAACGCGAGCATCGCGTCCACCGCGTCGGGCGTGCCCTCGACCTCCGCCTCGACCGTCCCGTCGGGGAGGTTGCGCACGAGCCCGCCCACGCCCGCCCGGCGGGCCGCCTGGCGGATCGACCAGCGGAACCCGACGCCCTGCACGCGGCCGTGCACCCGCACCCGCCGCCGCACCGTGGTGGTCATCCGCCCTCCCGTGCCCGTCTTCCCCGCGCCGTCGTCCCCCGCGCGTACCCCGGCGGCGCCGTCGACGTCAGTCGAAGATGTCCCCGATGTCCCCGATGTCGTCGAGGATGCCGCCCAGCACCATCCCGCCCAGGACGGCGCCGAAGACGTCGGAGCCGCCCCGGCCACCAGGGCGGCGGCCGCCCTGCCAGCCGTACCCGCCGCCGTACCCGTCCGGTCCGCCGTTGTAGCCGCCGTCCCAGCGCTGCCCCTGGCCCGACCGGGCGATGTCGCGGTGCGCCAGGGTCGCGGCCTCCGCGG
>JADHZE010000277.1 GCA_026934365.1 Isoptericola sp. QY 916 | reverse complement strand
ACGCCCAGCCCCGCCGCCGCGGTGCGCGACGACGGCAGCGTCGCGCCGGGCTCGAGCCGCCCCGTCGCGACGGCGTCCCGCAGGCCGTCGCGCAACCAGGCGCCCACGTCGGTCGGCGGACGCGCGCCGAGCACGAGGAGCAGGTCCTCCGGCTGCAGCCGCCTCATCACGTCACGCTCCTCGTCCGGCCGCACGTCCGCATCCGACCACCGTCGTCATCCGGCCACCTGTGCCATCTGGACACCTGCGCCATCTGGACACCCGTGCCATCTGGACCAGTGAACCAGCAGCGAACTGGCCCTGCCCGCCGGTCCAGCGCGCTCGTAGCGTCGACGGTATGACCACCTCGACGGGCGCCTCGGGCGCCGCCACCGCCGTCACGTCGCCGGGGACGGGCGACCTCGCCGGCGCGTACGCCCGCTGCGCCGCCGCGATGGCACTCGTCGGCGCGTCGTTCACCGCCTCCGCGGCGCTCTCCGACTACCCCCTGGCGGGCGGGCAGGCAGTCCGCTACGGCGTCGCCGCCCTGTGCCTGCTCGCCGTGATGCGGTGGCGACGGGTCGCGCTCGTGCTGCCCCGCCCGCGCCAGGCCGCCCGCCTCGTCGCGCTCGCCGCCACCGGGCTCACCGGGTTCAGCGCGTTCGTCGTCCTCGCCACCCGGCACGCCGAGCCCTCGCTGGTGGGTGCGGTGGTAGGTGCCACGCCCGTCGTCCTGGCCGCGACGCAGGCCGTCCGCGAACGGCGGCTCGCCCCACGGACCCTCGCGGCGGCGGTCGTCGTGACAGCGGGGGTGGCGCTCGTCGAGGGCCTCGGGTCGGCCGACCCGCTCGGGCTGGCTCTCGCGGTCGGGGCGCTCGCGTGCGAGGCGGCGTTCTCGCTGCTCGCCGTGCCGCTGCTGCCGACGCTGGGACCGCTGCGCGTCTCGGCGTACGCCTGCGTCGCGGCGGTCCCGCAGCTCCTGCTGCTCGGCCTGCTCGCGCCCGGGCCGCTGCTCGCCGTGCCCGACGGCGGCGAGCTCGCGGCCCTGGCCTACCTGTCCGTCGTCGTCACCGCGGTCGCCTTCCTGCTCTGGTACACCGGCCTCGCCCGGGTCGGCCCCGCCCGCGCCGGGCTCTTCGCGGGGCTGATACCCGTCGCGGCCCTCGCGGCCTCCCTCGCGCTCGGTGTCGAGGCTCCGACGGCGCACGGCGTCGCGGGAGCGCTCGTCGTCGCGGCGGGTCTCGTGCTGGGGCTGTCGTCGTCGCGCCGACGAGCCGCGCCGACGAGCCGCGCCGACGAACTAGGGTGACGGCGTGAGCAGCGCACCTCTCCCCCGCACCGTCTCCCACACGTTCGACCCCGCGCGATGGCGCGAGGTCGCCGGGTTCGAGGGCCTCACCGACCTGACCTACCACCGCGGCGTGGAGCGCGACGCCGACGGCGCCGTCGTGCGCGACCTGCCCGTGGTGCGCGTCGCGTTCGACCGCCCCGAGGTGCGCAACGCGTTCCGCCCGCACACCGTCGACGAGCTGTACCGCGTGCTCGACCACGCCCGCATGACCTCCGACGTCGGCACCGTGCTGCTCACCGGCAACGGCCCGTCCCCGAAGGACGGCGGCTGGGCGTTCTGCTCCGGCGGCGACCAGCGCATCCGCGGCCGCTCCGGATACCAGTACACGACCGCCGACGACGGCGGCGGCGAGGAGCACGGCGCGGACGCCGTCGACCCCGCCCGCGCCGGGCGCCTGCACATCCTCGAGGTGCAGCGACTCATCCGCACGATGCCGAAGGTCGTCGTCGCCGTCGTGGACGGCTGGGCCGCGGGCGGCGGGCACTCGCTGCACGTCGTGGCGGACCTGTCGATCGCCTGCCGCCAGCACGGGCGGTTCAAGCAGACCGACGCGGACGTCGGCTCGTTCGACGGCGGCTACGGCTCCGCCTACCTCGCCCGCCAGGTGGGGCAGAAGCGCGCCCGGGAGATCTTCTTCCTCGCCCGCGAGTACTCGGGGGACGACGCCGAGCGCTGGGGCGGCGTCAACGAGGTGGCCGAGCACGACGACCTCGAGGGCCTGGCGATCGAGTACGCGCGCACCATCGCGGGCAAGTCCCCCCAGGCGGTCCGGATGCTGAAGTTCGCGTTCAACCTCGCCGACGACGGACTCATGGGCCAGCAGGTCTTCGCCGGGGAGGCCACGCGCCTCGCCTACCTCACCGACGAGGCCGTCGAGGGCCGCGACGCCTTCCTCGAGAAGCGCGACCCCGACTGGTCGCGCTTCCCGTACGCCTTCTGACCCGACGCCTTCTGACCCCGGGTGGCGCGCACGGACGACGCCGGGGCGGCCAGGTTCGCGGTCGATCGCCGGCGCCGCCTCGACCACTGACCGGCGAGCGCCCCCGGCGATTTCTCACCCGGGTGCGGCGGCGGTGACCACGTCCGGGCCGCCGCGCCGCGGGTAGCCTCCCGTCATGCCGCCGAGGTTCCGTCGCGCCGAGCCGATGACCACCTTCGAGCTCGTGCCGGACGACGAGCGCGAGGACGGGCCCGACGACGCCCCGGACGACCCGGAGCCCGGCGCCGCCCGACGACGGCTGGCTGCCCTGCGCGGCCGCGCCGTCACCCGCTGGCGCGCCCTGTCCCGTCGCGGCCGCGTCGTCGTCGCGGCCGGCACCGCCGTCGTCGTGCTCGCCGCCGCCACCGCGGTGGCCGCCCCCGGCCTGCTGGACGCCCGCGCGGAGCGGCTGCGCGCGGAGGCCGTGCAGGCCCTGCCCGGGGCCGTCGGCGACCTGTCCGAGCCGCTGACCGAGACGTGGCAGCTCACGAACGGCAACGGCAGCCTGGCGACGCTGCGCGGCGGCCTCGTGCTCACGACGGAGGGTACAGCCGTGTCGGCGCTCGACGCCGGCACCGGCCGCGAGACGTGGCGGCACGACGTCGGCACCTTCCCGACGTGCGGCCCGCAGCGGGGCTACCAGACCGACCCGGTCCCGCCCGCCGCCGTCGTCGTCTGCGTCAGCGGCGACCCGGACGACCGCACCGTCACGGTGCTCGACACCGCCGGCACGGTCGTGGGCGAGCGGTCGATCGGCCCCGCCAGGATCGACACGTTCGGCGACGGGGGGCCGGACGGCGCCCCCGTGGTGGTGCCCGCCGCCGCCGGGGCGGTCGCGGTGGTCGACGGCATCACGGACGCCACCGCGCCCTGGCCGGCGGACGACCTGCCCGGCGCGGACACCCTGCGCGAGCTCCGCGCCGACGGCTGGACGGACCCGACGCTGCGCGTGGAGGACGCGCTCACCGGCGAGGTGCGGGGCGAGGCGACCGTCCGGCTCCGGCCGGAGGACCTCGGGGAGTGCGGCATGGTGCAGGACGAGGGCACCGCCGCCGAGCTCATGACGGAACCCCAGGTCGACGCGTCCCCGTCGATGACGGTGCTCTCCGTGTGCGGCGGCGCGGTCCGCCTCACCCCCGACGGCACCGTGCTCGACGCCGGGGCCGACGGCCAGTGGGCGATGCCGCTCCCCGGCGGGCGGCACGTCGTCCCGGGCCAGGACGAGAGCACCGTGCTCGACGGCGACGGCACGGTCGTGGCCACGGTGCCGGGGTGGTCGGTCCCGCCGACGGTGGACGACGCCCCCGGCTCCTCCTACCTCGCGCTGACGGGGGTGGGCGAGGGCCCGTCGGCGCTGCGCCTCGCGTCGTTCGCCCCGGACGGTGCGGAGCGGTGGGTCGCGACGGTCGACGACCTGGGCGGCGTGCTCGCGCGGGTCTCGGGCGTCGTCGTCGTGCAGGATGCCGACGGGTTCGTCGGTCTCGACGCGCGGACCGGCGACGAGGTCTGGGCGCGTGACGACCTGCTGCAGGTCTCGGGCTACGGCTCGGGCGACTGGGTCGCGGGGGCGGTCACCGACGGCACCCGCCTGCTGGTCGGCATCGGTGGCGACGGCGAGCACCACAGGCTGGTCGCCCTCGACCTGCGGGACGGCACGACGGCGTGGGAGCGGCGGAAGCAGGCCGGGTTCCTCGAGTGGCTGATGGCGATCGACGGCCACGTGGTGGCCTTCGACGGCGTCGTCCACGGCCTGGGCTGACGGCCGCCGGTAGCCTCCGGTCATGCCTCCGAGGTTCCGTCGCCCCGAGCCGATGACCACCTTCGAGCTCGTGCCCGACGACGAGCGCGAGGACGCGCCCGACGGTGCCCCGGACGACCGGCCCGAGGAGGGCCGCCGACACCTGGCGGACCTGCGCGACCGGGCCCTCGCCCGCTGGCGCGGCCTGTCCCGGCGAGGCCGCGCCG
>JADHZE010000276.1 GCA_026934365.1 Isoptericola sp. QY 916 | reverse complement strand
CGATGCTGCGGTGCGGCCCCGTGGGCGTGCCCGCGTACAGGGTCGCGGAGCCGGTGAGGACCGCGACGGTGTCGCCGGCGCGGGCACGCTCGCCGCCGGGCTGAGCCACCCCGCGTGGGCGCAGCTCGGCGCCACGGCCACCCTGCAGGGAGCGAGCACGCACCACGCCGTGGTCCGCGCGCTGCAGCGCGGGGGCGGCACGGTGCTCGGCGCCCTGCTCGCCTGGCCGCTGCTCGCGGCGCACCTGTCCTTCGCCGCGACCTGCGTCGTCGTCGTGGTGCTGCAGGTCGTCACGGAGGTCGTCGTCGGCCGCCACTACGGCCTGGCGATGCTCACCATCACGCCGATGGCGCTGCTGATGACGTCCCTCGGCGGGTCGGTCGACCCGGCCGGGATCGCGGCGTCGCGCGCCCTCGACACCGTGCTCGGCGCCGTGGTGGGGGTGCTCGCCGTCGTCCTGGTGCACCCGCGCCGCCGCACCGCCGGTTGAGCCTGTCGACACCACGTCCCCGGGTCTCGACAGGCCCGACCGGCGGCCGGGTCAGATCTCCAGCGACTCCAGCATCTCGGTGACCAGCGCCGCGACGGGCGACCGCTCGGAGCGCGTGAGGGTCACGTGCGCGAACAGCGGGTGCCCCTTCATCGCCTCGATCACGGCGGCGACGCCGTCGTGCCGGCCGACCCGCAGGTTGTCGCGCTGCGCGACGTCGTGCGTGAGGACCACGCGCGAGTCCTGCCCGATGCGGGACAGCACCGTGAGGAGCACGTTCCGCTCGAGGGACTGGGCCTCGTCCACGATGACGAACGCGTCGTGCAGCGAGCGCCCGCGGATGTGGGTCAGCGGCAGCACCTCGAGCATCTCGCGGTCGATCACCTCGTCGACGACGTCGGGCGAGACGAGCGCGCCGAGCGTGTCGTAGACCGCCTGCGCCCAGGGATTCATCTTCTCGGACTCGGATCCGGGCAGGTAGCCGAGCTCCTGCCCGCCCACCGCGTACAACGGGCGGAACACGATCACCTTGCGGTGCTGCCCGCGCTCGAGCACCGCCTCCAGGCCGGCGCACAGCGCCAGCGCCGACTTGCCGGTACCGGCGCGCCCGCCGAGCGACAGGATCCCGACCTCCGGGTCCAGCAGCAGGTCGATGGCGATGCGCTGCTCCGCAGAACGGCCGTGCACGCCGAAGACGTCCTGGTCCCCGCGCACGAGCCGGACCGTCTTGTCGGCCGTGACCCGCCCGAGGGCCGACCCGCCTGGCGAGTGGATCACCAGCCCGGTGTGGCACAGCAGCGGCGAGGCGGCCTCGACGACCGCCGGGTCCAGGGCGGCCAGCTCCACCTCGCCGCCCTCGTACAGGGTGCCCACCTGCTCGTCGGCGACGTCGATCTCGCGCATCCCCGTCCAGCCCGAGTCGACGGCGAGCTCGTGGCGGTACTCCTCCGCGCGCAGGCCCACGGCCGACGCCTTGACCCGCATCGGCAGGTCCTTGGAGACCACGGTGACGTCGCAGCCCTCGGCCGCGAGGTTCGCCGCGACCGAGAGGATCCGGGTGTCGTTGTCGCCGAGCCGGAACCCGGCGGGCAGCACCTGCGGATCGGTGTGGTTGAGCTCCACCCGCAGCGTGCCGCCCGCCTCGCCCACCGGGATGGGCGCATCGAGACGGCCGTGCTTGAGGCGCAGCTCGTCGAGCATCCGCAGCGCGCTGCGCGCGAAGTAGCCGAGCTCGGCGTGGTGCCGCTTGGCCTCCAGCTCCGTGATGACGACGACCGGCAGGACGACGTCGTGCTCGGCGAAGCGGTGGATCGCCCGCGGGTCGGACAACAGCACGGACGTGTCGACGACGAACGTGCGGGGGGTGGTGCCGTCCGGGTCGTCGACGGTGTCGCGCTCAGGGACGGGTGCAGTTCGGGCCACGGCGAGCTCCCTCCAGGTGGACGGGCGGCCGCCCCGGGGGCGCCGTGCGGCGCCGGGCCGGAGCCGGCCCTCCCGCACGGAGCGTGAACCCCATCGGCTGGCCTCCCCGAGGACGGCTGGACACCGTCCCTGCCGCCAAACTACGACGCTGTGATTCGCGCCACCACCCCCACGTCGGCGGGTCGGGAAGTTGTCACCCGCCGTTCACGCGCCGGACCCCGCCGCGACGCGGGCAGGAAGGGCGAGCACCATGGTGCCGTGACCCCGAAGCCCTCGACGCCCCCCACGCCTGCCGGCGACGACGCGACGGCCTGGGTCGTGCTGCTGCGCGGCGTGAACGTCGGCGGTTCCCGTCGCGTGACCTCCGCCGACCTGCGCGAGGCCGCCGCCGCGGCGGGCCTGGCCGACGCCCGGACCTACGCCAACAGCGGCAACCTCGTGGCCGTCGGGGCGGCGGACGACGGCGACGTCGCCGGGCGCGTCGCGGCCGCGCTGGCCGACCGCCTCGACGGCGACCTGCGCGTCGTCGCGCTGACGGCGGAGCGCGCGGCCGCCGTCCTCGCCGCCGACCCGTTCCCCGACGCCGTGGCCGACCACCCGTCCCACGTGCAGGTGCACGTCTCCCCCGAGCCCGTGGACGCCGATGCCCTCGCGCGGCTCGCCGAGGGGCGGCCCGAACGCTTCGCCGTCGTCGACGGCGTGCTCTACGTGGACTACGTGGCGGGCATCGGCCGGTCGAAGCTCACCCCCGGGCTGGTCGACAGGGCCGCGGGCACCTGGACCACCGCGCGGAACTGGAACACCTTCTCCAGGCTGGTGACGATGGCCCACGACGCCTCATGACGGGCACCGGCACGCGGACGGCCCGACGGACGTTAGGCTGGCCCGCGGTGAGCCGGGAAGTCTGGTCGGTGGCACCGGCTGGGACGCCGGTGACCCACGACGACCCCTACCCGACAGGGAGCCCATGAGCACCGACGTCACCGCGCCGTCCTTCCCCGCCCGCCTGAGCCGCTTCGTCTCGCGCGAGACGACCGGCGGCGCGCTCCTCATCGGCGCCGCGCTCGTCGCGCTGGTGCTCGCGAACTCCGGCTGGCGCCAGTGGTACCTCGACCTGTCGGAGACGGTCCTCGGGTTCGCGTACCTGGGTCCGCTGCACATCCACCTCGACCTCACCGTCGCCGCGTGGGCTGCAGACGGTCTGCTGGCGATCTTCTTCTTCGTGGTGGGACTCGAGCTCAAGCACGAGTTCGTCGCGGGCAGCCTCCGCAGCCCCAAGGAGGCGGGGGTGCCGATGATCGCCGCCGTCGGCGGCATGGCGGTCCCCGCGATCATCTACTCGGTGCTGGTCGTCACGCTGGGCGACTCCGGGGCGCTGGAGGGCTGGGCGATCCCCACCGCCACCGACATCGCCTTCGCGCTCGCCGTGCTCGCCGTCTTCGGCAAGGGCCTGCCCGTCGCGATCCGTACGTTCCTGCTCACGCTGGCGGTCGTCGACGACCTGCTGGCGATCATCGTCATCGCCGTCTTCTACACGGACGACCTGCAGTTCGGGTACCTCGCGGCGGCGCTGGTCGTGATCGCCGTCTTCGGCTGGTACGTGCGCTCCCGCAAGCCTCGCTGGTGGCTGCTGATCCCCCTGTTCGTCGTCGGCTGGGCCTTCATGCACGCGTCCGGGGTGCACGCCACGGTCGCCGGCGTGCTCATGGGCTTCACCGTGGCGGCGCGCCCCACGCACGGCGAGGAGATCAGCCGCACGCAGCGCTACGAGCACGCGGTCAAGCCCTGGTCGCAGGGGCTGGCGCTGCCGATCTTCGCGTTCTTCGCCGCAGGCGTGGACCTGCGCGACGGTGGCGGCGTCGCCGAGATCCTGGGCCAGCCCGTGGTCCTCGCCATCGTCTGCGGGCTGGTCGTCGGCAAGCTTCTGGGCGTGCTCGGCACCACCTGGCTCGTCACCCGCGTGACCCCGCTGCGGCTCGCACAGGGCATCGGCGTGCGCGACCTCCTGCCGGTCGCGCTGCTCGCCGGGATCGGGTTCACCGTCTCCCTGCTGATCTCGGAGCTCTCCTTCGGCCACGAGTCCGAGCACACCCTCGGCGCGAAGTCGGCGATCCTCATCGCCTCCGTCATCGCCGCCGTCCTCGGGGCGCTCATGCTTCGGTGGGACGCCCGTCAGGCACGCACCTCCGACATGAACCGTGACGACATCGACGACGCCGTCACCGACTTCATCGGGGACGAGAAGGACCGCAAGGAGCACTGAGGGCGGCCGCCCCGCGGGCGGGGATCCGCGGGGCGCTGGCCGCCGCGAGCGCCGGCTCCCGCTGCGCCACGGCGACCGCCCTCGGTGCCGTCCGCGCCGCCGGAGCGGCG
>JADHZE010000275.1 GCA_026934365.1 Isoptericola sp. QY 916 | reverse complement strand
GCCGCGGACGCCGGCGCGGCGGGCCGGCCCGCCCTGCGGGCTGTCGGTGCTCCCTGCCAGGATGGCGAGGTGGTCGTCCCCCCGTCCGGCGTTCCCGCCGACCCTGCCGTCGTGCACGACGGCGTCCTCGCGCGGTTCGGACCCGCGACGCGTGCCTGGTTCGCCGGGGCTTTCGCCGCGCCGACCGCGGCTCAGGCCGGGGCGTGGGACGCGATCAGCTCCGACCGGCACGCGCTCGTCGTCGCGCCGACGGGGTCCGGCAAGACCCTCGCGGCGTTCCTCTGGGCCATCGACCGCCTCACGACCACGCCACCGCCGGAGCGGGCCCGCCGCTGCCGGGTCCTGTACGTCTCCCCGCTCAAGGCGCTCGCCGCCGACGTGCAGCGCAACCTGCGCTCCCCGCTGGCCGGCATCCGGCAGGCCGCCGCACGCGAGGGGCTCACGGTCGAGGAGGTGACCGTCGGCGCGCGCACGGGCGACACCCCCGCCTCGGAGCGCCGCGCGTTCGCCACCCGCCCGCCGGACGTGCTCGTCACCACCCCCGAGTCGCTGTTCCTCGTCCTCACGTCGCAGGCGCGAGCGGGCCTCGCGGGCGTCGAGACCGTGGTCCTGGACGAGATCCACGCGGTGGCGGGCACCAAGCGCGGCGCCCACCTGGCGCTGAGCCTCGAGCGGTTGGACGCGCTCCTCGACCGGCCCGCGCAGCGCGTCGGCCTGTCCGCGACGGTCCGCCCCGTGGAGACGGTGGCCGAGTTCCTCGCCGGGCACCGCACCCCGGACGACGGCGGCCGGGAGGTCGTCGTCGTGCAGCCCGAGTCCACCAAGAAGTGGGACATCGACGTCGTCGTGCCGGTGCCCGACCTCGCCGACCTCGACTCGGGCGGTGTGCCCGACCCGACCGCGCCGGCGCCCGCGGCGGCGCCGTCCGCGGCCGGGCTGGGCGACGAGGAGCTGGACCTCACCGGCGACGCCGCGTCGCCGCTGCGCCGCGCGTCCGTGTGGCCGCACGTCGAGGAGCGGGTCGTGGACCTCGTCGCCGAGCACCGCTCGACGCTGGTGTTCACCAACTCGCGCCGCGGCGCCGAGCGGCTGACCGCTCGGGTGAACGAGATCTGGGCGGAGCGCTCCGGGGTCGACCTGCCGGAGCCGGGCACGCAGTGGCCCGCGCAGACGCAGGGGCAGTCGGGGGCGTCGGTCGGGCTGCCGGCCGACGACGGCGCAGGGCCGCACGTGCTCGCGCGCGCCCACCACGGCTCCATGAGCCGGGTCGAGCGCACCCGCACCGAGTCCGACCTCAAGGCGGGCCGCCTGCCGGCCGTGGTCGCGACGTCGTCCCTCGAGCTCGGCATCGACATGGGCGCCGTGGACCTCGTCGTGCAGGTCGGTGCGCCGCCGTCCGTCGCGAGCGGGCTGCAGCGCATCGGGCGCGCCGGCCACCAGGTGGGCGCGGTGTCGCACGGCGTCGTCTTCCCGACGTTCCGCGGCGACCTGGTGCCCGCGACCGTCGTGGCGCAGCGCATGCGCGCGGGCGAGATCGAGCACCTGCACGTCCCCGCCAACCCGTTGGACGTGCTCGCCCAGCAGGTGGTGGCGGCGCTCGCCACGGACGACTGGCAGGCCGACGACCTCCTCGCCGCGTTCCGCCGGGCGCACCCGTTCCGCTCGCTCGGCGACGCGACCTGGCGGGCCGTGCTCGACATGCTCGCCGGCCGCTACCCCAGCGAGGAGTTCGCCGAGCTGCGCGCCCGCATCGTCTGGGACCGCGCCACCGGCCGCCTGTCCGGGCGCCCCGGCGCCCTGCGGCTCGCCGCGACGAGCGGCGGCACCATCCCCGACCGCGGGCTCTACGGCGTCTACCTCGCCACGGAGGCGCCTGCCTCGGGCGTGCCGGCGGACGGCGGCGGCACGCCCGACCGGCCCCGCGGCGGGAAGCGCGTGGGCGAGCTGGACGAGGAGATGGTCTACGAGTCGCGCGTCGGCGACACGTTCACCCTCGGCTCGTCGACCTGGCGCATCGAGGAGATCACGCCCGACCGCGTCCTGGTGACCCCCGCGCCCGGGCTCCCCGGGCGCCTGCCCTTCTGGAAGGGCGACTCCCCCGGCCGTCCCGTCGAGCTGGGGCGTGCGGTGGGCGCGTTCGTCCGCGAGACCGACGCGCTGCTCGCCGACGACGAGGAGCGCGGCACCGGGCGCGGCCGGGAGGTGCTGCGCGACGCCGGGCTCGACACCTGGGCGGCGGACAACCTCGCCGCGTACCTGGGCGAGCAGCGTCGCGCGACGGGACGGCTGCCCGACGACCGCACCGTGGTCGTGGAACGGTTCCGCGACGAGCTCGGCGACTGGCGCGTCGTGATCCACTCCCCCTTCGGGGCCCCGGTGCACGCGCCGTGGGCGCTGGTCGTCGCCGCGCGCCTGCGGGCGCGGTACGGCACCGACGTCGCGGCGATGCACGCCGACGACGGGATCGTGCTGCGGCTCCCCGACGCCGGCGACTCCGGCTGGGACCTGGGCGGACCGGGCTGGGGCCCCGGGCCGGACGGTACCGGGCCGGACGGGGCGGGGCGCGGCGACGCCCCGGCGGTCACGGCCGAGGACCTGCTCGTCGACCCGGACGAGGTGCTCGACGCGGTGCGCGAGGAGCTCGGCGGCTCGGTGATGTTCGCGGCGCGCTTCCGCGAGGCCGCCGCGCGGGCGCTGCTCCTGCCGCGGCGTCGTCCCGACCGGCGGCAGCCGCTGTGGCAGCAGCGGCAGCGGGCGTCACAGCTGCTGCAGGTCGCGTCGCAGTTCCCGGACTTCCCGATCATGCTCGAGGCCGCCCGCGAGTGCCTGCGCGACGACTTCGACGTCGCGGCGCTCACGGACCTCATGCGCGACCTGGAGGGCGGCCGGGTGCGGCTGGTCGAGGTGACCACCCCGACACCGTCGCCCTTCGCGCAGGCGCTGCTGTTCGGCTACACCGCGCAGTTCCTGTACGACGGTGACGCGCCGCTCGCGGAGCGGCGGGCGGCCGCGCTGTCCCTGGACCCGGACCTGCTCACGGAGCTGCTCGGCGAGCAGGGCGCCACCCCGCTCGCGGACCTCCTCGACCCGGGCGCCGTGGAGCGCACCGAGGCGGAGCTCCAGGCGCTGGCACCCGAGCGGCAGGCGCGCGACGCGGAGGGGCTGTGGGACGTGCTCCGCCGCACCGGGCCGCACCCCGCGTCCGCGCTGCGGGCTCGGACCCGCGAGGGCTCCCGCGACCTCGTCGACGCGTGGCTGGCCGACCTGGAGGGCGCGCG
This sequence comes from Isoptericola sp. QY 916, assembly GCA_026934365.1. Taxonomy (GTDB): domain Bacteria; phylum Actinomycetota; class Actinomycetes; order Actinomycetales; family Cellulomonadaceae; genus Isoptericola; species Isoptericola nanjingensis. Next base: position 1,040 of record JADHZE010000275.1, on the reverse strand, counting down.
CCGCGTCCTCCGGGTGCGGGTCGGCGGCCGCCCGGGCGACGACGCCGACGCCGAGCAGTGGGCCGTCGTGGAGGACGCCGGCCGGCTGCGCGACGCGCTCGGCGTCGCCCTGCCCGTGGGCGTGCCCGAGACGTTCACCGAGCCGGTGCCCGACCCCCTCGGCGACCTCGTCCGCCGCCACGCCAGGACGCACGGTCCGTTCCCCGCCGTGGACGTCGCGCGCCGGTTCGGGCTCGGCGTCGCGGTCGTGGCCCAGGTGCTGGCCCGGCTCGAAGCGGCGGGCGCGGTCGCGCGCGGGGCGCTGCGGCCTTCCTCGCTGTGCGGCACGGGCGACGAGTGGTGCGACCCGGAGGTGCTGCGCACGCTGCGGCGCCGGTCGCTCGCCGCGCTGCGCGCCGAGGTGGAGCCGGTGGAGCCGGAGTCGCTCGGTGTCTTCCTCCCGCGCTGGCACGGGATCGGGGTGCGGGTGGGCGGCGCCGGGTCCGGTGGCGGGACGCTGCGCGGCGCGGACGGCGTGCTGCGCGCGGTGGAGCAGCTCTCGGGGGCCGCGGTGCCGGCGTCGGCGCTCGAGACGCTCGTCCTGCCCGCCCGCGTCTCCGACTACTCCCCCGCGGTCCTCGACGAGCTCACCACGGCCGGCGAGGTGCTGTGGTGCGGGCACGGCCGGCTCCCGGGGTCGGGCGGCGGCGACGGCATGGTGAGCCTGCACCTGGCCGACGGCGCCCCGCTCACCCTGCGCGACCCGGACCCGGTGGACGAGGGCGGGCCGCTCGACAGCGACCTGCACCGCGCGGTGCTCGACCTGCTCACCGGCTCGGGCGGGTACTTCCTGCCCCGCCTCGCGGAGCTCGCGGGCGCGAGCCAGGCGACCACGCTCGACGCCTTGTGGGACCTGGTGTGGGCGGGCTGGGTGACGAACGACCGCCTGGGTCCGCTGCGCGAGTCGCTCGGCGGGTCCACTCGGCGCGGGGCCAGGCACGGCGGCGGCGCGCACCGCGCTCCCGCGGCCCCCGGGCGGGCCCGCCCCGTGCGGCCGTCCC
>JADHZE010000274.1 GCA_026934365.1 Isoptericola sp. QY 916 | reverse complement strand
CCGCCGACGTCGCGACCACCGTCGCGTCCGTCACCGCGCGCCTGGCCGGGGGGTCGCCGTCGTCCCGCGCCGACGCGACCGTGCTGCAGCTCGCCCAGCAGCACCCGGGCGACCCCGCCGCCCTCGCGTCGTTGCTGCTCAACCGCGTGACGCTCGACCCCGGCCAGGGTCTCTTCCTCCCGGCGGGCGAGGTGCACGCGTACCTGTCCGGGCTCGGGGTCGAGATCATGGCGTCGTCGGACAACGTGCTGCGGGCGGGCCTCACCTCGAAGCTGGTCGACGAGGCCGCCCTCGTCGAGTGCGCGTCGTTCGTGCCGCGCCCGCCGCAACCGCCGCGCACGCGCTCCGCGGGCGGGCGGGGCCAGGTGACCACCTACCGCGCCCCGGTGCGGGAGTTCGCGCTCACGGTGGCCGACGTCGACCCGGCCGAGGACGTCGAGCTGCCTGCCGAGGGACCCCGGATCGTGCTGTGCCTCTCCGGCGACCTCAAGCTCGCCGCCGAGGGCTGCCCCGCCCCCGCGACCCTGCACCGGGGCGGCTCCGTGTTCGTGCCGCACGACGCCGGGGAGCTCAGGCTGTCGGGTGCCGGGCACGCGGTGTGCGCCTGGGTCCCCTGACCGGGCCGAAGCGACGACCGCGACGCGTCAGTCGGCCTCGCGCAGCACGCGCAGGTGGCCGCGACGGGCGGTCTCGGTGACCGACGACGGCTCGCCCGCCGGCTCCTGGCGCACCCGCCCCGCCTCGCGGACGGCCTCCGCCAGCGCGGACAGGTCGTCGGGCGACGGGGCCGGCTCCTCGAACGCGGGGGTGAGGCGCACGACCTCCCACCCGCGGGGCGCCGTCAGCCCTTCGGCATGCTGGGCGCACAGGTCGTAGCTGTGCGGCTCGGCGTGCTGCGCGAGCGGACCCAGCACGGCCGTGGAGTCCGCGTACACGTACGTGAGCGTCGCGACGGCGGCATGCGTGCATGCCGTGCGCGAGCACTGCCTCACCGATCTCACGCGGGGAGAATACGCCGCGGCCGGGGGCGCGTGCGTGGGGCTCGCCGGTCGGTGCGGGTCGTGACCGCACCGTGACCCCGTCAGCGACGACGGGACGGGGCGTCGGGACCGGCCTCGGGACCGGCTTCGGGACCGGCTCGGGGCCGACCTCGCGATCGGCCGTAGGCTCGACGGGTGCAGCACGCCCCCCGCCCCGAGCACCGCCCCGAACCCGCTCCGGCACCCGACACCGCCGCCGTCCCCCCGGTCCGTCGCCGCGACCGCCGCGGCCGCGGGGTGCGCGGACCGCTCCTGCCGCCGGGGATGCCGGCGTACCGCACCCGCGCGGAGCAGTTCGACGACCTGGTGCTCGACGTCGTCGAGCTGCTGCAGCGCCGCTGGGGCCCGCAGCTCGCGGGCACGGAGTTCGCCGTCGAGGACGTGCCGCCGTCGGAGCCCGCACCGTGGGAGTCCGACGGCGTCCCGCTGGGCCGCTGCTTCCCTGCCGAGTCCGGCCGGCCGGCGCGCGTCGTGGTGTACCGCCGCCCGGTGGACTTCCGCGCCGCCGACGACGCCGACCGCGCCGACCTGGTGCGCGACGTCGTCGTCGAGCAGGTGGCGCACCTGCTGGCCCGCACGCCCGAGGAGATCGACCCCGGCTACGACTCCTGACCTCGACCTGTCAGCCGGCGTCGACGGTGCGCACCTCGACGGCGCCGGGGGTCGTGACGGCGGCGGTCGGGGCGACGGCGGCCAGCAGGGCCCCGGAGTCGTCCGTGCCGTCGTCGGCGCGCAGCACGGCGGCCCACGTGACCGCCGGGTCGGCGCTGCCCCCGTCGGCGCGGTCGACGCTCACCCCGGCGGGCACGGTGCCCTCCGCGACGACGTCCTCGAGCGCGACGGGCGTCGTCACCCCTGCGGTGAGCTCGACGTCCTCGCTGCCGATCTCGGCGCCCGACGCGTCGTAGACCCGCACCGTGACGCCCGCCGTGCCCTCGGGCTCGGCGTCGGGGCCGCGGTCGGGCGACACGGCGGCGAGCGTGAGGCCCGTCCGCACGCCACCCGGCACGGCCAGCTGGCCCGCGGCTCCGGCGCCGTCCGACGAGCGGACCGGCTGGGCCGCCGACCACGCCACGTCGTACGGGGTGCCGTCCACCACGGAGTCGTCCGGCTGTCGTCCCGGCTGGTCCGTCCGCGCGGCGCCCACGACGGGCACGTCCGCGTCGACGACCATCGTGTACCAGCCGTCGGGCAGCCCTCCGAGGGGCACGTCCGTCACGGCGCCGGCCTCCAGCTCGACCTCGTCGGCGCCGCGCAGCACGACCGGCCCCGACGGCCCGTACACGGTGACCCGCGCCGTCCCGTCCTTCTCGCCGGGAGCCAGGAGCCGCAGCCGTGGGGCGTGCGGGTCGTCCACCGCCTCGCCACGGCTCCGCACCGCTCCGACCGCGAGCGACTCCCGCGGCGACGCGCCGGCCGTCAGCAGGTCCACCCCGGCGGGCAGCAGGCCGTCGATGGCCTGGGTCTGCAGGCTCGCGTTGACCCGGGCCCCGGCCGCGCGCACGTTGACCGCGAGACGGCCCTGCTCCGGCGCCACGGACTCCAGCCGGGTCGTGACCTGCTCGTGGGGCGCGACGGTGAACGTCCCCTGGCCGCCGAGGGCGACGGGGCCGCCCGGCCCGTACACGTCGAGGGCCACCGTGGCGGGCTGCTCAGACGGGTTCTGCACCGTGAGCGTGGCGGTCGAGCCCACCTCCGTGCTGCCGCCCACCAGCCACTGCGACGTCGACGGCGCGGTGCACGCGCCCGCCCCGAGCCCGCGCAGGTCTCCCTGCGTCGTGACCGACCCCATCGTCCCGGCCGCGCGGAACGGCTCGTCGGCCACCGGCGTCGCCCGCAGCACGCGGGTGGCGTCCACGCCACCCTGCCAGGCGGCCGCGGCCTCGCCCGTGGCGAGCTCCTCCGAGTCCTTGCCCCCGAGGGCCGTGGTGCGCGCGCCGTCCTCCGCGCTGCCCAGGACGAACGCCCCGAGGCCGCTGGTCGTCGGCACCGGCGTCGCGTCGAACTGCTGGTCGCCGACGTCGGCACCGTCCGGCAGCGCGACCGGCGTCGGGCAGACGAGCGTGGCGTCCGCCGGCTGCACCCCGACGGTGCGCGTCCCCGCGGCCACGGCCTGCTGCTCCGCACCCGTCCACGACTGCGCCCACTGGTCGCCCAGCACGGCCACGGCCGCCAGCGCACCGACGGCCACCACCCCGGTGACCGCCGCCGCCGTGGCGCGCACGCCGCGCGGCACCCGGGTCGTCCGCACGTCCTCGCCCGCCTTCCCGGCGCCCTTCCGGGGCGCCGTCATCGTCCCCGCCGCCGTCCGACCGGCAGCGCCAGCAACGCGTGCACCAGGAGGACCAGCCCCGCGGCGGCGAGCCAGGCGGTCCGGTGCGGCGCCTCGAACCACACCCGCACGCGGCCCGCCTCGGCGCCGACCGCGAACGCCTGAGTCCCCCCGGCGTCCACGGCCGGGAGCCGCCGCCCGTCGAGCGTCGCGTGCCAGCCGGCGTCCGCCGTCTCCGCGATCCGCAGCGTGCGGTCCCCGCCGCCCTGGGCGAGCCGGCCGCCGGCGCTCGTCCCGTCGGACGGCGCCGTGCGCACCGCGTCCTTCGGCGCGAAGAACGGCGTGGGCGCGGCGTCGCCGCCGTCGCCCTCGAGCACGGTCGCCCAGCCCGGCGCGGGGCCGTCGGTCGTGACGCGCCAGACGAGCGTGCCCTCCTCGGTCACGCGGGCGAGGCCCGGGACGAGGTCGAGCGTGGTGGCGAGCTCCGCGTCGCCGCCGGCAGGGACCTGCACGGCCCCGATGCCGAGCGCCGCGAGCCGGTCGACGACGTCGGTGGAGCGTCCGGTCGCGACCTCCGCCACGACCTGGTCCAGCAGCGCGGTGTCGGTGCGCTCGGCGCCGCCCACCAGGCCGGCGGCGCGGGCGCGCACCACCGTGGAGGAGTCCTCGAGCCGGGTGCCGTCCGCGTGCAGCAGCGCGTAGTCGACCACCGCCGCGCCCGACGCGTCGGCGCCGCCCCCCGGCTGCACCCGGTCGAGCTGCAGCACCCGGGCCGACCGTGGGGGCGCCTGCATCTGGGTGCCGACGGCGGGCACCACGGCGGTCTCGGCCGCACGCAGGTCGCCCACCCGGCCGCCGGTGGAGCCGAGCGCCCACGACGCGAGCTGCGCCGCCGGCAGCGCGAGAGCCACGACGGCGACCGCGACGACTCCCGCGGACGCGGCCCTCCGTGTCCCGCGCGCGTCCCGGGCGACGGGCTCCGCCGTGGGCACCCGTCCCGTCGACG
>JADHZE010000273.1 GCA_026934365.1 Isoptericola sp. QY 916 | reverse complement strand
ACGGCGACGGCGCCCTCGCCGCGCTGCGGACGGCGCTCGACCGGCAGGAGGCCGCTGCCCGCGAGGGCGGCGAGGACGACTTCCGGGCCGCCGACGTCGCCTTCCACGCCGAGCTCGTGCGCTCCGCCGGGAACGCCCTGCTCGCCGAGCTCTACGACGGCATCGACCACGTGCTCGTCCGGACCCTCGCCACCGACGCCCACGGCCGGCACCACCGCGACGTGCCCGGCCACCGCGAGGTCGTCGACGCCGTCGCCGCCGGGGACCCCGACGCCGCCGAGCGCGCGGTCGAGGCCACGATGGCCGCGGTCCATGCCCATCTCGTCGACCGGGCTGACGCCACGGCGGCGCCGTCGTCCGGCACGACGACGGAGGTGGACGCGTGAGCCTCCGTCGCCCGCTCGGGGCGGGGGCCGTCGTCGCCATCGTCCTCGCCGCGCTCAACCTCCGCCCCGGTGTCGTCGCTGTCTCGCCCCTGCTGGGCGAGATCCTCGCGGAGGAGGGGCTCAGCGCCACCGCCGGCGGCGTCCTCACGACGCTGCCCGTCCTCTGCTTCGGGCTCCTCGCCCCCGTGGCGCCCGGGCTGGCCCGCCGCGTCGGCCTGGAGCGCGCCCTGTTCGGCAGCCTCGTGGTGCTGTGCCTCGGCTTCGCGCTGCGGCTCGTGCCCGGGATCGCCCCGCTGCTGGTGGGCACGCTCGCCGTGGGCTCCGCGATCGGGCTCGGCAACGTGCTGCTGCCCGCCCTGATCAAGCGCGACTTCGCCGACCGGGTCGGCCTCATGACCGGGTTGTACTCCATGGCCCTGTCGGGCGGCGCGGCGCTCGCCGCCGGCCTCACCGTGCCGATCGCCACGGCCACCGGCATGGACTGGCGCGCCGCGCTCGCGTCGTGGGGGCTTCTCGCCGTGCTCGGCGCCGTCGTCTGGGCGCCGCGCGCGCTGCGCTCGACCGGCGTGGTCGCCACCCTCCGGCCGCCGGGCGCCACCCCCGCCGACGCCGTGCGGTCGGTGTGGCGCAGCCCGCTGGCCTGGGCAGTCACCGTGCTGATGGGCACGCAGTCGCTGTCGTTCTACGCCGTGAACGCGTGGCTGCCGGAGATCTTCGTCGCCGCGGGCCGGAGCGTCGCGGTGGGCGGCTGGCTGCTCGCGCTGACCAACCTGCTCGGCATCGTCGGCTCGTTCGTCACGCCCGTGCTCGCGGGCCGCATGCGGCGGCAGCGGGGGATCGGCGTCGTCATCGTCGCGCTCATCACCACCGGCCTGGTCGGCCTGATCCTCGCGCCCGACGCCGCCGTGCTGTGGGTCGTGCTGCTCGGCCTCGGCCAGGGGGGCGGCATCAGCCTGGCGCTGACCCTCATGGCCCTGCGCACCGAGAACGCCGCGCGCACGTCCGAGCTGTCGGGCATGGCGCAGAGCGCGGGCTACGTGCTGGCCGCCTGCGGCCCGCTCGGCCTCGGCGTGGCCCACGACGCCACCGGATCGTGGACCGCGCCGCTGGTGCTGCTCGTCGTGGCGTCGTTGGTGCAGGGTGTGGCGGCCTGGTTCGCCGGGCGGGACGAGATCGTCCGCTGACGCGCGCTCAGAGGCCCACGGGCTCGAGCGTGACGTGCACGGTCGCGCCCGGCTCGAGGCCCTCGGCCACGCGTACCGCCTTCTTCATCGGCAGCACGTAGCCCCGCTGCTCGTCGCTGGGGAACACCGACGTCGACCAGGTCGTGGCGCCGACGGTGACGGTGACCTTGATCGACCCGAAGCCGCGCGGCGGCAGGGGAAGCTCGGCGAGGGTGTCGGACTCCTCCGGCGGCACCGTGACGAACCACCACGAGTCCGTGCGGACCTGCCACTGCCACAGCGGGGCGGAGAACGTCAGGCGCATGCCGGCCACGCTACGACCCGCCCCGGACATGCTCCGGACTGCCCCGGACATGGATCGAGCGTGCTGACGTGCTCCTCGAACGGGGCGTCGAGGAGCACGTCAGCACGCTCGATGCGCGCCGGGTGCCGTGGTGGGGGTCAGCCCTCCGACGGGGCCTGCGGGGCGGAGGAGCCGCCCTCGACCGGGCGGCCTCCGCGGGTGCGACGGCGGTTGCGGCTGCGACGACGGCGCTGCTCGCCGTCGCGCTGCTCGCCCGCACCGGACGCTGCCGCCTCGGAGCGCTCGCCCGCGCCGTCCGCCGAGCCCTGGCCGGAGCGCGAGCCCTGGCCGGAGCGCGAGGCGCCGCGGCCGCCGCGCGAGCCGCCGTCGCGACGACCGTCCCGGCCTCCGTCACGACCGCCGCGGTGGCCGTCGCGCTGGCCGCCGGAGGAGCTGGTGCGCTTGCCCGTCTCGCCGAGGTCCTCGAGCTCCTCGGCCTCCAGGCCGCCCAGCTGCTGCTTGCTCTTCGGCAGGCGGCCCTTGGTGCCCTCGGGGATGCCCAGGTCGGAGAAGAGGTGCGGCGAGCTCGAGTACGTCTCGACCGGCTCCGGGAACCCGAGGTTCAGCGTGCGGTCGATGAGCTGCCACCGGGGCACGTCGTCCCAGTCGACGAACGTCACCGCGGTGCCCTGCTTGCCCGCGCGGCCGGTGCGGCCGATGCGGTGCAGGTAGGTGCGCTCGTCCTCGGGGCACTGGTAGTTGACGACGTGCGTGACGTCGTCGACGTCGATGCCGCGCGCCGCGACGTCCGTCGCGACGAGGACGTCGATGTGGCCGTGCCGGAACGCGCGCAGGGCCTGCTCGCGCGCGCCCTGGCCGAGGTCGCCGTGGATGGCGCCGGCCGCGAAGCCGCGGTCGCGCAGCTCGTCGGACACCTTCGCCGCGGTGCGCTTGGTCCGGGCGAACACGATGGTCCGCCCGCGGCCCTCGGCCTGCAGCAGGCGGGCGAGCACCTCGACCTTGTCCAGCGCGTGCGCGCGGTAGACGACCTGGCGCGTGTTCTTCACGGTCGCGCCGTCGTCGTCCGGCTCGGCCGCGCGGATGTGCGTGGGCTGCGACATGTAGCGGCGGGCCATCGAGACCACCGGGCCGGGCATCGTCGCGCTGAACAGCATGGTGTGCCGCACCGCGGGCGTGCGGGCGAGGATCTTCTCGACGTCCGGCAGGAAGCCCAGGTCGAGCATCTCGTCGGCCTCGTCCAGCACGACCGTGGCCGCGCGGGTGAGGTTGAGGTGGCCCTGGTTGAGCAGGTCGACCATGCGGCCCGGCGTGCCGACGACGACCTCCACACCGCTGTTCAGCATCTCGATCTGCGGCTCGTACGCGCGCCCGCCGTAGATCTGCGCGATGCGCACGGAGCGCTTCTTCGAGGCGGTGGCGAGGTCGTTCGCGACCTGCACCGCGAGCTCGCGGGTCGGCGCGACGACGATCGCCTGCGGCTTGCCGGGAGCGGGCAGCTCGTCGTAGCCGGGCTCGCCGGGCGCGACGACGCGGTGCAGCAGCGGAACGCCGAAGCCGAGGGTCTTGCCCGTGCCGGTCTTGGCCTGGCCGATGATGTCGTGACCCTGCAGGGCCACCGGCAGCGTCATCGCCTGGATGGGGAACGGGTGGGTGATGCCGGACTCGCGCAGGGCCTCGACGATCTCGGGGCGCACCCCGAAGTCCGCGAAGGAGACGTCCTGCGCCTGGATGGCGGCGGGGGTGGAGTAGTCGGGCTCGCCGGTGGCGGGCGCCGTGGGGGCCGCGGTGGCGGCGGGTTCGGTCGTGGTCACGGGTACCTTCGTCTGCTCGTCGGCGCGCGCGAACCGGGCTCCCGATCGGGCCGGAGATCCGGCGACGGGCCGTGTTCGGGTCGCAAGGAGCGCCGAGGTGGTCGGCAGCCGATCGCGGAAGAACGTCGCTCAGGCTCGGCAGGGATCCCGCCGGGCCGCTGCGGTCGAGTCAGTGGATTGAGACCCATGGCGTGACGACCGGGCAACCGAAGTACACGCCCATGGTACGCGACGGGTGCCGGGTAGGGGTGTGACGTGGCCGGTCGCCTCTATCCTGAGGCGCGTGAGCGAGCAGCAGAGCACCCCGGACCCCGCCCTGACGACGCTGGTCGGGCTCGCGGCCTACACGGAGCTGGCGGCGTTCGGGCTGCTCGCGGCCCGGTCGGTGGACGCCCCCGACCTTGTCGCCCGTCAGACGCTGGCGACGGCGGCGGGGGAGGCGCTGAGCCGTCAGGAGCGGCTGCTCGATCTCGTCGACGCCCCGGGGCCCGAGGGCTCGGGGGGCGCCGGCGCGGCCGCGACGATGGCCCCGTTCGACGGTGCGCTGGCCGACTTCGACGCCCGCACGACGCCGTCGGGCTGGGCCGAGGGCCTGCTCAAGAGCGTCGTGGGGCTCGGCGTCGCGCAGGACCTGTGCCGCGAGCTCGCCGCGGGCCT
>JADHZE010000272.1 GCA_026934365.1 Isoptericola sp. QY 916 | reverse complement strand
CGCGGACGACCTCGACGGCGGGAAGCGCGGGGTACGGCGGCGCGGGCGGGGCGCCGGGGCCGCCGTTCCGCGGGCGGCGGTCGCGGATCAGCTTGACGACCAGCCAGACGATCCCGACCCAGACGGCCACCCACAGGAGGGCGCCGATCCACTCGATCCCGAAGCCCCACCAGCTCAGGCCGTCGCCCCAGGCGAAGCCGACGATCAGGGCGACGACCGCCCCGAGGAGCGCGACGTCGAAGTCCCCGCGGAACGCCTGCTGCAGGTGGATGCGGCCGTCCCGCTCCGGGAGCAGCGCCCACGCGATCGCGTAGATGACGATGCCCGCGCCGGTGAGGAAGAAGCTGAGGATCAGCAGGCCGCGCACCAGCAGCGGGTCCAGGCCGAAGCGCTCGGCCACGCCGCCGGCGACGCCGCCGACCCACCGGTTGTCGGACCGGGTGACGCCCATGCGGCGGATGGAGTCGAAGAAGCCGTCGCCGGAGCGGCGCGGAGGGGTGCCGCCCGCGGCGGGGGCGCCGCCGGGTCCGGGCTGCGGCCCCGGCGGCTGGGGGAGGTCGTCGGTGCTCATGGCTCCATCCTGGCGATCGGGGAGCCCGCGCGGCATCGGGTGCTGCCCTGACGCGACCCTGATTCGACGGGTCGAGCCACCCTGAAACCTCGGGATCCCGCGCCCCGGGGCGCCCCTGACGTGCCAGGATCGGGAGCATGACCACCGAGCGACCCCCGCGCCTCCCGCTGCGCCGGCCCCCTCAGGGGCGGGTGCTCGCCGGCGTCGCCGCGGGCCTCGCCGCGCACCTGGGCCTCCCGGTCCTCGTGGTGCGCCTCGCTCTCCTCCTGCTCACGCTGGTGGCGGGCGCGGGCGCGGTGGCGTACGTGTTCTGGTGGGTGACCGTGCCGTCGGGCGACCCGCGGCAGGCCGCCGACACCACGCCCACGTCCATGCAACGGCTCGCGCCGCGGCTGCGCCTGCGGGGGCCGGTCGCGGCCCTGCCCGTGCGGGACGTCCTCATCGGGGCTGCGCTCATCGCGGGTGCCTTCGTCCTGGTCGCGATCCGCGCGGGGTGGGACGTCGGGGCGTCGTGGGTGCTCCCGGCGCTCGTCGCCGTGGGCGGCCTGGCCCTGGCGTGGAGCCAGCTCGACGCCGCGCAGCGCGGCCGCGCCGGGGACGCAGGCTCGGGTACCCGCCGCTCGACGCTCGTGCTGCGGCTCGTGGGTGGCGTCGTCCTCGTCATGGTGGGGGTGCTGCTGCTCATCGGCCAGGACGCCCCCGTGCCCGTGCTGCTGCAGGCGGCCGTGGCGTCGCTCGCCGTCCTCGCGGGCGCGGCGCTCATGCTGGCGCCCTGGTGGCTGCGGCTGGTGCGCGAGCTGGGCGACGAGCGCGCCGCCCGTGCGCGCGAGGCGGAGCGCGCCGACATCGCCGCCCACCTGCACGACTCCGTCCTGCAGACCCTCGCCCTCATCCGCTCGCGTGCCGACGACCCGGAGGCGGTGGCCCGTATGGCCCGCGCCCAGGAGCGGGAGCTGCGCGAGTGGCTGTACACCGACCGCACCGCACCGGGCACGTCGCTCGCGGCGGAGCTGCGCGCCCTCGTCGCGGAGGTCGAGGACGGCCGCGCCGTCGAGGTCGAGTCGGTGATGGTGGGCGACTGCGTCCCCACGGAGGAGACCTCGGCCCTGCTGCAGGCGTCGCGCGAGGCGCTCGTGAACGCCGTCGTGCACGGCCGCCCGCCGGTGACGGTCTACCTCGAGGTGACCGACGCCGCCGTGGAGGTGTTCGTCCGCGACCGCGGCGACGGGTTCGAGATGGACGACATCGCGCCGGACCGGTTCGGGGTGCGGGAGTCCATCCTCGGGCGCGTGCACCGGCGCGGCGGCACCGCCGACGTCACCAGCCGGCCCGGCTGGGGCACCGAGGTGCGGCTGCGCATGCCGCGCGACGGGTCGGCCGCGCCGGCGGCGGAGCCTGCCGCCGGCCCCACCGCCGCCGGGCCCACCGACGAGAACGACCCGAGCACTGCCGACGAAGGAGCACGCACGTGACCACTCCCACCGACGCGACGCCGCAGCCGACGGGGCCGGTCCCCGTCGTGCTCGTCGACGACCACCACATGTTCCGCACCGGCGTGCGCGCCAGCCTGGACGGCCGGGTGCAGGTGGTGGGCGAGGCGGCGGACGTCGACCAGGCCGTGGCCGTGGTGCACGAGCACCGCCCGCCCGTCGTGCTGCTCGACGTGCACCTGCCGGGAGGCAACGGCGGCGGCGGGGCGGAGGTGGTACGGCGCTGCGCGGACCTGCTCGGCGAGACGAAGTTCCTCGCGCTGTCCGTCTCCGACGCCGCGGAGGACGTCGTGGCCGTCATCCGCGCCGGGGCGCGCGGCTACGTCACCAAGAACATCTCGGCGTCCGACCTCTCGGGCGCCGTGGTCCGCGTGGCCGGCGGGGACGCCGTCTTCTCGCCGCGGCTCGCGGGCTTCGTCCTCGACGCGTTCGGCACCTCCGCGGGCGACGTCGCCGTCGCGGACGACGAGCTGGACCGGCTGTCCAAGCGGGAGCAGGAGGTCATGCGGCTCATCGCGCGCGGCTACTCCTACCGCGAGGTGGCGAGCGAGCTGTTCATCTCCATCAAGACGGTCGAGACCCACGTGTCCGCCGTGCTGCGCAAGCTGCAGCTCTCCAGCCGCTACGAGCTCACGCGGTGGGCCGCGGCGCGCCGGCTGCTGTGAGCGGGCCGGCTCGACCAGCGGCGCGGTAGCGCTCGACGACGACGTCCACGAGCTCGGCGGGCGCGTCCTCGTGGGCGACCAGGAGCGGTGCGGTCGTGACGTCCCCGCCCGCCCGCGCGGCGAGGTCGGCGAAGAACCCCGGCGCGAGCAGGTAGGACGCGACGACGACGCGACGGCCCGGGTGCTGGGCCCGGGCGGCGTCGACCACCTCGTGCACGCGCGGGGTGGCGTTCGCGATGTACCCGACGGCGACCGGGCGGCCCAGGCGCCCGGCCAGGCGGGCGGCCGTGGTCTCGCAGTCGGCGACGGCGCGCGCGTCGCTCGACCCGGCGGCGGCCAGGACCACGGTGTCGTCGTCGCGCAGGCCTGCCTCGGCGAGGCGCTGCTCGAGCACGTCGACCAGGCGGTCGTCGGGCCCGAGCGCCCCGCCGAGCGTGACGTCGTCGCCGCCCGCGACGGCGGCGTCGACGTCGTCGCGCAGGTCGACGTGCACGTGGTACCCCGCCGACAGCAGCAGCGGCACCACGACGCTCGGCGCCCGGAGGCCACGCAGCCCGGTCAGGCAGGTCGGGACGTCGGGCTGCTGCACGTCGACGAAGCCGGCGTGCACGGGGACGCCGGGGAGGCGGGCGGCCACGGCCTCGACGAGGGTCGCGACGGCGCCGGCTCCGGTCGCGGACGCCGTCCCGTGCGAGACGGCGAGGAGTGCGGGGACGGTCATGCCGCGACCCTAGGGCGGGCGGCGTCCTGCGACGTTGCGCCCGCGTGAACGGTCGTCACGACGACCTCACCGCCGGCGCTGCGACAGTGTGAGCGGAGCCGTGGGAGGACGGCGGCCCCGTCCACGCCGGGCTGCGTCGCACGACGTCACCCACGACGGTCACGGCCGGCGCCTGCACGCCCACGGCACGCGCCCGGTCGGCGATGTCGGCGAGGGTGCCGACGGTGGTGCGCTGGCGGGCGCCGAACCCGTCCTCCACGACGGCGACGGGCGTGTCCGCCGGACGTCCCGCCGCGACGAGGGCGCGGGCGGTGTCCGCGAGCCGGGTGACGCCCATGAGCAGCACGAGCGTGTGGTCGGTACCGCCCGGGACCTGGCCGACGTCGTCGTGCCCGGTGAGCACGCTGAACCCGCGGGCGAGACCCCGGTGCGTGACCGGGATGCCGGCCGCCGCCGGCACGGAGACGGCCGACGTCACGCCGGGCACGACCTCCACCTCGATCCCGGCGGCGCGGCAGGCGTCCAGCTCCTCGCCGCCGCGGCCGAAGACGTACGGGTCTCCGCCCTTGAGGCGCACCACGTCGCGTCCGGCGAGCGCGTGCCGCACCAGCAGCGCGGTGATCTCCTCCTGCGGCACGGGATGGTGCCCGGACGTCTTGCCGACGTCGACCACCTCGACGTCGTCGGCCAGCCCGGCCAGCAGGGAGCGCGGTGCCAGGCGGTCGACGACGACGACGTGCGCCGCGGCGAGCAGCCGCCGCCCGTGCACGGTGATGAGGCCCGCGTCCCCGGGGCCGCCGCCCACGAGCGCGACGCGGCCCGGGCGCGTCGCGCGGCCGTCGTCGTCGCCCGCGGGGCGCACGGCACGCAACGGCAGGCTGCCGTCGTCGAGCCCGGCCACGACGG
>JADHZE010000271.1 GCA_026934365.1 Isoptericola sp. QY 916 | reverse complement strand
ACCCCCGCCCACGGCACCCCGTCCACCGCGGCGGCCAGGGGTGCGGGCGCGGCCGCCGTCCCCGCGAGCCCGAGCGCCGCGAGCAGCGTGACCGCCACGGTCGCGTAGACCACGACGGCGCCGCCCAGGGCTCCGACGATCGCGCGGGGGATGGTGCGGGCCGGGTCGCGCACCTCCTCGCCGAGCGTCGCGACGCGCGCGTACCCGGCGAACGCGAAGAAGAGCAGCCCCGCGGCCTGGAGGACGCCGTAAAGCACCGTGCCGGTGCTGGCGGGGACCGTCGCGACCAGCGTCGCCGTCGGGCCGGGGGCGTCCGCCGGGCCGCCGGCGAGGGCCACGGCGACGGTCACCGCCAGCGAGAGCAGCACCACGACCACGATCCACCGGGCCAGCCGCGCGGTGCGCGTGACGCCGCGATAGCTGACGGCCGCCAGCGCGACGACGGCGAGCGCTGCCACGGGCCGCTCCCACCCGGGCGGGGCGGCGTACGCGGCGAACGTCAGCGCCATCGCCGCGCAGCTCGCCGTCTTGCCGATCACGAACCCCCACCCGGCGAGGAACCCCCACCACGGGCCGAGCCGCTCGCGCCCGTACACGTACGTGCCGCCCGAGGCGGGGTACTGCGCCGCGAGCTGCGCGGACGACGTCGCGTTGCCGTACGCGACGACCGCCGCGACGGCGAGGGCGAGCAGCAGCGCCGCGCCCGTGCCGGCGGGAAGCACGGCCGCGGCGGCGGGGGAGAAGGCGGCGAAGACGCCGGCCCCGATCATCGACGACAGGCCGATCACGACGGCGTCGGTGGTGGTGAGGCGGCGCGCGAGCTCGGTCACGGGTCGATCGTGCCGTGCAGGCCGCCGACAGGGGATCTTGCGCGCCGATTGAACACGTGTTTAGTCTGTTGAACATGCGTTCAGTCGATGCCGCGCCCGAGGAGCCGACGACGGACCCGACGGCGGGCCGCGGGCCGCTCGTGCCGGCGCCCGACGGCAGCACGCGCGGCCGGATCCTCGACGTCGCGATGCGCCGCTTCGCCCGGTCCGGATTCGGCGCGTCCGTGCGAGCCATCGCCGCGGACGCCGGGGTGAGCCCGGCGCTCGTCATCCACCACTTCGGGTCCAAGGACAAGCTGCACGCCGCGTGCGACGAGTACGTGCTCGCGTGGATCCGCGACGTCAAGCGAGACTCCATCGGGCGCGCCGCCGGCGGCAACCTGCTGCAGGTGCTCTCGGCGGCGGACCAGTACGCCCCGCTCGTGGGCTACGTGCTGCGCTCGCTGCAGGCGGGCGGCGCGGTCGGCCGAGAGTTCACCGAGCACATGATCGCCGACGCCGAGGTGTACACGTCCGAGGCGGTGCGCGACGGGGTCGTGCGGCCCAGCCGCGACGAGGCGGCGCGGGTGCGCTACCTCGTCTACTCCGCGCTCGGCGCGATGCTGCTCTCCGTCACGCTCGACCCGCCGCAGGACGCCGAGGACGTCACGGCGGCGATGCGCCGCTTCATGGACGAGCTGTACCTGCCGATGCTCGAGCTCTTCACCGAGGGCTTCCTCACCACCCGTCGCATGCTCGACGACTACCTCCTGTACGTGCCGGACCCGCCGGGCGGGGCGCAGGCCCCCACCGACGGAACCCCCCACGACCACGAAGAGGAACCATGACCACCACGGCGTCAGCCACCTCGGCTGCCGGGACCGCGGCCACGCCCGCGGTCGAGATCCACGACCTGCGCAAGGCCTTCGGCTCCGTCCTGGCCCTCGACGGGCTCGACCTGACCGTCGAGGCCGGGCAGGTGGCCGGCTTCCTCGGCCCCAACGGCGCCGGGAAGTCCACCACCATCCGCGTGCTGCTCGGCCTGCTGCGCTCCGACTCCGGCAGCGCCCGCCTGCTCGGGGGCGACCCCTGGCGCGACGCCGTCGCGCTGCACCGCCGTCTGGCCTATGTGCCGGGCGACGTGTCCCTGTGGCCGAACCTCACCGGCGGCGAGGCCATCGACTACCTCGCCCGCCTGCGCGGCAAGCCCGACAAGAGGCGCAAGGCCGAGCTGCTCGAGCGGTTCGAGCTCGACCCCACGAAGAAGGCCCGCACGTACTCCAAGGGCAACCGGCAGAAGGTCGCGCTCGTCGCGGCGTTCGTGTCCCAGGTCGACCTGCTCGTGCTCGACGAGCCCACCTCCGGTCTCGACCCCCTGATGGAGGCCGTGTTCACCGAGCAGGTCCGGCAGGCCAAGGCCGAGGGCACGTCGGTGCTGCTCAGCAGCCACATCCTGTCCGAGGTCGAGAAGGTCTGCGACACCGTGACGATCATCCGGAACGGCCGGGCGGTGGAGTCCGGCACCCTCGACGACCTGCGCCACCTCACGCGCTCGGCCGTCACCGCCGTCGTCGACGGCGACCCCTCGTCGATCGCCGCGATGGCCGGCGTACACGACCTCGCCACGACGACGGACGGCGAGGGCACCCGCGTGACGTTCGACGTCGACAACTCCGAGATGGGGCGCGTCCTGCCCGCCGTCTCCGCCCTCGGCGTGCACTCGTTCACCGCGCAGCCGCCGTCCCTGGAGGAGCTGTTCATGCGGCACTACGGCGACGAGCTCGCCGCCGACGGCGTCCAGGTCGAGGGCTCCCGCAGCAAGGCGGGCGCGCGATGAGCGCCGTCACCGCCGCCCCTCCGCTGCACCGGGCCGAACCCGTGCGCGGCGGCACCACGCTCACCGGCACGTGGAGCCTGGTGCGCTTCATCCTGCGCCGCGACCGCGTGCGGCTGCTGGTCTGGAGCCTCGGGATCCCGCTGCTGTACCTGGGGTCGCTGCCGGAGTACACCACCATGCTGGACGACTCCGAGGGGCAGGCCGTCCGGGCCGCGCTGGTGTCGTCGCCGGCGATGGTCGCGATGACCGGACCCGGGTACGGCACGGACGACTACACGGTCGGCCCGGCGCTCGCGAACGAGCTCACCCTGTGGGTGGTGATCGCGCTCGCCGTCATGAGCATCCTGCAGGTGGTGCGGCACACCCGCGCCGAGGAGGAGTCCAGCAGGTCCGAGCTGGTGCGCGCCGCCGCGGTGGGGAGGCACGCCGCGGTGGTCGCGGCGCTGTTCGTCGTGCTGGTCGTCAACGCCGTCATCGCGGTGCTGTCCGCCGCCGTGCTCGCCGCCGCCGACCTCGACCTCACCGACGCGCTCGGCATGACGGGCGGCATCGCCGTCGCCGCGCTGACCTACGGCGCCGTCGCGCTCGTGGCGGCCCAGGTCACCGAGCACTCGCGGGGGGCCACCGGCCTGTCCATGGCCGTCCTCGGCGCGACCTTCACCGTGGGCACCGTCGGCAACATGCAGGAGCCGGGCGGCACCTGGCTGTCCTGGCTGTCGCCCATCGGATGGGCGCAGCAGATGCGCGCCTTCGTCGACCTGCGGTGGTGGCCGGCGGCGATCGGCGTGGTCGTGATCGTCCTCCTCCTGCTCGCGGCGTCGTCCCTCGCGTCGCGGCGCGACTTCGGGGCCGGGCTCGTGCCCGACCGCCCCGGGCGTGCGGACGCCCTGGACAGCCTGCGCTCGCCCGGCGCGCTCGCCTGGGTGCAGCAGCGCATGGCGCTGCTGTGGACAGGGCTCGGTCTGGGGATCATGTGGCTCGCGATGGGGACCGTCGCGTCCGACGTGCCCGAGCTGACCAAGACCCTCCAGGACAACCCCGTCTACGCGTCCGTCCTCGGCGCCGGCGACCCCGTCGCCGGGTTCCTGCGCATCATCGTGCTCTACGCCGCCCTCGGCGCGGCCGTGTACGGCATCGTCGCGATGCTGCGCGCCAAGGCGGAGGAGGACGCCGGTCGTGCCGAGTACGTGCTCGCGACACCGGTCGCGCGGGGCCGGTGGTTCGGCGCCACGCTCGGCATCAGCTCGGCCGCCACCGTGGTCGTCCTCGTCGTGGGCGTCGCCGCGGGCGCGGCCGGCGCGGTGTTCACCGGGCTGTCGGACCCGTCCTTCGGCGCCATCCTCGGGGCGGGCCTGCTGTACCTGCCGGCGCTCGCCGTGTTCGTCGGCTTCACCGCGGCGGTGTACGCGTGGGCTCCGCGGGCGGCCTCGGTCTCGTGGGTGCTGCTCGAGTGGGCGATCGTCGTCGCGCTGTTCGCGGGCCTGTTCCACATCCCCGAGTGGGCGCAGAAGATCTCGCCGTTCTGGTGGGTGCCGGACTCGCTCTCCGGCGACGTCGACCGGGGCCACGTCGGCGGGCTGTGCGCCGTCGCGCTGGTGCTGGTCGTGCTGGCGTTCGTCGGCTTCCGCCGGCGGGACGTCGCGACGAGGTAGCGCTCCCCGCGAGCTGTCAGGGCCAGGATCACGTTCTCGTGGTCCTGGCCCTGACAAGCGCTGGGGCGGCGGGTTCAAGCGGTCGTCGCAACACCTGATCTGGTGAGGGGTGTTGGGATGGGTGACGGGACGAAGGTCGTGCG
>JADHZE010000270.1 GCA_026934365.1 Isoptericola sp. QY 916 | reverse complement strand
CCCGCCCCACGTCCGGCTCGCCGGCCGGCTCGTGCCAGCGCAGCTCGACGCCGCGCTCCGCGGCCGCCGTGCGCGCCCCGCGCTCGAACCGCGGCACGAAGTTGACGCCCTGCGCGGTGACGTCCGGCCCCCAGCCCAGCACGTCCACCGTCCGGTGCCCCAGGTCGGCGAGCTCGGCCACGAGCAGCCCGCCCGCGGCCTCGAAGTCGAAGTCGAGGCAGTCGAGCCCCTCGGCGTCGTCCGGGATCCCGATGAACACGACGGGCAGCGGCAGCTCCCGCGCCACGTCGACGCGGTCGTCGTCGGTGCCGACCCCCATGACGACGAGGGCGTCGCACAGCGAGCGACCCGCCACCCGGCGCAGCCCGGCCGGGCCCTCGTCGGCGGTCACGAGGAGCACGTCGTGGTCGCGCCGCCGCGCGGCCAGCAGGATCTCCTCGACGAACACCATGAGACGCTGCACGCTGGAGTCCGGGTCGACCGGCACCACGACCGCGACGGTGCTGGTGCGGTGCCCCGCCAGGGCCCGCGCCCCGGCGTGCGGCTCGTAGGTCAGGCGGTCGATGGCGTCCTGGACGCGCCGCCGCGTCTCCGGGGAGATCGGGCGCTTGCCGCTCATGACGTAGGAGACCGTCGACTGCGACACCCCGGCCTCGCGCGCGACGTCGGCGCTGGTCGGCCCCTTCGGCACGTCGTCTCCCGTCGTCGGCGGACGTCGCCGCATCCCGGCGAAGGTCATCGATGCGCATCGATGCGCACTGGTCGACGACCATAGCGACGCGCCGCCGGGGCGGCAAGGGTGTCGGCGGAGCCTGCGGGTCGAGCCCGCCGGGACGGCGGTCCCGGCGGGCTCGACCGGCGGCTCAGGAGTGCGGCACCGTCGCGGTGATGAGGGTGCCGTCGTCGCGGCGGTTGCCGGACAGGGCACGCAGGCTGGGGCGCCCCGGCCGCACCGGACCCTGGCCGTCGAGGGCGACGACGACCGGCTCGTCCGCGGTGACCGCCACCTGCTCGCCCCGCACGAAGACCGTCGCGCCCTCGCCGGTCTCGGCGACGAGCTCGAGCTCGTCCGTCCGCACCGTGACGCGCAGGCGCGACCCCTGCCACTGCACGCGGAAGGTCAGGGCCTCCCAGCCCTGCGGGAGGCGCGGGTCGAACGACAGCACCCCGTCGTGGTCCCGCATGCCGCCGAAGCCGAACGCGAGCGCCGACCAGGTGCCGCCCGCCGACGCCACGTGGACGCCGTCGGCGGCGTTGTCGTGCAGGTTCGCCAGGTCCACGAGCAGCGAGGACACGAAGTACTCGAGCGCGAGCTCGTGGTACCCGACCTCGGCCGCGACGATCGACTGCACGACGCCGGACAGCGTCGAGTCGCCGGTGGTCAGCGGGTCGTAGTACTCGAAGTCGGCCAGCTTCTGCTCCGCCGAGAAGTGCTGCCCCTGCAGGAACAGCGCCAGCACCACGTCCGCCTGCTTGAGCACCTGGTACCGGTAGATCACCAGCGGGTGGTAGTGCAGCAGCAGGGGGCGCTTGGTCACCGGCGTCGCGGCCAGGTCCCAGATCTCCCGCTCGAGGAAGTGGGAGTCCTGCGGGTGGATGCCGATGCTCTCCGCGTACGGGATCGACATGTGGTCGGCGGCCCGGGTCCACTCGGTGGTCTCGTGCACGCCCAGGGACAGGCGGTCCGCGAGGCGCTCGTAGTCCTCCGGGAAGTCCTCGCGCATCGCCTCCACGACGAACGCCGCGGCCCGCAGGTTGAACCGCGCCATGACGTTGGTGAACAGGTTGTCGTTCACCACGGTCGTGTACTCGTCGGGGCCGGTCACCCCGTGGATGTGGAAGTTGTCGTCGCCGTTGGCGCGCCAGAAGCCGAGGTCCTCCCACATGCGCGCCGTCTCGACGAGCACGTCCACCGCCTCGCGGCGCAGGAAGTCCGTGTCGCCCGTGGCCCGCACGTACTGCACCAGGGCGAAGCTGATGTCCGCGTCGATGTGGTACTGCGCGGTGCCCGCCGCGTAGTAGGCGGATGCCTCCTCGCCGTTGATGGTGCGCCACGGGAACAGCGCGCCCTTCTGCGACAGCTCCTTGGCGCGCCGGCGCGCGGCGTCGAGCATCTGGTAGCGGAACCGCAGGGCGTTGCGGGCGTACCGCGGGCTCGTGTACGTGAGGAACGGGAGCACGTAGATCTCCGTGTCCCAGAAGTAGTGGCCCGAGTACCCGCTGCCGGTCAGACCCTTGGCGGGGACGCCGGAGCCCTCGGCCCGCGCGGTCGCCTGGGCGAGCTGGAACAGGTTCCAGCGCACCGCCTGCTGGATCTCCGGGCGCCCCTCGATCTCGACGTCCGACCGCGCCCAGTAGTCGTCCAGCCAGGTGCGCTGGTGCGTGAACTGCTCCTCGATGCCGCCGGCGCGCACCCGGTCCAGGGTGCGGCGGCAGCGGTCGACGAGCTCGCGCGTGGGGACGCCGCGGGACGTGTGGTAGGTGACGACCTTGGTGAGGCGGATGGTGTGCCCCGCCTTCGCGTCGACGCGGAACACGTGCTTGGCGAGGTCGTCGTCGACCTGCGTGCGCACGTCCCACTCGTCCACGGTCTCCAGGCGGTGATCGGCCGCCACGGCGAGCGTCATGCCGGAGTTGGTGCAGCGGTACGACAGCACGAGCCGCTCGTCGTCGCCCCACCGGGTCTGCGGCTGCAGCACCCGGCCGGCGAACGCCTCCGCCTTGCGGGGGTCGAAGCCCTCGCCCAGCGACGCGGCGGGCACGTGGTACTCGTCCTGCCCGTCCTGCCGGTTGAGGATCTGCGACGAGATCGCCACCGGCCCGTCGGCGTCGAGCAGCGTGACCTCGAACGTCATGACGCCCAGGTGCCGCTCGACGAACGACACCATGCGCTCCGAGGCCACCTTGACCCGCTTGCCCGACGGCGTGCGCCACAGGATCTCGCGGCGCAGGACGCCGTCGCGCAGGTCGAGCGCGCGCTCGTAGCCGATGAGGTCGGCCACCGGCAGCAGCAGCGGCTCGTCGTCCACGTACAACCGGATCACCTTGGTGTCCGGGGCGTTGACGATGGTCTGGCCGACCTTGGCGAAGCCGTACGCCTCCTCGGCGTGCCGGATGGGCCACGTCTCGTGGAAGCCGTTGACGAACGTGCCGTGCGAGTGGGACTCACGCCCCTCCTCGACGTTGCCGCGCATCCCGAGGTAGCCGTTCCCCACCGCGAAGAGGGACTCGGTGACCCCGAGGTCCTCCGCGGAGAACTCGGCCTCCACCAGGCGCCACGGCTCGGCGGGGAAGCGCAGGCGGTCCACGGACCGCTGCTCGTCGGCGGTGCGGCGGATCATGCCCGACCCTCCTGCCGGTCGGCGGGCTCGTCCAGGATCGACGCGTCCAGCTCGCCCAGGTCGGCGACGACGCGGTCCGCACCGTGCGCGGCGAGCGCCTGCGCCCCGACGCCGCGGTCGACGCCGAGGACGAGGCCGAAGGGCCCCGCCGCGCCGGCCTGCACGCCGGACAGGGCGTCCTCGACGACGACCGCCTCGGCGGCCGGGACGCCGAGCAGCTCGGCGGCCCGGAGGTACGTGTCCGGCGCGGGCTTGCCCGGCAGGTGCTCGCGGGCCGCGACGTTGCCGTCCACGACGACCTCGAACCGCTCGGTCAGCCCGGCCGCGGCGAGCACGGCGGGCGTGTTGCGCGACGACGAGACCACGGCGACCTGCGCGCCCGCGGCCGTCACGGCGTCGAGGAAGCGCACCGAGCCCGGGTAGGGCGCGATGCCCTCCTCGTCGAACATCCGGTTGACGATCGCGTCCTTGCGGTTGCCGAGCGCGCACACGGTGTCCTCGCCGGGCGCGTCGTCGGCGGTGCCGCGCGGCAGCTCGACGCCGCGCGAGGCGAGGAACGTCGCCACGCCGTCGTACCGCGGCTTGCCGTCGATGTGCGCGAAGTAGTCGGCGGACGTGTACGGCGCGAGGCCACGGGCCTCGCAGTAGGGCGCGAACAGGCGTTCCCACGCCCGCATGTGCACCTCGGCGGTCGGGGTGAGCACGCCGTCGAGGTCGAACAGCACGGCTCGGAGGCTGGTCACGGGCGTCCTTCGCGGGTCGGGGTCGGGTCGCGGGCACCGTCCCCCTGCGGGCCGACGCCGGGGTTCAGCCTACGCAGTCACCGGGGCGCTCCGGGAGCACGCGCCGCGCCTCGGTGAGATCTTCGCGGATCGGTCCCACGACCGTCCCGGTCCCGTCCCGCTCAGGCCAGGTCAGCTCCGGTCAGGCGGCGGCCCGCTCCGCGAGCGCCTCCGCCACCCGCCCGAGGTTCGCCAGCTCCGCGCGACGGGTGTCGACGTCGGCGAGGCTCCGTCGCGACGCGGCGAGCAGCGTCACGTCGGCCAGCCCGGCCGCGGGCAGCCCGATGCGGCGCCACGGCTCGGCGACCAGGCGGACCAGCGCGCCGAGCT
>JADHZE010000027.1 GCA_026934365.1 Isoptericola sp. QY 916 | reverse complement strand
CTGCGCGCGGCGGCCGGCGACGCCGACCCCGTGCAGCTCACGGCCGCCGGGCACGCGCTCGCGGCGCTGCGCAAGATCAAGTCGGAGGCCAAGGTCTCCATGCGCACGCCCATCCTCAGCGCCTCCATGGCCGTCCCGGCCACGCTGCTCGACGGCGTCCGGTCGGCCCTCGACGACGTGCGCGGCGCCGGCCGCGCCACGGGCGACCTCGACGTCGTCGAGGCGGCCGAGGGGCAGGGCAACCCGGACGTGCAGGGCGGCATCGTCGTCACCGCCTCCGAGCTGGGCGAGCCCCCGGCCCGCAAGCCGAAGGCCTGACATACGCCGAGGTAGTACGGAATTCGCCGAGGTAGTACGAGGGACGGCCCGCATTCTCGCGGGCCGTCCCTCGTACTACCTCGGCGAATTCCGTACTACCTCGGCGTGGTGAACCGGTCGCCGTCGCCGCTCATGGTGGCGGCGACCTCCTTCGGCGTCCCGTCGTCGTGCCACCGCAGGGTCGCGCCGACGCCGTCCATGAGCTCCACGGAGCCCTCGGGCGCGAACGTCAGCGCGGCGTCCTGGCCGATCGCCGCCCGCAGCAGGGCCGACGTCGCCGGCAGCTCCTCGAGGCCGTCCGAGACACCGAGGTCCGCCAGGTCCGCCCGGGACGTCGCGATGTGCATCGGGTCCGGGCCGATCCACAGCGTGCGCCCCCCGAGCAGACCGTCGGCACCGCCCGCTCCCCCGGCCCCGCCGGCGGAGGCCGCCAGGGCGGACGTCGAGTCGATCGCGATCTGCTCGGCGAGCACCAGGGCCTTGACCTGGCCGCGCGCCAGGACGGCGACGACGTCGTCGATCGACGACACGGCGCCCTCCTCGCGCCCCTGGTCCTGGCGGAACTCCGCCAGGACCACCTCGCGCCGGCGCTCCCGGTAGGAGTCGAGGGCGTCCTCGACGCCGGCCTCGAACGTGTCCGCGCGCACACCCGGCCCGCGCCCGCCGCCCGCGACCTCCACGGTCCGCCGGGAGGCCTCCTGTGCGAGCTCCGCCCGCACCAGGTTCACCGCGCGCACGTCGCCGGTGAGCAGCACCACCTCCGGGTTCCCCTCCGTCACGCGCCGGTCGATCTCGGCCGCCACGGCCGCCGCGTTGCGCTTCCAGGAGTCCTCGGCACGCGACTCGATGATGGCGCGCTTCGTGCCGGTGCTGGAGGTCTTGCTGACCTCGTCGTTCGGTCCCTCGAACGTCTCGCGCGCCCCGCCGGGCCGGCCGCCCGCGTCGCACGGCCAGAAGTCCGCACCGCTCCGGTCGACGGCGACGCACAGGGCGTCGACCGCCTCGTCCGCCGCCTGCGCCGCCTGCAGCAGCACCGGCACGGGCAGCCACGCGCCGGTCGCGACGGCGGGCGGGTTGCGCAGCACGCGGTCCACCGCGACCCCGGCGTCGGAGGCGATGAGCACCCGGCCGTGGGCGCCCGCCGTTCGTGTGGGTCGCAGGACGGCGGCCTCGAGCGCGTCCAGCACGCTCGCGGGCGCGCCCTGCCGTTCCAAGGAACGTCGCACCGCCCGCCACCGGTTCGCGACGTCCCTGTCGCCCGCCTCGGCCGAGGGCGTCGCGTCCAGGTAGACGGTCGCGAACGGTCCGGGGCGTCCGACGAGGGGCTTGAGCCAGTCGATCTTCATCCGTGGTCCCCCAGGTGTCCGTCGTCGGGCTAAGCACCCAGCCTGCGACGGAAACGCGACGGACGCCACCCCGTCAGGCGCAGCGGCCGGACTCCCGCCGACCCGGACCGAAGCAGGTCAGATCTCACCTCTTCAAGCGTAGGTGTCCAGCGGCGGCAGCTCGCCCTTGCGCCGCCCGGCGGCGTACTCCTCGGCGATGCGCTCGTGGTGGCGGATCACCTCGGAGACGATGAAGTTGCGGAACTGCTCCGTGAACTCCGGGTCCAGCCCGGCGCCCTCCGCGAGGCCCTTGAGGCGGTCGACCTGCTGGCGGTCGCGCGACGGGTCGGCGGGCGGCAGCCCGCCCACGGCCTTGAGCTCGCCCACGCGCCGCGTCATCTTGAAGCGCTCGGCCAGCAGGTGCACGAGGGCGGCGTCGATGTTGTCGATGCTGGCGCGCAGGTCCAGGATCTCCTGGGGCATGCCGTCCGTCGCGGGGCGCGGGCCGGCAGCCTGGGGGACGTCGTGAGGGGTGTCGGGCATGACCCGATCCTACGAGGCGCGCCGAGCGTGTAAGGTCCCACGTCGGCCCGCACGCCGACCGGAGACCGGTCGGGACCCGTCGGCCCGCCGAGCGGCACGACGCCGCCCCGCATGCCGCACAGCGCATGCCGCACCCACGCACGGAGAGAGAGCAGATGACGGTCGCGACGACGCCGAGCCTCGTGGACGTGCCCGAGGGCACGAGCATCAGCACGCTGCTGGCGGACCGGGTCGCCCGGGCCGGCGACCGCACCCTCCTCGAGCGGCGCGCCGCGTCGGGCGGTTCCTGGGTGCCGGTGTCCGCCGCCGAGTTCCAGGCCGACGTCACGACCGTGGCGCGCGGCCTCGTCGCGCGGGGCATCGAGCCCGGCGACCGCGTCGCGATCATGTCGCGCACCCGTTACGAGTGGACGCTGCTCGACTTCGCCGCCTGGGCGGCCGGCGCCGTCGTCGTGCCCGTGTACGAGACCTCCTCGCCCGACCAGGTGCGCTGGATCCTCGAGGACTCCGGAGCCCGCCTCGTCGTGGTGGAGACGCCCGCGCACGCGGACGCCGTGCACCAGGTGGACGACGAGCTGCCCGACCTCGAGGAGGTCCTCGTCATCGCGACCGGTGCCGTCGACGCGCTGCGCGAGGCCGGGGCGTCCGTCCCCGCGCGGGACGTCGCGGACCGCCGCGACGCCGTGCGCCGCGACGACCTCGCCACGATCGTCTACACCTCCGGCTCCACGGGACGCCCCAAGGGCGCCGAGCTCACGCACGGCAACTTCGCGCACCTCGCGATGAACGCCCGCCTCGCCCTCCCGGAGCTCCTGGAGGCGGACGGTGCGCGCACCGTGCTCTTCCTGCCGCTGGCGCACGTGTTCGCGCGGCTGATCCAGGTCGCGGTGATCGCCAGCAGCTCCGTGCTCGGCCACCTGCCTGACGTCAGGACGCTCACCGACGACCTCAGGACGTTCCGGCCCACGTTCCTGCTCGCCGTCCCCCGCGTGTTCGAGAAGGTCTACAACTCCGCCGAGCAGCGCGCCGGGTCGCGCAGCAAGCGGCGTGTCTTCGGCTGGGCCGCGCGCGTGTCGGGCCAGTACTCGCGCGCGCTCGACGCCGGGCGCGTCCCGGCGGCGCTGCGGGCCCGGCACGCGGTGGCCGACCGGCTGGTGCTGTCGCAGCTGCGCGCCGCGATGGGCGGGCACCTGCGGTACGCGATCTCGGGCGGCGCGCCGCTCGGCGACCGCCTCGGCCACTTCTTCCGCGGGGCGGGCCTCACCGTGCTCGAGGGGTACGGCCTCACCGAGACGACGGCCCCGACCGCCGTGAACCTGCCCTCCGACCTGCGCATCGGCACGGTCGGCCCGCCGTTCCCCGGCACCTCGGTGCGGATCGACGACGACGGCGCGGTCTTCGTGGCGGGCCCGCACCTCTTCCGCGGCTACCGGGGTCGCCCCGACCTCACCGCCGACGCGCTCGTGGACGGCTGGTTCCGCACCGGCGACCTGGGCGCGCTGGACCACGGCCACCTGCGCATCACCGGCCGCACCAAGGAGATCATCGTCACCGCGGGCGGCAAGAACGTCGCCCCGGCCCCGCTGGAGGACCGGGTCCGGGCGCACCCGCTGGTGTCGCAGGTCGTCGTCGTGGGCGACGAGCGCCCCTTCATCGGCGCGCTCGTCACGCTGGACGCCGAGATGCTGCCCGGCTGGCTGGCCACGCAGGGCATCCCGCCGATGTCGGTGGGCGCCGCACGGACCGACCCCCGGGTGCTGGCGGCGCTCGACGCCGCGGTGGAGGAGGCCAACACGGCCGTCTCCCGGGCGGAGTCGATCCGCAAGTTCCGGGTGCTCGAGGGCGACTTCACGGAGGCGAACGAGTACCTGACGCCGTCGTTGAAGGTGAAGCGCGACCTCGTGCTGCGCGACTTCGCGGACGAGGTCGACGCGCTCTACTCCCGGTAAGGGCCCGGTAGGGCTCAGGCGCTCTTCTCGCGGGGGGTGCGACGACGCACGGGCGACGTGCGCGGCACCAGCGTCGGGTTGACGTTCTCCAGCACGACCTCGCGGCTCACGACCACCCGCTCGACGTCGTCCCGGCTCGGCACGTCGAACATCACCTGCTGGAGGACCTCCTCCATGATGGCGCGCAGCCCGCGCGCCCCGGTGCCCCGCAGCAGAGCCTGCTCGGCGATCGCCTCGACCGCGTCCTGCTCGAACTCGAGCTCGACGCCGTCGATCTCGAACATCCGCTGGAACTGCTTGACGAGCGCGTTGCGCGGCTCGGTGAGGATCCGCACCAGCGCGTCGCGGTCCAGCGGGGACACGGACGCGAT
This sequence comes from Isoptericola sp. QY 916, assembly GCA_026934365.1. Taxonomy (GTDB): domain Bacteria; phylum Actinomycetota; class Actinomycetes; order Actinomycetales; family Cellulomonadaceae; genus Isoptericola; species Isoptericola nanjingensis. The sequence goes on along the minus strand of JADHZE010000027.1, from coordinate 23,704 downwards.
GACGGGCAGCCGCCCGATGAACTCGGGGATGAGGCCGAACTTCTGCAGGTCCTCGGGCCGCACCTCCGCGAACAGGTCGTCGTCGGCGACCGTCTCCATGGGGGCGCTGAATCCGATGCCGCGCTTGCGGGAGCGGGAGGCCACGATGTCGTCGAGCCCGGCGAACGCGCCCGCCACGATGAACAGCACGTTCGTGGTGTCGATCTGGATGAACTCCTGGTGCGGGTGCTTGCGCCCGCCCTGCGGGGGCACCGACGCCGTGGTGCCCTCGATGATCTTCAGGAGCGCCTGCTGCACGCCCTCGCCGGAGACGTCGCGCGTGATCGACGGGTTCTCCGCCTTGCGGGCCACCTTGTCGACCTCGTCGATGTAGATGATGCCCGTCTCGGCCTTCTTGACGTCGTAGTCCGCGGCCTGGATGAGCTTGAGGAGGATGTTCTCGACGTCCTCGCCCACGTACCCGGCCTCCGTGAGAGCCGTGGCGTCCGCGATGGCGAACGGCACGTTGAGCATCTTCGCCAACGTCTGCGCCAGGTAGGTCTTGCCGGTGCCGGTGGGCCCGATGAGCAGGATGTTGGACTTCGCGATCTCGACGGCGTCGTCGCCGTCGCGCTGGGCCTCGCCCGCCTGGACCCGCTTGTAGTGGTTGTAGACCGCCACGGCCAGCGCCCGCTTGGCCGGCTCCTGCCCGATGACGTACTGCTCGAGGAAGTCGAAGATCTCGCGCGGCTTCGGCAGCTCGGTGAGCCCCAGCTCCGCCGCCTCGCCGAGCTCCTCCTCGATGATCTCGTTGCAGAGGTCGATGCACTCGTCGCAGATGTACACGCCGGGGCCGGCGATGAGCTTCTTGACCTGCTTCTGCGACTTCCCGCAGAACGAGCACTTCAGCAGGTCTGCGCCGTCACCGATCCGAGCCACCGGGAGCCTCCATCTCGTGAGTGCACGTCCTGAGTGCTGGTCCTGCGTCCATTCCACACCACGAGGGCGTCGTTGTCAGCCGAGTAGCCCGGTGCGTCGTGTCGCGAGGCCCGCGACGTCCCCCTCGGGAGGTCGCGGGCCCCGTGAACGTGCTGGTCAGCGCGGCGCGAGAGCGGCAGGCTTGCGGCTCTCGAGCACCTGGTCGACCAGGCCGTAGTCCTTCGCCTGCGCGGCGGTGAGGATCTTGTCGCGCTCGATGTCCTCGCGCACCTGCTCCTCGGTCTTGCCCGTGTGCGCCGCCAGCGTCGACTCGAGCCACTCGCGCATGCGGATGAGCTCGTTGGCGTGGATCTCGATGTCGGACGCCTGGGCGTAGCCGCCGCCCTCCATCGCGGGCTGGTGGATCAGCACGCGGGCGTTCGGCAGCGCGAGCCGCTTGCCCGGCTGGCCGGCGGCGAGCAGCACGGCCGCGGCGGACGCCGCCTGGCCCAGGCACACCGTCTGGATCTGCGGCTTGATGAACTGCATCGTGTCGTACAGCGCCGTCATGGCCGTGAACGACCCACCCGGCGAGTTGATGTAGATCATGATGTCGCGGTCGGGGTCCTGGCTCTCGAGGACCAGCAGCTGCGCCATGATGTCGTCCGCCGACGCGTCGTCGACCTGGACGCCCATGAAGATGATGCGGTCCTCGAACAGCTTGGTGTACGGGTCCTGGCGCTTGAAGCCGTACGCGGTGCGCTCCTCGAACTGGGGCAGCACGTAGCGCGACGTCGGCGCGCCGTGCGGGAGCGCGACGCCGCCGGGACGCGCCGCGGCGCCCGCCAGGTTCTGGGCCCGCATTGCGAACTGGTACTCGTCTGAGTAGCTCACGGTGTTCTCCTCGGGTGGGAAGTCGGTGGGTTCCGGGGGCGGGTGGTCGGCGTCAGGAGCCCGACGCGCCGCCACCGCCCGAGACCGAGGCGGCGTTGGTGACCACGTGGTCGACGAAGCCGTACTCGAGCGCCTCGTCCGCGGTGAACCACTTGTCGCGGTCGTTGTCCTTGAGGATCTGCTCCAGCGACTGCCCGGTCTGCTCGGCCGTCAGCTCGGAGAGCACCTTCTTCATGTGCATGATCAGCTGCGCGCCGATCCGCACGTCGGTCGCGGTGCCGCCGACGCCGCCGGACGGCTGGTGCATCAGCACGCGGGCGTGCGGGGTGATGTACCGCTTGCCCTTCGCGCCCGAGGAGAGCAGGAACTGCCCCATCGACGCGGCCATGCCCATCGCGATGGTCGCGACGTCGGGCTTGATGTACTGCATGGTGTCGTAGATCGCCATGCCGGCCGTGATGGAGCCGCCGGGGCTGTTGATGTACAGCCAGATGTCCTTGTCCGGGTCCTCCGCGGCCAGCAGCATCATCTGGGCGCAGATGGCGTTCGCGTTCTCGTCGCGCACCTCCGAGCCCAGCCAGATGATGCGCTCCTTGAGGAGCCGGTTGTAGATGGAGTCGTTGAGGCCGAGGCCCGGGCCATCGGCACGCGCCACCGGCGTCGCACCGTCCATCCGCAGCAAGTCGTTCACGTCCGTCTCCTTCGTCATCGCCGTCGATCGACCCTAACGTGCGGCAACCACGCGAAACGTCCCGGCGGAGGGGCTTTTCGCTGCTGGCGCACACGACGACTCCGCGGGCGGCCGCGGCTCATGCCGCGTGCGCCGCGCACAGGGCGCCGGCGGCGCGACGCGCCGCCCGGAAGGGCCCTGCGGGCACGCCGGTCCCCGACGCCGCCAGCGCCCCGTCGTAGAGCACCATGAGCTCGTCCGCGAGTCTGCCGGGGCGGGCGAGCCCGGCGGCGCGGCACTCGGCCTCGAGGCGGTCCCGGACCCACGACTTCTGCCGGGCGACCTCGACCGCGACCGGGTGCCCGGGGTCGTCCACCTCGGCGCGGGCGTTGATCGCGGCGCACCCGCGCCCGCCCTCGGCCGCCGACCACTCCTCGACGGCGTCGAAGAACGCCAGGACCCGGTCGACGCCGGCGGCCGGGTGCGCCGCGAGGCTCCGGCCCAGGAGCTCCTCCCACCGGGCGTCACGGGCGCGCAGGTACGCCACCTCGAGCGCCTCCTTCGACCCGAAGCGGTCGTAGAGCGTCTTCTTGGTGACGCCTGCCTCCGCGGCGATCGTGTCGACGCCGACGGCGTGCAGGCCGCGGGCGTAGAACAGGCGCGACGCGGCCGCGAGGATCCGGCGCGCCGCCGGGGTGAGGGGCGCCGACGGCGGGGTCTGCTCGATCACCCGACCCACTATACGGACCTGTATACCGGCACCGGCGGTCGCTCCGGTCACGACCGGAGCGGGGACGACGACGGCCCGCACCGTCCGTGAGGACGATGCGGGCCGGCGTGGGTCCGGGTGGCCCGGAGGGGCTCCGAGGGTCAGGCCTTGGCCGACTCCTCGGCCTCCTCCGACGCCTCGTCGGACGCGGCGGTCTCGGTGGGCTCCTCGGCCTCGGCGGCCGCAGCGTCCTCCTCCTCGGTGCCGATGAACTCGGTCAGGTCGACGACGTTGCCGTCGGAGTCCTTGACCTCGATGTCGCGGAGCGCCACGGCGAGGGCCTTGGAGCGCGCGACCTCGCCGACCATGGCGGGGATCTGGCCGCCCTGGTCGAGGGTCGAGATGAACTGGTTCGGGTCCATGCCGTACTGCTGAGACGCCTGGACCAGGTACTCGACGAGCTCGCCCTGGCCGACCTGGACCTCGAGCTTCTCGGCCAGCGTGTCGAGCAGGATCTGGTTCTTGAGGGCCTTGGTGGCGTCCTCGGTGACCTCGGCGCGGTGCTCGTCGTCCTCGAGACGGTTCTCCGACTCCAGGTGGCGGTGCACCTCGGCCTCGACCGCGCCCGACGGCACCGGGACCTCGACGGCCTCCAGCAGCTTCTCCAGCAGCAGGTCGCGGGCGGCGACGGCCTGGTTCGACGTCTTGATCGACGCGACCTGCTCGCGCAGGTCCGCGGTCAGCTCCTCGAGGGTGTCGAACTCCGAGGCGAGCTGGGCGAAGTCGTCGTCCGGCGTCGGCAGGTCGCGCTCCTTGACGGCGGTGGCCGTGACGGTGACCTGCGCCTCCTCGCCCTCGTGCTCGCCGCCGGCGAGCTTGGTGGCGAAGGTCGTGGTCTCGTCCGTCGACAGGCCCGTGAGCGCCTCGTCGAGGCCCTCCAGCATGTTGCCGGCGCCGATCTGGTAGGAGACGCCGGAGACCGAGTCGATCTCCTCGTCACCGATGACGGCCTTGAGGTCGATGACGACGTAGTCGCCCTCGGCGGCCGGACGGTCGACGCCCACGAGGGTGCCGAAACGCTCGCGCAGCGCGTCGAGGCGCTCGGTGACGTCCTCGTCGCTCACCTCGGTGGAGTCCACCGTGATGTCGATGCCGGACAGGTCCGGGAGGGTGATCTCGGGGCGGACCTCGACCTCGGCGGTGAACGCGAGCTGGCCCTCGCCGGCCTTGGCGGGGATCTCGGTCACCTCGACCTCGGGCTGGCCCAGGGGGCGCAGCGACTCGGCCGTGACGGCGTCGCGGTAGAAGTTCGACAGAGCGTCGTTCACGGCGTGCTCGACGACCGCACCCCAGCCGACGCGCTGGTCGATGATGCGCGGGGGAACCTTGCCCTTGCGGAACCCGGGGATGTTCACCTGCTCGGCGATGTGCTTGTACGCGTGGTCGATGCTCGGCTTGAGCTCGTCGTACTCCACCTCGACGGTCAGCTTGACCTTGGTGGGCTCCAGGGTCTCGACGGCGCTCTTCACTTCGATGGTCTCCAACGGTTCGGGTGCTGCGCGCGCGTCTCACCGGCGCGAGCCGGCCTGGTTGCTGCGGCGCGGGGTGCGGGGACCGTACGACGGGCGTACGGGCAACCCGTCCATCCTACGCCACGGCGAGGGCCGCCCGGCGGCCTCTCGCGTCACACCCCCGCGAGACCCGACCGACGCGACGGCCCGGGGCTCGCGAGGGTGCGCGGCGGTCAGGAGGGGCAGGTGAAGGTGGTGTTGCCCACGACGTGCGTCCCCGGCCCCAGCTCGGCGCACTGCTCGAGGACGTAACCGACCCCCACGCCGATGACCACGGCGACGATGATCGTCCCGATGAGCACGAGGGAGCTCACGATGATGCCGGCGATCGCGACACCGTTCGGCTGGCCCGCCTTGCGCGACTTCACGAGACCGACGATCGACAGGATCAGGCCGACGATCGACAGGGGCCCGAAGAAGCCGAGCACCAGGCCGACGATGCCGAGCGTCTTGCCCGGGTTCTGCGGCGGCTGGCCGTAGGCCGGCGCGTACTGCCCGGCGGGCGGTGCGGCGGGGTAGGCCTGGCCGGGCGCCTGCGGGGATGCGGGATAGGGCTGCCCGCCGGCCGGCTGGGCAGGGGAGGCCTGGCCCGGCGCCGGCTGACCCGGGGCGGGCTGCTGGGGCTCGGTGCCGCCGGGGGGCGTCGCACCCGGCTCGGGCGTGCCTGGCGTGTAGGGGTCCGGGGTGGTCATCAGGTTCTCCTCGCACGTCGGTCGCCGTCCGTCGGCGAACGGGGGCCGATCCTTCCAGATCGGCACGCCGGGCGCGTGCCGAACCACGGGCGAGCCGCGACGGACCACGACGTCCGCCCCTGTCCCTGTGTCGGGGTGACTGGATTCGAACCAGCGACCCTCTGCTCCCAAAGCAGATGCGCTACCAAGCTGCGCCACACCCCGCGGCCCGCCGTCGGGCGGGGCCTCGGTCAGTGTAGTGCCGCCGTCCGGGGCCGAGCCCACGACGTGCACGGACGGCGCGGGGACGGGCTCGAGCGCCGCCAGGGCTTTGCTAGGGTTGGCCCGCGTTCCCACCCCGGCGACGGTGTCGCGGGGTGGCCGTGCGGGCGTAGCTCAATGGTAGAGCCCCAGTCTTCCAAACTGGCTACGCGGGTTCGATTCCCGTCGCCCGCTCCCTTCCTCCTCTCCCCTCCTCCCCCGGCGGCCCGACCGCGCACCCGGGGGACAGGTGTCGCCCGACCGATCGACGACGCCGATGGATGAGATGCTCCTTGTCGATCGGTGGCGACCTGGTTAGGCTCGGCGCCGCAGCCTGCGACAGGCGCGACCGCGCGGCAGCTGCACGACGACGCACCAGGAAGCTTCACGAGGAGGGCCGGCCATGACGATCGTCCGCCGCGTCGCCCCCTCGGCCGCCCTCTCGTCACACCGGAGGACGGTGCCGGCGTCGACGCTCCGCACCCCCGCGTGCGCCGCGGCGACGACGCCGCGATGCTGTCGATAGAGCGTCCACGTCACGTCCGACCCGCCCGACGGCGGGTCCCCGGCGACCGTGCGGCGCTCGCACCGACCTCGCCGACGCCCCTGCGCCGCGCCCCTCCGAGCACCCGCTCGGGGGCCCGCCCCGCACGCGGCGGCACACCCGCAGCACCTCGCCCGCACGCACTCCTGGAGAAGGAACACCCATGGCACGCATCTACGACGACGCGACGAAGCTCATCGGCCGCACCCCGCTCGTCCGGCTGAACCGTCTCGCCGCCGGCCTCGACGCGACGGTCGTCGCGAAGCTCGAGTTCTACAACCCCGCCAACTCCGTCAAGGACCGCATCGGCGTCTCGATCATCGACACCGCGGAGGCCTCCGGCGCCCTGCAGCCGGGCGGCACCATCGTCGAGGGCACCTCCGGCAACACCGGCATCGCGCTGGCCTGGGTCGGCGCCGCGCGCGGCTACAAGGTCGTGCTCGCGATGCCCGAGACGATGTCGAAGGAGCGCCGCGCCCTGCTGCGCGCGTACGGCGCGGAGCTCGTGCTCACGCCGGGCGCGGAGGGCATGAAGGGCGCCGTCGCCGCCGCGGAGAAGATCGCCGCGGAGCGTCCCGGCGCGATCCTCGCCCGCCAGTTCGCCAACGAGGCCAACCCGAAGGTGCACCGGGAGACGACGGCCGAGGAGATCTGGGCCGACACGGACGGCGAGGTCGACATCGTCGTGGCCGGCATCGGCACGGGTGGCACGATCACCGGCGTCGGCCAGGTCCTCAAGGAGCGCAAGCCGGAGGTGAAGATCGTCGCGGTCGAGCCGGCCGAGTCGCCCATTCTCACCGGCGGGAACCCCGGCCCGCACAAGATCCAGGGCCTGGGCGCGAACTTCGTGCCGGAGATCCTCGACACCTCCGTCTACGACGAGGTCGTCGACATCGACGCGGAGACCTCCGTGGAGCTCGCCCGCCGCGCCGCGAAGGAGGAGGGCCTGCTGGTCGGCATCTCCTCCGGCGCCGCGATCGCGGGGGCGCTCGAGGTCGCCAAGCGGCCCGAGAACGCCGGGAAGCTGATCGTCGTCGTCATCCCCGACTTCGGCGAGCGGTACCTGTCCACGATCCTGTACTCGGACCTGCTGGACTGACGTGACGAGCCGCCGCACCGCTCCGACCGCCACCGCCGGACCCGGCCACCAGGACCACGACGGCGACGTCGACCACCCGATGCCGGCCGGGCACCGCCCGGGCCTGCGCCACCTGGTCGAGATCCTCGCCGAGGACCTCGAGGCCGCGCACGCGCACGACCCCGCGGCGCGCTCCCGGTTCGAGGTCGCGCTCGCGTACCCGGGCGTGCACGCCGTGTGGGCGCACCGCCTGTCGCACCGCATGTGGCACCGGCCCGGCCTGCGCCTGCCGGCACGCCTGGTGTCGCAGGCCGCCCGGTGGGTCACGGGGATCGAGATCCACCCCGGCGCGCGGATCGGGAGGCGGCTCTTCATCGACCACGGCATGGGCGTGGTGATCGGGCAGACGGCGGTCGTCGGCGACGACTGCGTCCTGTTCCACGGCTCCACCCTGGGCGGCCGCTCGATGACCCGGGGCAAGCGGCACCCGACCCTGGGCGACCGGGTCATGGTGGGTGCCGGGGCCAAGATCCTCGGCCCGCTGTGGATCGGGGACGACGCGCAGATCGGCGCGAACGCCGTCGTCACCCGCGACGTGCCGAACGGCATGGTGGCCGTCGGGGTGCCCGCCCACGCCCGCACCCCCGGCCACCGGCCGGACCACGGCCAGCACGTCGAGGACGCCTCGGAGCTGCTCGAGTACGTCATCTGACGGCCCCCGCGACGGCCCCTGCACCCACCGCTCCCGGCGGCGGGCGCAGGGGCCGTCGTCGTCGGGCCGCGACGTTTGTTTTAGTAGTCGTAGAACAAGTAGCCTGCGTCCGTGATGTGGCGCATCGACCCGGCGAGCGACGACCCGCTGTACGCGCAGCTCGTCGCCCAGGTGCGCCTCGGCGTCGCGCACGGGACGCTCCGCCCGGGGGAACGGCTGCCCTCGGCCCGGGAGCTCGCCGCCTCGCTCGAGCTCAACATGCACACCGTGCTGCGGGCCTACCAGGTGCTGCGCGACGACGGCACGCTCGAGCTGCGGCGCGGGCGCGGCGCCGTCGTCGCGTCCACCGCGACCGACCTGACCGACGTCGAACGAGCCGTGGCCGACCTGGCCGCCGCGGCCCGCCGGGCGGGGCTGTCCGTCCAGACCACCACCACCCTCGTCACGGAGGCGATGCACCGATGACCACCGCTCCCCCGCCCGGCGCCCCGCGAGCACGCTCCGGCACCGAGGCGTGGCGCCCCCGCGCGCGCCGCGCGACGGCGTGGTCGTCGCTCGTCGGGCTGCTGTTCGCGCTCGGCGCGGCGGTCGTGGTCCGGGCGTGGCGGGACGAGCTGCCGGCGCAGGTCGCGTCGCACTGGAGCCGCGGCGGCGTGCCCGACGGCTTCATGTCGCCGACCGCGCTGGTGCTGGTCGGCCTCGCGAGCACCGTCGCGCTCTGCGGGCTCTTCGCGGCGATCGGGCTGACGCAGGGCGCCGCCGCCTCGACCCGACGGATCACCGCCGCGGGGTGCGTGTGGTCGGGCGCGTTCATGGCCGCGGTCGTCGTCGGCACGCTCGCGCCGCAGCGCGGCCTGGCGGACCCGTCCCAGGTCGGGCTGTCCGGCGCCGCGCTGCTGACGGCCGTCCTCCTGCCGCTCGTCCCCGCCGGGATCGCGGCCGCCCTCGTGCCGGGCGACCCCGCGATGCCCGCAGCCGAGGCGGTCCCCGCAGACGCGCCCCGGACCGCGCTCCGCGACGGCGAGCGCGCGGTCTGGCTGCGCCGCGCGACCGGCGGGCCGGGCCTCGCCGTCGGGGCTGTCGCCGTCGCCCTGACCACGCTCGCGGCGGCGCTGACGGCCGAGTGGACGATGCTGGTCGTCCCGGTGCTCCTCGCCGCGCTGTTCGTCACGATGTTCGCCTTCACCGTGCGAGTGGACCCGAGCGGGCTCACGGTGCGTTCCGCGGCCCGCTGGCCGGGGACCCACGTCCCCGCGGACGAGGTGGTCCGGGCCTCGGTGACGCAGGTGCGCCCGCTGCGCGACTACGGCGGCTGGGGCTGGCGCACCGCCCGCGACGGGCGGGTGGGCGTCGTGCTGCGCGGCGGGCAGGCGCTGCTCGTCCAGCGGACGGGCGGGCGGTCGTTCGCCGTCACCGTCGACGACGCCGCCGAGGCCGCCGCGCTGCTGAACACGATGGCCGACCGCGCCCGGAGCCGCTGACCGCCCGCGACCTCAGGCGAGCAGCTCCGGGTGGGCGGCCGCCACGCGGCGCGGCGCCTTGGCGAGCCAGGCGTCGACGAGGAGCTCGCGCAGCACGGCGCCGTCGACCGCCTCGAGCCGGACGAGCACGACGGGCACGCCGTCCAGGTGCGGGATCGTCAGCGTCTCCGGGCGCGCGGCGAGCACGGCCTCCTTCTCGCCGAGGTCGTCGACCATGACGGCGAGGATCGGCCCGTCCGGCACCGGCTCGTCCCCGAACCGCCGCACGTCGGCCTTGCTGAACGGCCGCAGCCAGGAGAACACCCGTCCGGACACCGCCCACGCCCGGTTCCGGAACGTCGTCGTCTCGGTGACCTCGGGCAGCCCCGCGGCGAGGCGGGCCGCGTCGTCGATCGTCGCCATCCCCCGAACCTACTGTCGGTCCCGTCGCACGCACGACGTCGGCTAAGGTGTGACGGGCATTACCCCGTACTCCCGGTACCGGACACATCGGCACGACCGCACCATCTCGACGAGGAGCACCCCGCCCCATGAGCACCCTGCGCATCGGCATCCAGACCGGCTACTGGTCCCGCAAGCCCCCGAAGGGCATCGTGCCCGCGCTCGTCGCGGCCGAGGCGCTGGGCCTCGACTCGGTCTGGACCGCGGAGGCGTACGGCTCCGACGCGTTCACCCCGCTCGCCTGGTGGGGCTCCCGCACCCGCCGCCTGCGGCTCGGCACCGGCATCGCGCAGATGGCGGCCCGCACCCCGACGGCGACGGCCATGCAGGCGATCACCCTCGACCACCTCTCGGGCGGCCGGTTCGTGCTCGGGCTCGGGGCCTCCGGGCCGCAGGTCGTCGAGGGCTGGTACGGCCAGCCGTACCGCCGCCCGCTGGCGCGCACCCGCGAGTACGTCGACGTCGTGCGCCAGGTCTTCGCCCGCGAGCGACCGGTCACCGCGGACGGCGAGTTCTTCCGCCTCCCGCTCCCCGCGGACGCTCCCGGCGCCACCGGCCTCGGCAAGGCCCTCAAGCCGACCGTGCACCCCCGCCGCGCCGACATCCCGATCGTGCTGGCGGCCCAGGGCCCGAAGAACGTGACGCTCGCCGCCGAGATCGCCGACGGCTGGATGGCGGGCTTCTACGCGCCGCGGGCCGACGCCGAGCACCGCGAGCTGCTGGCGTCCGGGTTCGCGCAGCGCTCCGACGAGCGCGCGCCGTCGTCCGCGTTCGAGGTGCTCGCGACCGTGCCCGTGGTCGTGCGCGACGACGTCGAGGCCGCGGCGGACGTCATCCGCCCGCACATCGCGCTGTACGCCGGCGGCATGGGCTCGAAGGAGGCCAACTTCCACAAGGCGTCGCTGGACCGCCTCGGCTACGCGGCCGAGCTCGACGAGGTCCAGGCGCTGTTCCTCGCGGGCCGCCGGGAGGACGCCGCGCGCGCCGTGCCGACCGAGCTCGTCGAGGAGGTCGCGCTGGTCGGCCCGGCGGACAAGGTCGCGCGCGACCTGGCCCGCTGGGACGGCACGGCGCTGACCACGATGCTGCTGCAGGGCGACCCGTCGTCGATGCTCACGGTGCTCGCCGCGGCACAGGCGGCCCGCAAGGACGCGGACGGCAGCACTCCCCTGGGTGCTCGCGTGCGCGCGACCGCCGGCGCGGCCGCCGCCCGCGTGGCGCCGAAGAAGGCCTGACGGCCGTCGGCCCTCCTGGGCTCAGCGCTCCTGCGGGAACCAGACGGCCCGGCGCAGGTCCACGCGCCGGCCGTCGCGGGAGAGCGGGCAGCCCTCGGCCCGCAGCGCGTCGAGGGCCGCGGTGAGGTGCCGCGCCGGCGGGGCGCCGGACGCGTTCACCACGCGCCACCAGGGCACGGGGTGGTGGTCCTGCACGGGGCCGACCACGGCGGCGCCGTCCGGCACGAGGTGCGCGTAGCGGTCGCCGGAGCCGGCCATGACGTTCCCGACCTGTCGAGGCCCGCCGCGCCCGAGCTGCTCGCCGACGATCTCGGCGATCAGGCCGTACGTCATGGCGCGGCCGGACGGGATGCGGCACACCAGGGCGAGCACCTCTGCGGCGTACTCGTCGGGGGCGTCGAGGGGTTCGTCGGACGTCGAGGCGCGGGCTGGCACACCGCGACCCTACGGCCCACCGCCGACCTCGGCGGCGGACCGTACCGTGGGTCGCCCGGTGGCCCGTCCGGCGGTCCGGAAATCCGCTGGCCCAGCGCCCCGGACCGGGCCACGATCGGCAGGTGACCTCCGACCGCTCCCGCTCAGCCCTGCCCGCCGGCTACCGCAGCCGCACGCTCACCGCCGACGACCGCGGCGCGCTGCTCGACCTCGACACCTGGGCCTTCCCCGACCCGCACTCGGTGGCGGAGTTCGACGACCTGCCGCTGCCCCTGACATGGGAGCGGGCGGTCGGCGTCGAGGTCGAGGGCGCGCCCGGCGACGGTCTCGCCGCGATCCACGCGTCGTACCCGTTCTCCCGGTTCCCCGTGCCGGGCGCCACCCTGCCGACGGCCGGGCTGACCTGGGTGGGCGTGCACCCGCAGCACCGCCGCCGCGGGCTGCTCACCGCCATGATCGACGATCACCTCGACGCGTGCCGGCGGAGGGGTGAGCCGCTGTCCGCGCTGTTCGCCGCCGAGGCCGCCATCTACGGACGGTTCGGGTACGGCAAGGCGGCCGACGACCTGCGCATCACCGTCCCGCGGGGCGCGGCGCTGCGCGACGTCCCCGGCGCCGCGGACCACACCGTGCGCGTGGAGCACGCCGACCGCGCGCGCCACGGCGACCTCGTCGCCCGCCTGCACCGCGCTCCGGGCCTGCCCGCCGGCCCGGCGGGGATCAACCGGCCCGGTTGGGCCGCTCGGGAGACCGACGCGCTGTGGGAGAGCTACTGGGCGGACCCGAAGTCGTTCCGGGCGGCCGGGCGCGAGTCGCTGCGGATCGTCGTCGTGGAGCGCGACGGCGAGGCGCGCGGCTACGCGACGTTCCGCCGCACCCTGGACTGGCAGGTCACCGGTCCGCGCGGCACCGTGCACCTGGGCGACGTCGTGGCCCTCGACGCCGCCGCGGCGCGGTCCCTGTGGGGCGTGCTGCTCGACCTCGACCTCATGGGCAGCACGGACCCGTTCCTGCTGCCGGTCGACGACGCGGTCATGAGCCTCCTCGTCGACCCGCGGGCCGCGGGCGCCCGCGTCGCCGACAACGTGTGGGTGCGCGTCGTCGACGTGCCCGGCGCGCTCGCGGGCCGTCGCTACCAGGCCGACGTCGACGTCGTGCTCGGGGTCGACGACCCCCGGCTGGCCGACAACGCCGGGTCGTGGCGCCTGCGGGCGACGGCGTTCGGGGCGGCGACGTGCGAGCGCACCGACGCGGAACCCGACCTGCGGCTCGACGTGCGCGAGCTCGGCGCCGCCTACCTGGGCGGCACGTCGCTCGTGACGCTCGCCGGCGCCGGGCTCGTCGACGAGCGGTCGGCCGGCGCGCTCGGCCGCACGAGCGCGGCGTTCGGCTGGCCGCTCGCCCCCGCCTGCGGCTGGGTGTTCTGACCGTGGCGGCGGCGTTCTCGGACACGGTCACGTCGGACGCCTGGCGCGCCGAGGCCACGGCCTGGATCACCGCCGTCCTCGCCCGCCGCGGCGTGCGCGTCCTCGCCCCGCCCGAGCAGCCGCGCGTGCGGCCGTGGTCCACGCAGCTCGTCGTCGCCACGGACTCGGGCCGGTACTGGTTCAAGGCCACCTGCCGCTCGTCGTCCTTCGAGCCCGCACTGCAGGCGCTGCTGGCCGAGGTCGCCCCCGACGCCGCGGACGCCCCGGCCGCCGTCGACGCCGACCGCGGGTGGATGCTCACGGCCGACCGCGGCGCCACGCTCCGCGACCGCCGGGAGCCCACCGGGTCCGACTGGGACGCGCTGCTGACGCGATCCGCGCACCTGCAGCAGGAGCTCCTCGGGCACGGCGACGCGCTGCGTGCCACCGGACTCCCCGACTGCTCCCCCGGCACGGTGCCGGCCCGGTTCGACGCGGTCCTCGCCCTGCTGCAGGGCGTCCCGGCCGGCCACCCCGCCCGGCCGGACCAACGCACGCTCGAGCACCTCCACGCGGCCCGCGACGCGGTGGCCACGGCGGCCGCGACCCTGGCGGCGAGCCCGCTGCCGAGCAGCCTGCAGCACGGCGACCTGCACCCGGGCAACGTCTTCGAGGTCGACGGCGCCTTGCGCGTGTTCGACCTCGGCGACGCGCAGTGGGCGCACCCGCTCGAGGTGCTCGAGGTGTCGTCCGCGGTCGCCCGCGACGGGGGCGCCGACTGGGAACCCGTCGAGCGGGCGTACCGCCGCGCGTGGGACGTCTGGTGCGCCGCGCGGGGCCTGCCCCCGGTGGGCGCGGCGGACGACGCCCCGGCGTGGGACGACCTGCGACGCGCGGCCGGCGTCACGCACGCCGTCAACCGCGCCTGGACGTGGTGCGGCGCGCTGGCCGAGGCCACCGAGGCCGAGTGGGCGGACTGGGGCGAGGCACCGGGTCGGCACCTGGCGACGGTGCTGGATCCGGTGCCGGGTCCTCAGACCTGACAGACGTCGCACCAGAAGAGGTTGCGACCGGCGAGCTCCTTGCTGAGCACCGGGGCACCGCAGACGCGGCACGGCAGGCCGTCGCGGTGGTACACGTAGAACGACGCGTCCCGGGGCACGGCGTCGGCGTCGCCGTCGGTGTTCTGCCGGGTGACCCGGCCGCCGCCGTCCGCCACCCGGTGCTCGGGCCGGGTGGTGACGATCGCCCCGCGGTCGGCGCCGTCGCGCATGAGCACGACCAGGTCGTCCCAGACCGCGGCGAGCACCGCCGCCGGCACGTCGCGGCCCGGGCGCAGCGGGTCCACGCCGGCACGGAACAGCGCCTCGGCCCGGTAGATGTTGCCGACCCCGGCGATCACCGCCTGGTCCATGAGCTGCTGGCCGACCGTCACGCGCGAGCGCCGCACGCGCTCGACGAACGCCGTGCGGGCCGCGTCACCTCCGTGGCGGACGGGGTCCGGCCCGAGCCTCGCCTCGACGGCGGCCTTCTCCGCGCCGGTGAGCACCTCGCACGCCGTCGGCCCGGTGAGGTCGGCGACGGCGTGCGCGCCCAGCAGCCGGAGCCGGACGGCGCCGCGCGGGGCGGGCGGCGCCCACTCCCCCGTGGCGTCGACGGCGACACCCGCCTCGCCTCCGTCGGCCGGCGTCGACTCGCGCTCCCCGATGCGACGGCGCGGCGCGCCGATCGCGTGCACCACGTCGGCGCTGCCGTCGCCGGCGAACGACCACGCCCCGTACAGCCCCAGGTGCACCCGCAGCCAGCGCACGTCTCCCGCCCTGTCAGACGTACCGTCCACCCCGGTGGGCCAGGCGTCTGACAGGTCGTGCGCGAAGCCGCAGAAGAGCTGCTTGCCCCACGCCTCCGCGGCCACCAGCCGGCGGCCGTCGAGCAGCGCGGCGCCGCCCGCGAACCGGCCCTGCGGGCTGGACACGGCGAGCGTCTCGCCGCCGAACAGCCCGCCCAGGGCACGCGCGAGGCGGTGGACGGTGTGACCCTCTGGCACGTCGGGCGGTCGGGTCAGGCGATGGCGGAGACGTCGTGCGACGCCTCGTACGCGGCCAGCTTGTCGATGCGGCGCTGGTGGCGGGTGTCGCCGCTGAAGGGCTCCGCGACGAACGCCTCGACGAACGACGTCGCCTCCTCGACGCTGTGCATCCGGCCGCCCACGGCGATGACGTTGGCGTCGTTGTGCTGACGACCGAGCGTCGCCGTCTCCAGCGACCAGGCCAGCACGGCGCGCGCGCCGACGACCTTGTTCGCCGCGATCTGCTCCCCGTTGCCCGAGCCCCCGATGACGATGCCGAGCGAGCCGGGCTCCGCGACGACGGCCTCGCCCGCGGCGATGCAGAAGGCCGGGTAGTCGTCCTGCGGGTCGTACTCGTGGGCGCCGTGGTCGACGACGTCGTGCCCGGCGGCGCGCAGGTGGTCGACGAGGTGGGTCTTGAGCTCGTAGCCGGCGTGATCGGCGGCGATGTGCAGACGCATGACCACATTCTCCCCCAGGTCGCCCGCGGGGTTCGACCCGCGCCGCACGTGGGCGGCGCGCCGTAGGGTGACGCCATGACTGCCGACGCCACCGGGCTGCGGTCCGGCATCGACCTCAGCGCCCTCGACCAGGCCGTCCGACCGCAGGACGACCTGTACCGCCACGTCAACGGGCGCTGGATCGCCCAGCACGAGATCCCCGCCGACCGTGCCATGGACGGCGCGTTCCGCGCGCTGCACGACCTGTCGGAGGAGCGCGTGCGGGAGATCATCACCGACCTCGCCGCCACCGACGACCTCGACCCCGCGTCCACCCCCGCGAAGATCGGCGCGCTGTACGCGAGCTTCCTCGACGCCGACCGCGTCCAGCAGCTCGGCACGGAGCCGATCGCCGCAGAGCTGGGGCAGATCGCCGCGGCGACGTCGCCCGCCGAGCTGGTCGACGTGCTCGGCGCCCTGCAGCGCACGGGCGGGGGCGGCGCCGTCGCCTTCTACGTCGACAACGACGCCAAGGACCCCGAGACCTACGTGACCTACCTCGTGCAGGGCGGCCTCGGCCTGCCCGACGAGGCGTACTACCGCGAGGACCAGTACGCGCCCGTCCGCGACAAGTACCTGCCGCACCTCGCACGCATGCTGCGCATCGCGGGCGTCAGCGCCACCTCCGGGTGGGGCGCCGACCCCGAGGACGCCGCGCAGCGCGTGCTCGCCCTCGAGACGAAGCTCGCCGCCCACCACTGGGACGTGGTGCGCGACCGCGACGCCGACCTCACCTACAACCCGATGACGCTCGCCGACCTCGTCGAGCGGGCGCCCGGCTTCGACTGGCGGGCGTGGGGGGCGGCGCTCGGCGCGCCCGCCGGCTCGCTGGACGCCCTGGTGGTGCGGGAGCCGTCGTTCGCGACCGGATTCGCCGAGCTGTGGCGGACCGAGCCGCTCTCCGACTGGAGGCTCTGGGCCGCCTACCACCTCGTCACCGCCCGCGCGGCCTACCTGGACGACGCCACCGTCGACGCCAACTTCGACTTCTACGGCCGCACGCTGTCGGGCGCCCAGGAGGTGCGCGACCGCTGGAAGCGCGGCGTCGCGCTCGTCGAGCGGGCGCTCGGCGAGGCCGTGGGCGAGCAGTACGTGGCCCGCCACTTCCCGCCGGAGCACAAGGAGCGGATGGACACGCTCGTCGCGAACCTCGTGGCTGCGTACCGCGAGTCCATCGAGGCGCTGGACTGGATGACGCCCGAGACGAAGGTGAAGGCGCTCGCCAAGCTGGAGCGGTTCACGCCCAAGGTGGGCTACCCGGTGAAGTGGCGCGACTACGCCGCCCTCGAGGTCGACGCCGCCGACCTGGTCGGCAACGTGCGTCGCGCGCACGCGTTCGAGCAGGACCACGAGCTCGGCAAGATCGGGCGCCCGATCGACCGCGACGAGTGGTTCATGACGCCGCAGACGGTCAACGCTTACTACAACCCTGGCATGAACGAGATCGTCTTCCCGGCGGCGATCCTGCAGCCGCCGTTCTTCGACCCCGAGGCCGACGACGCCGTGAACTACGGCGGCATCGGCGGCGTCATCGGGCACGAGATCGGCCACGGCTTCGACGACCAGGGCTCCAAGTACGACGGCGACGGCCGCCTCGAGGACTGGTGGACCGAGACGGACCGCACCGAGTTCGAGAAGCGCACCCAGGCCCTCATCGCGCAGTACGACGCCTTCCGCCCGGCGCAGCTGGCCGCGGACGGACCGCACGTCAACGGCGCGCTGACCATCGGCGAGAACATCGGCGACCTCGGCGGGCTGTCCATCGCGATCAAGGCGTACCGCATCGCGCTCGGCACGACGCTGGACGACGCGCCCGTCGTCGACGGCCTCACCGGTCTGGAGCGCGTCTTCCTCGGCTGGGCGCAGGTGTGGCAGTCCAAGGGTCGCGACGAGGAGGTGGTGCGGCGCATCGCCACGGACCCGCACTCCCCCAACGAGTTCCGCTGCAACGGCGTGATCCGCAACATCGACGAGTTCCACGCCACCTACGGCGTGGGCCCCGACGACGCCCTGTGGCTCGCCCCCGAGGAGCGCGTGCGCATCTGGTGACCCGCCGGACGTCCTGACGCGGCGAGGCCGCCGACCGGAGGACGGTCGGCGGCCTCGCCGCGTCGGGGGTCGTCTCAGGACCCGGCCGGGGCCGGCGGGGTCAGCTGGTGCCGATGCCCGCCCGGGCGAGCGAGAAGCCGTTGCCGGTGGGGTCGTGCGTGCACGACATGCCCGTGTCCTCGCTGGTGCAGGTGTAGTCGCCCTCGGTGATCGAGTCGCCGTACTCCAGGACGTCGGCGTCGTCCCCGGCGGCCTTCGGCTGCTGGTCCTTCGGGACGCACGGCTGCGCGACCTTCCCCTCGCCGTCGACCGTCACCACGTACCCGGTGGTCCCGTCGCAGCCCTCCATCGGGGCCGGCTGCTGGTTGAGCTGGGCGATCCCGCAGGAGACGCCGTCGTCGTAGATCGAGCACGTGATGTTCTTCGACGGGGCCGCGAACCGCGCGAGCACCTCGCCCTGCATCGGCGCCTCCTCGGACGCGGACGCCGACGGCTCCTGCGATGCCACGGGGGCGCCGCCCGCCTGCGGAGCGGTGGGCGACGGCGCGCCGAACATCTGCACGGCGAGCACCACCATCGTCACGATGAGCACCACGTCGACCGCGATGAACGCGATCCATCCGGCCGAGAGCCGACGTCGTCGGCGCGGCGCGGCGGGCGGGGGCGGTGGCGCGCCGACCGCCGCCGGCGCGCCGCCGGCCACCGGCGCGCTCACGGCGCCGAAGGCCGGGGACACCGGAGCCCACGCCGGGGACATGCCTCCGGAGGCTCCGGGCGCCGGGCTGTCAGAGGGCGGAAATGCCATTGAGAACACTCTCCAAGACGCTCAGAGACAGGCCCGAGTGGGAACTGCCGTGACCCGTGTGGACGTTCACCGGGGTCGAGGTGTGCACGGTGATGTGCCCCTCCTCCTGCATGTCCGCAACCAGGATGCGGACGACGCCGAGGGGCAGTCGCAGCAGCGCGGAGAGCTCCGCGATCGAGACGTAGGTGTGCGCGGCGTGCTGCAGGATCGCCCGCTTCTCCGGGGTGAGTCCGACGCTCGTGACGGCGCCGGGCATCACCTCGACCAGCGCCTCGAGCGGCAGGTCGGACAGGGCGGATCGGACGCGGCCACCGGTCACCGCATAGGGACGCACCGTCGAGGCCTCGTAGCCGTCTGCCGAGTGCGCACCCAGAGAACCGAACGATGCGTGCGTCATGATCGCGACCTCATCCCACCCGCGCGGAGCGCGTCGAGCCGTCCACCGGAAGGTTCCCGCGCATCTCCGAGATCAGCTGCGGGGTGAGCGTCGCCTCGGTGCGGGAGACGAGCAGGGCCATCTCGTAGCCGATGAGCCCGATGTCGCACGAGGACTCGGCCACCACCGCGAGTACCGACCCGTTCGAGACGTTCATCAGGAAGAGGAAGCCGTTGTCCATCTCGATGACGGCCTGCCGCACGTTGCCGCCGTCGAGCTGGCGCGCCGCCCCGCGCGTCAGGCTCGACATGCCGGAGACGATCGCCGCGAGCTGGTCACCGCTGGTGCGGTCGAGCTGGTCGGACATCGCCATGAGCAGACCGTCCGCCGAGACCACCAGCGTGTGGCGGCTGCCCGGGACGGTGCGCACGAAGTTGTCGAGAAGCCACCCGAAGTTGGTCGCTTCAGTACTGAGGGTCACGCTTCCTCCTCGTCGATACGCCGAAGGCGCAGGTCACCGCAGGTGCGGCGCGGATCCAGGGACATCATTCACGGTCGGGGCGGCCTGCGTCGAGGCCCGGACGGCCCCGGCGTCGTTCCGGCCGCGGCTCGTGGCGGACTGGAAGGCCGACAGGCGCGACCTCAGCTGCTCCGGGTCCCGCTCGATACGGGCCGTGAACCGCTCGGTCGACGCGGTCGACTCCCCCGCCCGCTGGCGCCGCGCGAGGCCGCCGGCCTCGCCCGCGACCGTCGTCGGGCGGTACGTCTGCTCGTTCGTCGAAGTCACGTTCCCTTCCTGGAAGACGCCGCGCTGCAGCATCGTGGACATCTCCTCGTAGAGGACGGCCGAGGCCATCCACTCCGACCGCGCCTCGACGGTGTCGGGCACGAAGTGCGGGTCCAGCGGGTCGTAGCCCGCCGGCTCCGTCGGGCGCAGCGGCAGCACCGAGCCGCCGTACGACGTCGCGGCGGAGGCGGCCGGCTCGTCGGCCGGCGCCGGCACCGGTGCCTCGTCCCGCGTCGTCCCGTACGCCGTCGCCCCGAAGGCCGGGGCCTCGGGCAGCGCCGGCTCCGGCGCGGCCTGGGAGGCGGCGGGGAAGGGCGACGCGGTCGGGACCGCCGGGGCCACCGGCTCGTCGGCCGAGGGCTTGCGCCCGAACAGGCCGCGCTTGCGACCGCCCTGCGCGGGCGCCTCGCGGCCGGCGCGACGCCCCGGGAGGTCGGCGATGAGGTCCTCGAACGGCGGCAGCTCCTGGAACGCGTCCTTCCCCTGCGCCTCCGCCGGCGCGAGCGAGGTCGTCGGTGCGAACGGGCTCGCGGACGGAGGCGTCACGGGGTCGAACGACGCCCCGGGGACGGCAGCCGGGACCGGCCCGGCGGCGGGCTCCGTGACCTCGCGGACGACCGGGTCGAACGACGACGTCACGGGCTCCGCGTAGGGCACGGGTGCCGGCTCGTGCCGCACCGGCTCCTCGACCGGAGGCGCGGGCTCGACCGGCGCGGCGGACGCGACGTCCCGCGTCGGCAGCGCCACGGCCGGCGCCGCCTCGGTGGCCGGCCTGTACGGCTCCGGCTGCACGGGCGCGAACGCCTCTGCCGCAGGCGTGTCGACGGGCGCCTCGTAGGGCGTCTCGACGGGCGCGGCCGCGTACGGGGCGTCCTGCGCGGACACCGGTGCGACGGGCTCGGGGAGGACCGGCGCCGCGGGCGCCGGGTCGGCCGGCGTCAGCGGGGCGAGCTCGTCCGGGAGTGCCGCCGGGTCCTCCGTCACCGCGTCGAGCTGGAGCGTGCTCTCGGTCTCGGAGGCGTCGAGCGACCCCATCGAGCGGAAGCTCGAGAACAGGCCCGCCCGCTGGTCGACGCCGAGGACCGGTGCGGACACGGGCTCCGGCTCGGCGACCGGCTCGGGCTGCGCCCGGTGCCGGCTCGGCAGCGAGCCCGCCGAGGCCTCGACCTCGGCCGGCGGCCGCCAGGAGTCGGTGGTCGCCTCGTCCAGGTCCGGCAGCTCGGGCGTCGCGAGCGGCGGCAGCACGATCGGGCCGGTGTCCGGTCGCGTCACGGCCTCGCCGGAGCCGACGCCGGAGCGCCGGCGGCGGGGCATGCCGATCGACGTCGTGCCGTCGGTCAACGCGTCCAGGTCGACCGGCACCGCGGCCGGCGGCTCGGGCTCGACCGGGAGGGCGGCCGACGCGACCGGGGCGACCGGGGCCACCGCCGGGGTCGGCATCGTGGGGGGCTCCGCCGCGTCCGGGACCCCGAACGACGGTGCGGGCTCCGGAGCCTCGAAGGGCACC
This sequence comes from Isoptericola sp. QY 916, assembly GCA_026934365.1. Taxonomy (GTDB): domain Bacteria; phylum Actinomycetota; class Actinomycetes; order Actinomycetales; family Cellulomonadaceae; genus Isoptericola; species Isoptericola nanjingensis. The sequence goes on along the minus strand of JADHZE010000027.1, from coordinate 2,607 downwards.
CCGCCGATCGGCCCCGGGGTCTGCTCCTCGAACGCCTCCGCGATCTGGCCGCCGAGGTCGGCGGCGGCGTTCTGCGTGGCCGCCTCCAGCGGGTCGGTCGGCTGCGGCAGCGGCAGGGCGTCGTCGGGCAGGAATAGGTCGGCTGGGAAGACGACCGTGACCTCCGTGCCCGACCCCGACGCTCCGCCCTGGTACCGGACCTGCGCGTTGAGGCGGTCGGCCAGGCGGCCGACCACGTAGAGGCCGAGGCGCTGGGCGCCGACGGCGTCCGACGCGGAGCGGCTGGAGACCTTGGTGTTCGCGTCCGCGATCTCCTCGGGGCTCATGCCGAGCCCGTGGTCGCGCACGGTGACGACGACGCCGCGCTCGTCGCGCGACGTCGACACCTCGACCGGCGTGTGCGGCTCGGAGAACATCGTCGCGTTCTCCAGCAGCTCCGCCAGCAGGTGCGCGGAGCTCAGCGCGTTGTGGCCGAGCATGTGCGGGTCGACGCCCAGGTCGAGGCGGACGCGGTCGTAGAGCTCGATCTCGGACGACGCCGTGCGGACGACGTCGGAGATCGGCATCGGGTTGCGCACGCGCCGGCCCGAGTCGATGCCCGCGAGCACGAGGAGCGACTCGGCGTTGCGCCGCATCCGCGTGGCCAGGTGGTCCAGGCGGAAGAGGTTCGACAGCGTGCTCGGGTCCTCCTCGGACCGCTCCAGCTCGTCGAGGAACGACAGCTGGCGGTTGAGGAGCACCTGGTCGCGACGCGCCACGTTGACGAACATCTCCGCGATGGAGCCGCGGAGCGCGGCCTGTTCGCGCGCGACGACCATGGTCGTCTCGTTCACTTCGTTGAAGGCGGCCGCGAGGCGTCCGATCTCGTCGCTGGACTCGACGGGCACCTGCACGAGGTCGATCGACGGCGCCTGCCCGGGCACCGCCATCTGCTCCACCATGCGGGGCAGACGGTCGCGCACCTCCGCCGTCGCGGAGGTCAGGCGGGCCAGCGGCTGCACGATGCGGCGCGCGATGAGCAGCGCCAGCAGGAACGACACGAGCACGACGCCGAACGCCGCCGCACCGGTCAGCAGGGCGGCGGTCTGCGCGCTGCCCGCGAGGTCCTTCGAGTACTCGACCGCGGCGTCGCGGGAGTCGTCGCGCACCGGCTGCGTGGACTCGACCCAGCCCTGCGAGAGCGCGTTCCACTGGCTCGCGACCTCGGGGTCGATGCCGGAGAAGTTCAGGTAGCGCAGCTGGAGGCGGGCGCGGTCGAGGTCCGCCTCGTAGCCGGGCACCTCGAGCTCGCCCGGGATCAGGTCGAGCTGCTCCTGCGCGGTCGCGATCAGGCCGTCGGTGGTCTGCAGCAGGTTCACCATGCGGCCGTTGAGGTCCGACGGCGGTGCCTCGCCCTGCCCGAGGAGGGCCAGCGCCGCCCCGGCGACCGGTCGCTCCATGGTGTTGGCGAGCATCGCCTCGTCGAGGGCGACGTAGGCGTTGATGTGGCGCGTGAGACCGGCGTCGTCGCTGCTCTGGGCGATGGCGCGCGGGACGTCCAGCGCGTTCTCGCTCAGCGCGGTGTACCGCTCGGTCGCGCGCGACTCGGAGAGCTGGCCGGAGATGACGTTGCGCTGCAGGTCGTCCAGGACCGTGCGGTCACGGAGCGTCCGGTTCACGGCGTCCTGCACGTTGGTGGGCAGGGCGGTGGTGTCGAGCACCTCGAGCGCCTCGTCGCGGGCGTCGAGAGCGCGGTCGGTGGTCTCCTGCGCCTTGACGAGAGCCTTCTTCGCGCCCGGGATCCCCATGTCGGCAGCGATGTTCGTGGCGCGCTCCGCGGCCACGGCGGAGCCTGCGTCGTCCTGCAGCTGCAGCGACTCCATCAGGGCCGCGGTCTGCTCTGCGCTGCGGTTCTCCTGCAGCGACTGCCAGGTGATCCAGCCCGCCGTCAACGCCAGGACGAAGATCGGCACGGCGAGTGTCGCAAGAATCTTCCCGCGAACGCCCAACCTGCGGAGCATCTGAACCTCTCTCCAACACTGTTCGTCGAGGCGGGCGACCGTCGTCGTCCGATCCTCGGGTGGGTGCCATCACGTCCGGCACCACTCCCCGCGCCCGGCTGGGCTTCCAGGCACGCGAGTAGGCTCCATCGGTGTGCGAGCGGTCACGATATCGGCACCTGGCGGTCCAGGGAAACTCACCCTATCCCTCGTCAACCTGGGCAAACCGGGCCCCGGCGAGGTTCTGATCGACGTCGCCGCCGCGGGGGTCAACCGCGCTGACCTGCTGCAACGCGCCGGAAACTACCCTCCGCCGGCCGGCGCTCCCGAGTGGCCGGGTCTGGAGATCTCGGGTACGGTCCGCGCGCTCGGGCCGGGGGTGACCACCTGGGCGCCCGGCGACCGCGTCGTCGCGCTGCTCGAGGGCGGGGGCTACGCCGAGCAGGTCGTGGCGCGTGCCGCCCAGCTGCTGCCCCTGCCCGACGGCGTCGACCTCGTCGACGGCGCCGCGCTGCCGGAGGCCGTCTGCACCGCCTGGACCAACCTCGTCGACACCGGCCGGCTGCACGCGGGCGAGACGCTCCTCGTGCAGGGCGGCTCGGGCGGCGTCGGCAGCGTCGCGATCCAG
>JADHZE010000269.1 GCA_026934365.1 Isoptericola sp. QY 916 | reverse complement strand
CACGGCTGGGGCGCTTGGCCGAGACCGGCGACGTCGTCGGGGTCGACGGCGTCGAGCATGTCCTCGAGCGCGCGCAGCACCTCGGCCGCGCGCGGGCTCGTGGCGGGCAGCACCCGCACCAGGCCGTGCAGGGCGCGCACGTCCTGGAGCAGCTCCCACACCGTCTCGTCGACGAGGGCCACGTGCATGGTGCGCAGCGCGTAGATCGGGTCCGGCCCGGAGGTCTCCCAGGCGCCCATCGGCGTGGGCCGCGTCCACGCGCCGCCCGGCACGTCGGGGTTGGCGGCGGCCTCGACGTACACGTCGACGCGGCCGTCGGCGTCGAGCGCCTGGCCGGCGACGAGCGGCACGTGCTGGTTGCGCGGCTCGACGGCCTTGACGATGCGGCCGTCGGGGGTCCAGGCGGTGCCCTCGGCCTGGAAGCCCGGGCCCGCGCCGGTGAACCCGAGGTCGACGACGAGCTCCACTCGCGTCCCGGCGGGCGCCGCGTCCCCCGACCACTCCGCCGGCACGGCGCCCGTCACGTGGAACCACGTCGTGTCCCACGGCCGCCCCCAGGGAGATCCGATCGCGAACGGGGCGTACGTGGCACGCGCCGCCTCGGCGAAGGGCACCGGCTCCCCGCCGACGGTCCACGCCTCGACGTCGAGCGGCCGGGTCTCGCGCAGGACGGCGGGCTCCAGCCAGTCGCGGGTGAACCGCTCGAGGCGCGCGGTGGTGCGGGCGGTGGTGTCGTGCATGGATCAGGCTCCTGATGACGGGGCGGGCGGTGGGACGGGCGCGGTCAGCCCTTGACGGCGCCGGCAAGCGCGAACGAGCCGCCGGACAGCCGCGAGACGAGCACGTACAGGCCGACGGCCGGAAGGGCGTAGAGCATCGAGTACGCCGCGAGCTGGCCGTAGGCGACCGAGCCGTACTGGCCGAAGAACGCGAAGATGCTCACGGCCGCCGGCTGCTTCTCCGGCGTCAGCAGCAGCACGAAGGGGACGAAGAAGTTCCCCCACGCCTGGATGAACACGAAGATGAAGACGACGGCGATGCCGGGCCGCATGAGCGGAAGCACGATGGTGCGCAGGGTGGTCATGGCCGACGCGCCGTCGGTCCAGGCCGCCTCCTCGAGGGAGATCGGCACGGAGTCCATGAAGTTCTTGGTCATCCAGATCGCCATGGGCAACGACGTCGCGGCCATGAAGAACGTGGTGCCGGCCAGGGAGTCGAGCAGGTTGAGCCGCACGAACAGCGAGTAGACCGGCACCATCATGGCCGTGATCGGCAGGCAGGTGCCGAACAGCACGGCGTACAGGAACGGCTTGTTGAAGCGCATCCGGTAGCGCGACAACGGGTACGCGGCGAGCACCGACGCGACCACGGTGAGGAGGCCCGTGCCCGCGGACAGCACGAAGGCGTTCGCCAGCGGCACCCACGTCTGCTCGGGCGTCATGACGGCCGTGAAGTTCTCGAGCGTGAACATCTCAGGCAGCCCGACGGCGAGGGTGGCGCTCGGGTCCAGCGACGCCAGCACGATCCAGCCGAGGGGCAGCAAGAAGCACAGCCCGACGACGACGAGCACGACGTTCGACAGGATCCGCGCCGTGCGCGGCCCGGGGGCGGCGACCGACGGCGTCGACCGCCGTCGCGCGGGGCGCGCGCCGGCGACGTCGGGCACGGGCGAGGGGACGGACGCCGGGGCGGCGGTCTGGGCCATCAGTCGACCTCCGGCTTCAGGCTGCGGATGTACACGACGGAGAACACGGCGCCGATCACGAGCATCACTGTGGCGATCGCCGTGCCGTAGCCGACCTGGGCGAACTTGAACGCCTCCTGGTAGGCGAGGATCGGCAGGGTGGAGCTGTCGGTGCCGGGGCCGCCGCCGGTCATCACGTAGATGAGCGTGAACACGGACAGCGTCTGCAGCGTGGTGAGCATGAGGTTGGTCGAGATGCTGCGGCGGATGGTCGGGAGCGTGACCCACACGAGGCGCTGCACCCCGTTGGCCCCGTCGACCGTCGCGGCCTCCGTGATCTCGGGCGGCACCTCCGCGATCGCGGCGGAGTAGACCATCATCGAGAACGCCGTGCCGCGCCAGACGTTGGCGAGGATGACGGCGAGCATCGGGTACTGAAAGAGCCAGTCCGGGCCGGTGATCCCCACGCCCGCGAGCAGCGAGTTGAGCGTGCCGTCGGCGTGGAAGAACGCGTAGGCGGCGAAGGCGGCCACGATCTCGGGCAGCACCCAGGCCGTGACGACGAGCGTCGAGACGACGGCGCGCACGGGCTTCAGCGCGGAGCGCATGAGCATCGCCAGCCCGAGGCCGGCCACGTTCTGCCCGATCACCGCGGACGCGAAGACGAACAGCACCGTGAGCCACAGGGCCTTCGGGAAGTCGGGGTCGCCGAGCAGCGCGACGTAGTTGTCCAGGCCGACCCACTCGGGGTTCGCCGCGTTCGGGCCGGTGAGGGCCGCGTTGGTGAACGAGCCGTAGAACGACCACACGACCGGGCCGAGCATGAACAGCGCGAGCAGGGCGACGGCGGGCAGCATCGGGACGAGGCGGCCGGCGGTGCGGCGCGCGTGCGCGCGCCGCACCGGCGACGGCCCCGCCCCCGGCCCGCCGACGGGGGCGGGGGCGAGGGTGGTGGTCACGTCGTCAGCCGTTCGTCGTGTTCTCTTCGCCGACCTGGGCGATCACGGCCTCGTCGTACACGGCGGCGGCCTCCTCGGGCGTCTGCTGCCCGGTCATCACCGACTCCATGGCGACCTGGATCGCGTTGGAGATCTGCGCGTAGTCGGAGGTGGCGGGGCGGAAGTTCGTCACCTCGACGAGGTCGGAGAAGAACGGCACCGTCGGGTTCGCCTCGGAGTACGACGGCTCCTCGGCGACGTCGGTGCGCACCGCGATCTGGCTGTTGTCGATCGCGAACCGCAGCGAGTGCTCCTTGTCGAGCGCGTGGGTCAGCACGTCGAACGCGACGTCGGGGTTCTTCGACCCGGAGCCGATCGCCATCGTCCAGCCGCCCGACATGCTCACGGCGCCGGGGGCCTGGCCGTCCTGGGTGGGCATCGCGGCGGTGCCCATGACGTCTGTCCACTCGGGCCAGGGCGCCGTGCCCTCCTCGAGCCACGTGCCGGGCATCCACGAGCCGTCCAGCGAGATGCCGAGCTTGCCCTTCGGCAGCCACTCGGCCGAGACCGTGTTGCCGACGTTCGGGTCGAGCGCCTGCTGCGGCGTCGGGGCGAGGCCCTCCGTGTAGATCGTCCTGATGAAGTCGAGCGAGTCGACGAACTCCTGCGACCCGACGATCCACTTCGAGGTGTCGGTGTCGTAGAGCGTGCCGCCCGTGCCGTACAGCAGCATCTCGAAGCCCTGCATCGTGGCGCCCTCGCCCATCGGCTTGCCCGAGTAGACGTTGAGCGGGATGACGTCGGGGTCCGCCTTCTTGATCGCCCGGGCGGCCTCGAGCAGCTCGTCCCAGGTCTTCGGGGCCCAGTCCTCGGGGAGCCCCGCCTTGGCGAGCACCTCCTTGTTGAACCACAGCCCGCGGGTGTCCGTGCCCATCGGGACGCCGTAGGTCTTGCCGTCGTCGCCCAGCCCGGCCTGCTTGGCCTGGTCGACGAACTGGCCCCAGTCCTCCCAGTCGGCGAGGTAGTCGTCCATCGGCAGCAGGTAGCCGGCCTCGACGTCCGACTTGATCATGAACGTGTCCTCGTACATGAGGTCGGGCGCCGTCCCGGGCGCGCGGTTCATGAGCGCGAGCTTCGTGAAGTAGTCGTTCTGGCTGGCCTCGATCGGCACGAGCTCGATCGTGACGTCCGGGTTCTCCTTCTCGTACTCGGCCTTGACGTCCTTGAACAGCTCGTCGGCCTGCGTGAAGTTCCCGAACTTCTGGTACGCGATCTTGATCGTCGCGTCCCCGCTGCTGCCCTCGCCGCCCCCCGAGCCGCAGGCTCCGAGGGTGAGGACGAGCGCCGTGACCGCGGATCCCGCGGCAAGGGTTCGTGCCAGTCGCATGCTGCTCCTTTGCCCACATGAGTGGCCCGACGACGCCGGGCCGGCTGACGTGAATAACTCAAGCGAATTGAGTTAATGCTGTCAAGCGCTCACGAGGCCGGAGGGTCGCGGAGTGAAGAGCCCGTCGAGCACGAGGCTCGCCGCACCCACCGCCCCGACATGGTCGCCGACGGCGGAGCCCAGCACCTCGACGGCGTGCACCTCGCGCAGCGTCGCCTGCAGGGTGAGCTCCCGCCGCATGACGGGCAGGTAGTGCGGGGCCAGCCGCGCCCACGCCGGGCCACCGAAGACGACGACCCCCGCGTCGACGAGGTCGGCCACCACGGTGATCCCGCGCGCGACCCGTCGCGCGCTCGCCACGAGGATCCCCGCGGCGGCCGCGTCGCCCTCGGCCGCGGCCCGGCACAGCGTCGTGAGGGCCGCGTCGAGCTCCGCCGGCGTCGACGCCGGGGTGCC
>JADHZE010000268.1 GCA_026934365.1 Isoptericola sp. QY 916 | reverse complement strand
GTGCGCCCGCGCTGCACGACGGCCGCCTGCGCTGGCTCGACGCCGTCGGCGACGTCCCGGTCGGCGACGACGTCCTCGCGTTCGCCCGCGGCGGCGTACCCGGAACCCCCGGGCTGGTGTGCGTCGTCAACCTCGGGCCCGAGCCCGTCCCGCTGCCGGCCGACGCGGACGTCGTGCTGCACAGCGCCGACCCCCGCGAGCCGCTCGCGCGGATCGCCACCGACGTCGCGGTCTGGCTCCGCCCCGTGAGCCGGCCCGCCTGAACCCCTCCTGCCCGCACCGACCAGCTGCACCACCGCGATTCCTTCGACGGTGACATCGACAAGGGAGTGACGATGAAGTCCACACGAAAGCCGGCCGCGCTCGCCCTGGTGGGCGCGCTCACGGCGGGCGCCCTCGCGGCGTGCTCCGGCGGGGGCGACCCGCAGGACGAGAGCACGAACTCGGCGGGGCAGGTCACCCTCTCGGTGGTCTCCCTGCTTCCCGGGTCCACCGAGGAGGCGGTCGCCGCCTTCGAGGACCAGGTCGCGGAGTTCGAGAAGGCGAACCCCGACATCGACGTCCAGCCCGAGGAGTACGAGTGGAAGGCGACGACGTTCGCCGCCCAGCTCGCGGGCGGCACGCTGCCCGACGTCTTCGAGATCCCGTTCACCGACGCCCAGGGACTGGTGGAGAACGGCCAGCTCGCCGACATGGACGCCCAGTTCCGGGCCCTGCCGTACGCCGAGCAGTTCAACCCGACGATCCTCGAGGCCGGCACGGGCGAGGACGGCCACGTGTACGCGATCCCGGCGAAGAACGCCTACCCGGTCGCCCTGCACTACAACCGCCAGCTCTTCGAGTCGGCCGGCCTCGACCCCGACAGCCCTCCGACCACCTGGGAGCAGGTGCGCGAGTACGCGAAGAAGATCGCCGACGCCAACCCGGGCGTCGCCGGCTACGCCACGATGACCCAGAACAACACGGGCGGCTGGCAGCTCACGGCGCAGACCGTCGCGCGCGGCGGCCGCACCGTCGAGACCGACGCGGACCAGAAGGCCACGGCGACCCTCGACAACCCGGGCACCCAGGAGACGCTCCAGTTCCTCCACGACCTGCGGTGGGAGGACGAGTCGATGGGCGGCAACTTCCTGCTCGACTGGGGCAGCATCAACCAGGAGTTCGCGGCGGGCCAGGTGGGCATGTTCACCTCGGGCTCGGACATCTACACCTCGCTGGTGCAGACCAACGCGGTCGACCCGGACACCTACGGCCTCGCGCCGATCCCGCTGTCCGACGCCCCCGAGTCGGCCACGCTCACCGGCGGCACCCTCGCGGGGGTCCCGGCGAACGTCGACGAGGGCGTCAAGGACGCCGCGATCAAGTGGATCGACTTCTTCTACCTGAACAAGCTGGTCGACGAGGACCGCGCCGTCGCCGACGCCGAGACCCTCGCCAAGAACGACCAGCCCGTGGGCACGCCCGTCCTGCCGATGTTCTCGAAGGAGCAGTACGAGCTGAACCAGGAGTGGATCGCGGACTACGTCAACGTGCCGCTCGACCAGATGACGGCGTTCACCGACGCGATGTTCGACCTGCCGCTGGCCGGCGAGCCGTCGCAGAAGACGCAGGAGGTGTACGCGCTGCTCGACCCGGTCGTGCAGGCGGTGCTCACGGACGAGGGCGCGGACATCGACGCCCTGCTCGCCGACGCGAACACGCAGGCCCAGGCGCTGCTCGACCAGGGCTGACCGTGACCGTCACCACCTCTCCTCGCGGCGACGTCGCCGCACCCGCGCGGGCGGCCGGTGCCGGCCGCCCGCGCCGGGGCCCGGCCACCTGGCTGCGCGGGGGCGGGCTGCACAGCCTCGTCTTCCTGCTCCCGCTGCTGGTGATCTTCGGCGTCTTCTCGTGGTTCCCGATCGTGCGCGCCGTGATCATGAGCGTGCAGGAGACGAACCTCGTCACCGACCCGACGTTCGTCGGGCTGGACAACTTCCGGCACGTGCTGGCCGACCCTCTGCTGTGGAAGGCCGTGCAGAACACCCTGTACTTCGCGTTCCTGGCCCTGCTGTTCGGCTACCCCGTGCCGCTGGTCGCCGCGGTGCTCATGCGCGAGGTGCGCCGCGGCCGCGGCCTCTACTCGGCGCTCGCGTACCTGCCGGTCGTGGTGCCGCCCGTCGTCGCCGTCCTGCTGTGGAAGTTCTTCTACAAGGGCGGGCCGACCGGTGTGTTCAACACGATCCTCGGCTGGGTGGGCCTCGGCCCGTACCCGTGGCTGCAGGACGCGTCGTGGGCCATGCCGTCCCTCGTGCTCGCCGCGACCTGGGCCGGCGCCGGCGGCACCGTGATCATCTACCTCGCGGCCCTCACGAGCGTGCCCGCCGAGCTGTACGACGCCTCCGAGGTGGACGGCGCCGGGCTGTGGCGCAAGATCTGGCACGTCACGCTGCCGCAGCTGCGCGGGGTCCTGTTCATCACGCTGATCCTGCAGGTCATCGGTACGGCGCAGGTGTTCCTCGAGCCGTACCTGTTCACCGGCGGCGGGCCGAACAACGCCACCGTGACCGTGCTGCTGCTCATCTACCGGTACGCGTTCCAGAACAGCCTCGGCGGCGACTACGGCGCCGCGACCGCGCTGTCGCTCATGCTGGCGGCGGTCCTCGCGGTCTTCTCCGTCCTCTACTTCCGGCTCACCCGGTCCTGGAGCACGTCATGACGCTCTCGTCCACCGCACGTCCCGCCCCGGCGAGCGGCGCGCGCCGTCGCGCCACCCCGTCCGACGACGGCGACCGCGGCGCGCTGTCCGCGCCCGACTGGCGCCGTCCCGCGGTCCGCTGGGGGATGGGCGGCACGCACGTGCTGCTGCTCGTGCTGCTCGTCGTCGTCGGGCTCGGCCCGATGCTGCTGCTGGCGAAGTACGCCGTCACCCCGACGCAGGACATCCTGCGCACGCCCCTGGCCCTGTTCCCGCACGGCATCGCGTGGGAGAACCTCGAGCGGGCCTGGAACGACGTCCAGGTCAGCCGGTACTTCATGAACACGGTGTGGCTGGCGCTCGGGTCGTGGGCCGTGCAGCTCGTGGTCGCGACGACGGGCGGCTACGCGCTGTCGGTGCTGCGGCCGCGCTACGGGAAGGTGGTGCAGGCGCTCGTCCTGTCGACGATGTTCGTGCCCGCCGTCGTGCTGCTCGTGCCGCTGTACCTGACGATCCTCGACCCGCCGCTGCTGGGCCGGTCGCTGGTCGACAGCTTCTGGGCCGTGTGGCTCCCGGCCGGCGCGAGCGCGTTCAACGTGCTGCTGGTGCAGCGGTTCTTCGACAACCTGCCGCGCGAGGTCTTCGAGGCCGCGCGGGTCGACGGCGCCGGGCCGTACCGGCTGTTCTGGTCGATCGTGCTGCCGATGTCGAAGCCGATCCTCGGCGTCGTGTCGGTGTTCGCCGTCATCGCGGCCTGGAAGGACTTCCTGTGGCCGCTGCTGGTGCTCAAGGACCCGGAGATCCAGCCGCTGTCGGTGCGGCTGCCCGCGATCGAGGCGTCCACCGAGCTGGGCGTCTTCCTCGCGGCCCTGGCGATCTCGACCGTGCTCCCGGTGGCGATGTTCCTGGTCTTCCAGCGGCTGTTCCTGCGCGGCGCCGGGCTCGGGGGAGCGGTCAAGGGCTGACGGGTTCACCCGCGGTGTCGTTGACGCCTGGATCGTCCCAATGCTGGTATATGCGCAGATCTGACATGCGCGCAGATCAGCGACTCCCGGAGGAATGACGTGACCCAGCACGACCCGACGACCGACACCACGGGCCCCGCCCGCGCCACGGTGCGCTACCGCGGGCGGCACCTGCCGATGGTCGCGGTCGTCGTCGCCGCGACCATCGCGACCGCCCTGGCGTACAGCGGCATGGTGCTCTTCGGCCTGGAGGTGGCGGGGATGTCCCCGGCCGAGGCGTACGCCCTCGCCGGCTTCCTCGAGGTCAGCCTCGTCGCCGTCGCCCTCATGGCGCGCAACGCCGCCCTCGAGGGGCGGCCGTACGGGGTGCTCCTCACCCTGACGTGGATCCTGTCGGGCACGTCCGGCATGTTCGCGGCGCTGCACGAGATCGCCGTGCCGGACGCGAGCACGCCGTACATGGTCGCGTTCCGGTTCGTGCCGCCGCTGGTCGCCGCCCTCATGTGGCACCTGGCGCTGGTGGGCGAGCGCCACCTCGTCACGGGGCACACGCTCGACGAGCGCCGCCGCGAGCACCGCGTGCACCAGTACGTCACCGCCCTCGAGCTGTGGCGCGACGCGCGCCTCGACAGCACCGGGAACCACGCGGGCATGCGCAAGGTGCGGACGGCGCACAGCCGCCAGCGGGCCGCCCGCGACGCCGCGCTGAAGCTGCTCACGGTCGAGGACTTCGAGCGGCGCATGCAGGTCTGGGTGGAGCGGCTCGAGGCCGCCGAGCGGCACGGCAACCGCCTCGACCTCATCGGCGCCAGCTCCGTCGAGCGTGGCGTCGCAGGTTGGCCGGGGTCATCGGGGCGCCGGTG
>JADHZE010000267.1 GCA_026934365.1 Isoptericola sp. QY 916 | reverse complement strand
CCGCCCTGCTCGGCGTCGTGACCGCGGCCGCCGCGCTCGCCCGCCCCACCGCCCGCGCCGCGGGGCGGCTCGTCGCGCCCGTCGGCGTCCTCGAGGTCGTCGCGTTCGGCCTGCTCGCCCAGGGGTCGGGCACGCTCCCCGCCGCGGGCTACCTCGTGTCGTTCGCGGTCCCCGTGCTCGCCGTGTGGGCGGGCGCGCAGGTGTTCCGCACCCGCCCCGCGTGGCGGCTGCCGCTCGCCGCCGTCGCGGTGCTCGCCGTCGTCGGCGTCGTCGTCGGCCGCGGCGCGTTCGTCGACTGGTGGGTCGCCGTCACGTCGGGGCTCGCGCGCGAGCCGTGGGCGCTGCCGTCCGTGCTGCTGCCCCTCGCGACCGCGGCGGCCTGGGCCGGGCTCGTCGCCGTCCGCGCCTGGCGGCGCGGGTCGCTGCGCACCGCCACCGCCTGGGTCACCCGGCACCGGCGGCCGTTCACGATCGTCGCCGCGCTCGGCCCGCTGCCCTACGCGCTCGCCCGCGCCACCTGGCTCACCCCGTGGCCGGCCTTCGCCGGACCCGCGGAGGAGCTGACCCTCCCGGTCCGCATCCAGGGCCTGTCCCTCTCGAGCGGCGCCTGGCTCGGCATCGTCCTCACGCTCGGCCTGATCCTGCCGTGGGGCGAGCGCCTGCCGCGCTGGTTCGGCCGCCGCGCCGGACGCCCGGTGCCGCCTGCGGCCGCCATCGTGCCCGGCGCGATCGTCGCCGTCATGCTCTGCGGCGCCGCCGTCCCCATGATCGTCATGATGGGCTGGGCCGGGGCCCTCTACTTCCCCGCCTGGTTCTGGGGGCCCGCGCTCGCCCTCGCCGTCTGGGGGTACGCGGGTCACCGGTACGGGGTCGAGGACAGGTTCGAGGACGGGGCCGAGGACGCCCGCGGGGTCAGCGACCCAGGGACTTCTCGGCCCGCTCCCGCAGCTCGTCGCTGAGCCGCACCTCGCCGCCGTCGTGGGCCACCAGCAGGCCCTTCGCGACGTCGGCGAGGTCGGGCGCTCCGTCGAGCCGGTTGTACGCCCCGAACCAGTCCGCCAGCGTCACGCCGTGCGCCGGCCGGCGCACCACCTCGACCTCGTCCCCCGCGCCCAGGTCGCCGTTCTCGACGACGCGCAGGTACGCGCCCGTCCGGTTCGCCTGCGTGAACCGGCGCACCCAGCGCGGCGGCGAGTCGAGGCGGCGGGCGAACGTCTGGCACGGCACCCGGGGCTGCGTCACCTCGAGGAGGGCGGAGCCCACGCGCCACTGCTCGCCGACGACGGCGCGGCTCACCTCGAGCCCGCGGGTGCGCAGGTTCTCCCCGAACAGCCCCGGCGTGACCTCGTGGCCCAGCTCCTCGCCCCACCACTCGGCGTCCTCCTGGGAGTACGCGTACACCGCCTGGTCCAGGCCGCCGTGGTTGGCGCGGTCCGCCTGCACGTCCGCGTACAGCCCGTACGGGCGGGCCTTGACCCGCCCGTCCACGGGGCGCTTGTCGATGGCGGTGATGCCCACCGTCCCGGCGTCGGGCAGGAGGGCGAACACGCGGCAGACGGCGAGGAGCTCGGGCACGGACCTATCGTCTCAGGCCGGACGACCCACCTCACACCGCCGGTGGCGGGCCGTGGCGCCGCTGGTCACCTACCGTGGTCACCGTGAGCGAACGCACCGAGAACCTCCCCCATGTCGTGGTCGTCGGCGGAGGGTTCGGCGGCCTCGCCGTCGTGAAGGCGCTCGCGAAGGCGCCGGTGCGGGTCACGCTCGTCGAGCGGCGCGTGTACAACACGTTCCAGCCGCTGCTCTACCAGGTCGCCACCGGCGGGCTGAACCCGGGCGACGTCACCTACTGGCTGCGCGGGCTGCGGCTGAAGCAGAAGAACCTCCGGGTGCTGCACGAGCACCTGGTCGGCATCGACCACGACGCGCGCACCATCCGCCTGGCCAACGACGAGACGGTCTCCTTCGACCACCTCGTGCTCGCCAACGGCGTCACCGTGAACTTCTTCGACACCCCGGGCGCCAAGGAGAACGCGTTCGGCATGTACTCGCGGTCGCAGGCGCTGCGGATCCGCGACCAGCTCTTCATCCGGCTGGAGAACTCCGCGTTCACGCCCGAGACCGACGACGGCCTGCGCGTCGTCGTGGTGGGCGGCGGCGCCACCGGGGTCGAGGTCGCGGGCGCACTCGCGGAGCTGCGCACCGCCGGGCTCGCGCCCGCCTACCCCGAGATCCACGGCGACGCGTTCGAGATCACGGTCGTGCAGCGCGGCGCCGAGCTGCTCAAGGCGTTCCACCCGAGCCTGCGCGAGTACGCCGCGCAGGAGCTCGGACACCGCGGCGTGAAGCTGCACCTGGGTGCCGGGGTCGCGGAGGTTCTGCCCGACGCCGTCGTGCTCACCGACGGCACCCGCATCCGCGCCGACCTCACGGTGTGGTCCGCGGGCGTCGGCCCGCACCCCGAGGTGGACGACTGGGACCTGCCGCGCCGGAAGGGCGGCCGCATCGCCGTCGGCCCCGACCTGCAGGTCGAGGGGCGGCCCGGCGTCTTCGCGATCGGCGACATCGCCGAGACGCCCGACTGGCTGCCGCAGCTCGCCCAGCCCGCCATCCAGGGCGGCCAGCAGGTGGCGCGCAACATCCTCGCGCTGCTCGAGGGCCGCGCCACCGAGCCGCTGAGCTACCACGACAAGGGCACGATGGCGGTCATAGGCCGCCGCGCCGCGATCGCCGAGATCACCCTGCCCGTGACGTCGAAGATGCTGCGGCTCACCGGCGGGCTCGCGTGGCTGGTGTGGCTGTTCGTGCACATCATGTCGCTGGTCGGCCCCCGCAACCGCGTCACGACGCTCGCCGGCCTGGTCACCCGGTACGGCTTCCCGTTCCACCGCCGGCCCATCCCGATCGTCGGCGACGTGCCCACGATCCGGCCGTCGAAGCCGGACGCCGGCCCGGACGGCGCCGACGGCCTCGCTAGCGAGCGGCGCGCACCCGGCGAGTGACGGCGTAGACCGCGAGGATCACCACGACCAGCCCGCCGGTGGCGGCGAGCTGGGCGCGCGCCGCCTGGTCGGAGAGCATGAGCCCGGCCAGCGCGACGAGACCCGCCAGCGTGACCCACGTGAGGTACGGGTAGCCCCACATGCGCAGGCGCAGCGGCTCCCCGGCGCGCGCGGCGTCGGCCTCGAGGCGCGGCCGCAGGCGCAGCTGGGAGATCGTGATGAGCAGCCACACGACGAACAGCGCGGAGCCGACCGCGTTGAGCAGGATCGTGAGGATCTGGGCGGGCAGCAGCCAGTTGAGCCCCACCGCGACGACGCCGAAGAATACGGACACGAGCACCGCCACCCACGGCACCTCGCGGCGCGAGACCCGGGTGGTGGCGGGCGGCGCGTCGTCGCGCTGGCCGAGGGAGAAGAGCATCCGCGACGTGCCGTAGACGTTCGCGTTGAACGCGCTGAGCAGCGCCAGCACCACGACGACCTCCATGAGCCGTGCGGCGCCGTCGAACCCGGCGAGCTGCAGCACGGAGACGAACGGCGACTCCAGCGCCGCGGCGTCGTCCCAGGGGATCAGCGCGACGATGATCGCGACCGAGCCCACGTAGAAGAGCAGGATCCGCCACACGATGGTGCGGGTGGCGCGGGCGACGGCGGTGCGCGGGTCGCGGGCCTCGGCGGCGGCGATCGCGACGATCTCGATGCCGCCGAACGCGAAGACGACGGTGAGCAGGCCTGCCGCGATGCCCGCCCAGCCCGCCGGGGCGAAGCCGCCGTGCGCGGCCCAGTCGCCGAGCACGCTGCCCGTCACCGGGATCACGCCGACGACGATGAGGACGCCCACCACGAGGAACGCGAGGATGGCGGCCACCTTGATCGCCGCGAACCAGAACTCCGACTCGCCGAACTGCCGCACGCCCACGAGGTTGATGCCGCCGAGCACCACCACGACGACGGCCGCCACGACCCACTGCGGCACGTCCGGCCACCAGCCGCTGACGATGCCCGCGACGCCCGTCACCTCGACGCCCAGCACCATGATCAGCGTGAACCAGTACAGCCAGCCCAGCAGGAACCCGGCCCAGCGGCCCAGCGCCGCCTCCGCGTAGACCGAGAACGAGCCGGACGCGGGCAGCGCCGACGCCATCTCGGCGAGCATCCGCATCACGAGGACGACGAGCGCGCCCGCGATGGCGTAGCTGACCAGGACGGCGGGGCCCGCGGTCGCGACGCCGACGCCGGCACCGAGGAACAGGCCTGCCCCGATCGCGGAGCCGAGGCCCATCATCGTCAGGTGGCGGGTGCGCAGGCCGTGCGCGAGCCGGGCCTCGTGCGCCGTCGTGCCGGGTTCCGTGGGGGTGCTCACGGCCGACCACGCTAACCCGCCCCGCCGAGTTGTCAGGACCAGGACCATGAAAACCCGCCCGTGGCCCTGACAACCCGCAAGCCGGCGGGTTCAAGCGGTCGTCGCAACACGCGTCGTCAGGCTGCCAAGAGTAGGCGGTTGAGTGCTTCGGCGGGCTTGG
>JADHZE010000266.1 GCA_026934365.1 Isoptericola sp. QY 916 | reverse complement strand
GCCCGCCGACGTCGACGGCGCGCTCGGCCGCCTCGAGCAGCTCGCGGGCGCCGGCTCGCAGGCCGCCCGCCGGTCCGCCGTCGACGAGCTGTTCGGGCGCGCCACGGCCGACGAGCAGGACTTCGTGCGCCGCCTCGTGCTGGGCGAGCTGCGCCAGGGAGCGCTCGACTCGTTGCTGCTCGACGCGATCGCCGCCGCGGCCGACGTCCCGCTGCCGGTGGTGCGCCGGGCGGCGATGTTCAGCGCCCTCACCGGGCCCATCGCCCGGGCCGCGCTCGACGGCGGCGCGCCCGCCCTGGAGGCGTTCCGGCTCGAGCCCGGCCGGCCCGTGCGGCCCATGCTCGCGGCGTCGGCCCCCGACGTCGCCGCCGCCCTGGAGCGGTTCGAGGGCGGCGCCGTCGCCGCCGACACCAAGCTCGACGGCATCCGCGTGCAGGTGCACCGCCGCGGCGACGACGTCGTCGTCTTCACGCGCTCGCTCGACGACGTCACGGAGCGGCTGCCCGAGGTGGTCGCCGTCGCACGCTCCCTCGACGTGCGCACGGTGGTGCTCGACGGCGAGGCGATCGCCCTCGACGACGCCGGCCGCCCGCGCCCCTTCCAGGAGACCGCCGCCCGCACGGGCAGCCACGACGCCGAGGCGGGCAGCGCCACCGTGCCGCTCAGCGTGCGGTTCTTCGACGTGCTGCACCACGACGGCACCGACCTCATCGACGCGCCCGCGGCCGAGCGCCTCGAGGTCCTGGACCGCGTGCTCCCGCCCGAGGTCGTGGTGCCGCGACTGGTCTCCGCCGACGTCGGGGAGGTCGAACGGTTCTTCGCCGACACCGTCGCCGCCGGTCAGGAGGGGCTGGTGCTCAAGGCCCTGGACGCGCCCTACGCCGCCGGCCGCCGCGGCGCCGGCTGGGTCAAGGTCAAGCCCCGGCACACGCTCGACCTCGTGGTGCTCGCCGTGGAGTGGGGCTCCGGCCGCCGCCAGGGCTGGCTGTCCAACATCCACCTCGGCGCGCGCGACCCCGGCGCCGGCGGCTTCGTCATGCTCGGCAAGACCTCGAAGGATGTTGACCGAAGCGGCTGGGCGATGGTCGGAAAAACCTTCAAGGGGATGACCGATGAGATGCTCGTCTGGCAGACGGAACGCTTCCTCGAACTTGAGACGCATCGCGAGGGTCATGTGGTCCACGTTCGCCCGGAGCAGGTGGTCGAGGTCGCCTTCGACGGCGTGCAGCGGTCGAGCAGGTACGCCGGAGGAGTCGCCCTCCGGTTCGCGCGGGTGGTCCGCTACCGCGACGACAAGCCCGCGACCGAGGCCGACACGATCGACACGCTGCGCTCCTATCTCCCGTCCTGAGACGGGACCGCCACGCGAGACCAAGCCGACCGTCAGTCAGACTCGTCGAGCAGTGCAACCGTCCACCTGCCTCCAGGCCCGGACCTCCTTGCGATGAATCCTGGGGGCATCGTCGCGAGTGTGGCGATCGAACTGTTCCGCTCGATCGCATGAGCGATATGAGTCGCGATTGACGCGCCTGGCACGTTCGGGTCGTTGCGCCCGTCACCGATCGCCCACGCCCCGTCCGAGAAATGAACCACCTCGCGCGCGGGTTCGACGCCGTCCAAGACCGTCGTCTGCACCACAGCGCCGAGCGATGGAGGAAACCTGTCGTCCCTGAACGGGAACGGGAGGATGCGAAACATCTCGCGACTGGAGTCCACGGGCAGAGCCTGGCACAGATGGTCGCGTTGGTGACTGGGGACCTTGGATGACGTCACAAGATCCTGAACGAAGCGGCTGGCTGATGGCCGGGAAGACTTTCAAGGGGATGACCGGCGAGATGCTCGCCTGGCAGACGGAACGCTTGCTCGAACTTGAGACGCACTGCGAGGGCCACGCGGTCTACGTGCGTCCTGAGCAGGTTGTCGAGGTCGCCATCGGCGCCCGTCCAGCGATCGAGTCGCTACACGGGAGGCGTGGTCCTGCGCTCCGCACGAGTCGTGCGCTACCGCACCGACACGTCGTTCCTGCACTTGTAACCCGGAAGACCTCGAAGGATGTTGACCGAAGCGGCTGGGTGATGGTCGGGAAGACTTTCAAAGGGATGACCGACGAGATGCTCGCATGGCAGACGGAGCGCTTTCTCGAACTGGAGGCCCACCGCGAAAGCCACGTGGTCTTTGTACGACCGGAGCAGGTCGTGGAGATCGCCTTCGACGGAGTGCAGCGGTCGAATCGGTATCCCGGCGGAGTCGCTCTTCGCTTCGCACGCGTCGTGAGATACCGGGCCGACAAGAGTGCCCAAGACTCCGATTCGATCGATACGCTTGGTAGCCTACTGCCCTAGCGAGTGGTGTGGCGACTGCCCTGTACTCCCCCACGCTTACGACACAAACCGCAACGATCGCGCGTGGAACTCCGACGACCTACGGTGCAGCATTACTGCCAGGAAACAACTCGGCTAATACTCGCGAGCACTCTCCTACGCCAAACGGGCCTGCACTGCCGCAACGAGGAGTTCCGCTCGTTCGGCGAAGAACTTCGCCTCGTCGTCATCCCAAAGCGACGGCGGCAGGTAGGCGCCTCTCTCAATTTCGCCAATGTCTGTCGCCATCAGTCCTCGATACTCCGATGGCGCCTTTGCCCTGATCTCGCGATTCTCGGCGCGTGTGATGATGGCGAAGTTTGCGAGCGAGTTCACAGCCTGCTCCTGAATTCCCGCGCGATAGTCACGCATCCAGGCGCGCGGCATACAGTGGTGATACTCCTTGCGATTAGGCTCCGAAAGCACAGCGTCCAGATCGACGGCCTGACCGGAAAGGAACGTGCACGGCCGGTTATTCGCAAGCAATAGGATCATGGCCTTCGTGGCCACCGTGCGAGAATTGAAAGTGTTCTCAAGGAAGAAGCTTGCATCAACCGTCGCCGCGATTTGGTCTAGCGTAGAGGGTTGCTTCTTGCGGAGTGCCGCTGCCTGCTCTACGTCGTGTCTGATATTCCTGCCCGGATTGCCGCTGTAGCGGTGCGCGAACGTGGAGCGCCAGAACCACCGCAACAGCGTCGCCGTGTCTTCCGGCGGCACCGACTTCCCCTGGTCATGTGCGAAGTACGCAGCCAGCGGAATGAGTTGGGCGCTATACGGGAGAAACTTGACGTGCCGAACCTGCAGATTCTTCCGCAGAAAATCAATCGCCAACCGGAGGGCTGTCTCGACGGAGTCGAACTTCTCACGGACGTCCGCGCCGTTTGATATCGATCATTGCGGACGGAGCAGGGTCGCCCTTGAGGATGGCCGCACAGCACCGCAGCATCAGGTCGTTGTCAGAGCCGACATCCTCGAATCCAAACTCCGAGAACTCTTCGGATAGATCCGCGAACCTGTTCTGAAGATCGAACTCCTCACTCCACGTCCATGCAGTAAGAAGTTCGAACATATCCAACTCGACGCCCATGCGATTCACTCGCTCGAAGACAATCGCGACACGAGTGCGATCCTCTGTCTCAAACGTCTCCGCAGGAATGAGTGCTTCCTTGAACTTCTCCTGAACTCCGACGATCTCGACATTCCGCTCTTCTGAGAGCCCTCGAACTGCCCGCGAGAACGCGACCGGATCGAAGAATGTCCTCAAAGGAAAATGCTTTTCCGCGTCAAACTCATCCTCACTTAGGGCAACGAAACGGGAATCCTGCGCATCCTCCCTCGCCGTAAAGTCATAATAGATCGGGAGCCAAACCTCAGGATCTTCTTGCGGGGCGTCGAGTCCGGTTTGAAATGTCGCGAAGATTGAAGTAAGCCGCTGCTGTCCGTCCAGGACATAGTCGATCGGATAGTCCTTCTCGGGTGGAGGAAGTTCAAACCCCCCAACGGTCTTTTCTGTTTTAAGTTCGTTCCGGGTTCGCCAGAGCAGCACGGAACCAAACGGATACCCCTTATAGATGCTGTCCATTAGGAGCGCTGCCCGGACGGGCTCCCATACGAACTTTCGCTGAAATCCAGGGATCCGAATCGCACCATCGTTGATGCGCTCGATTACCTTCCGAAGCGCCAAGGGCTCGCTCACTTGCAACCACCTTCTGCTCGACTCGACCACACGGTAGCCCGTTCTCGACGTCCAGCACCCGACTCAGGCGCACACGGTCGGGTGAAACTTGAGGACGCTACGAGTCGGGGACTTCTAACCCGGAACGCGTTCAAGGGCATGACCGACCAGATGCTCGCCTGGCAGACCGAGCGGTTCACCGAGCTGGCGACGACGCCCGCCGACGGGTCGTCGTACGTCGTGCAGGTGCGTCCCGAGCAGGTGGTCGAGATCGCCTTCGACGGCGTGCAGCGCTCCACCCGCTACCCCGGCGGCATGGCGCTGCGGTTCGCGCGGGTGGTGCGCTACCGCGACGACAAGTCCGCCGCCGAGGCGGACACGGTGGACACCGTGCGCGCCCTGGCGGCGGCCTCCGGAAGCACAGCCGGCTGAGCCGGGCGCTGAGCGACCGCCCACCGGGCGCGGTGGCCGGCTCCGTCAGCGGCTGCCGCGCCGCCGGCCCT
>JADHZE010000265.1 GCA_026934365.1 Isoptericola sp. QY 916 | reverse complement strand
CCGCAGGCCACGGCTGCTCGTGCTCGACGACGCCACGTCCGCGGTCGACCCGCGCGTCGAGGCGGAGATCCTCGGCTCCCTCGCGTCGGCGCGCGGCGGCGGGGGCGACGCACCGGGCACGACCGTCGTCATGGTCGCCTACCGCATGTCGTCGGTGGCGCTCGCGGACGTCGTCGTGCACCTCGAGGGGGGCCGCGTCGTCGACGTCGGGCCGCACGCCGACCTGCTGGCCCGGGACCCCGGGTACCGCGCGCTCGCCACCGCGTACGAGCAGGAGACGGAGCGCCGGGCGCGCGAGCTCGCGGACGAGGCGGCCGCCGGGGAGCTCCTGCCGGGGGACGCACAGCGGGAGGGGACACCGTGAGCACGACGCGCATCGCCGCCGCCAGCGAGCTGGGCGTCCTCGCCACGCTCCGCCGGGGCGTGCAGATCTCGCCCCAGATCGTCGACGGCCTGTGGCTCACCCTCGCGCTCGCCGTGCTGGCGGCCGCGGGGCGCGTCGTCGTGCCGGTCGCGGTGCAGCGCACGATCGACGACGGCATCCTCGCCGGCGGCGGGCCAGACGCCGGGCGGGTGGCGCTCCTGACCGGCCTCGCCGCGGGCGCGGTCGTCGTCGCGGGGCTGTGCACCGCGGTGGTCAACGTCCGTCTGTTCCGCCGGACGGAGGCCGGGCTCGCCGCGCTGCGGGTGCAGGCGTTCCGGCACGTGCACGACCTGTCCACCCTCGCGCAGGGCACCGAGCGTCGTGGCGCGCTCGTGTCCCGCGTCACCTCCGACGTCGACACGATCTCGCTGTTCGTCCAGTGGGGCGGGATCCAGCTCCTCGTGTCGACGCTGCAGGTGCTCGTGGCCACCGCCCTCATGGCCGTGTACTCGTGGCAGCTCACCCTGGTGGTCTGGGCGTGCTTCCTGCCGCTGTTCCTGGTGCTGCGCCGCGCGCAGGGCACGGTGAACCGCGCGTACGCGGCGGTGCGGCAGGCCGTCGGCGCGATGCTCGGCGCGATCTCGGAGGCGGTCGTGGGCGCGGAGACGGTGCGCGCGTACGGCGTGGCGGCGCGGACCGGACGCCGCGTCGACGCGGCCGTCGAGCACACCCGCGCCACGCAGGCCCGCGCCCAGCTCCTCGTCTCGTCGGTGTTCTCGAGCGGGGTGCTGGTCGCCAACCTGGTGCTCGCCGTCGTCGTGGTGGTGGGCACGCTGCTCGGCGTCGGCGGCGGACTGACGGCGGGCCAGGTGGTCGCGTTCCTGTTCCTGGTGCAGCTCTTCACCGGCCCCGTGCAGCAGGCCACGGAGATCCTCAACGAGCTGCAGAACGCCGTCGCGGGCTGGCGGCGCGTGCTCGCGGTGCTCGAGACGCCCCTCGACGTCGCGGACGCCGACGACGCCACGGCGAGCCCTCGCGGCCCGGCGGCGGTGACGCTGCGCGGGGTGCGGTACGCCTACCCCGACGGGCCCGAGGTGCTGCACGGGGTGGACCTGGAGCTGCCCGCCCGCCGCAAGGTCGCCGTGGTCGGGCGGACGGGCTCGGGCAAGTCCACCGTCGCCAAGCTCGTCGCCCGCCTCATGGACCCCACGGCCGGGGAGGTGCTGCTCGACGGCGTCGACCTGCGCCGGCTGACGCTCGCCTCGTTGCGCGAGCGCGTGGTGCTCGTGCCGCAGGAGGGCTTCCTCTTCGACGGGACGGTGGAGCAGAACGTCGCCTACGGGCTGCGCCCGGACCCGCCGTCCGACCCCGCCGAGACCAGGGCGCGCGTCACCGGGGCCATGGACGCGCTCGGCCTCACCGACTGGGTGGCCGGGCTGCCGCAGGGCCTCGGCACGCCCGTCGGCCAGCGCGGCGAGGCGCTGAGCGCGGGGGAGCGGCAGCTCGTCGCCATCGCTCGCGCCTACCTCGCGGCGCCCGACCTGCTGGTGCTGGACGAGGCCACGTCGGCCGTCGACCCCGCCGCCGAGGTGCGGATCGCCCGGGCGCTGGACTCGCTCACCTCCGGCCGGTCCACGATCACGATCGCCCACCGGCTCTCGACGGCGGAGGCCAGCGACCTCGTGGTCGTCGTCGACGACGGGCGCGTGGTCGAGGTCGGCGGGCATGCCGAGCTGGCCGCCGCGGGCGGCGTCTACGCGCGGATGCACGCGAGCTGGGTGGCGCAGACCCGCTGAGCGTCCGGGCCGGTGCGGGGTTGCCGGACGGGAGCCCCGCGGCCCCGCCGGGCGTGGGAAGATGCACGGGTGCCCGACCTGACCGATGCCCCCGTGCCCGCGCTCGACCCGGCGGTCGCTTACCGGCTCAAGCGCGACGAGCACGGCCTCGTCGCCGCGATCGTCCAGCAGCACGACACGGGCGAGGTCCTCATGCTCGGCTGGATGGACGACGAGGCGCTGCGCCGCACGCTCACCGAGGGCCGCGTGACGTTCTGGAGCCGGTCGCGCGAGGAGTACTGGCGCAAGGGCGACACGTCCGGGCACGTGCAGCTCGTCCGCTCCGTCGCGCTGGACTGCGACGGCGACGCCCTGCTCGTGCGCGTCCACCAGGTCGGCGCCGCGTGCCACACCGGCACCCGCACCTGCTTCGAGGCGGGCGGCGACCTGAGCGCCGTCGTCGGCCCCGACGCGCCGGCCGCCTGATCCCGCCCCTCGTCCCTGCCGCCGGCACCGACGACGCACCCAGCCCAGCAGAACACCCCGACCAGCCCCGACCAGCCCGACGATCCTCAGGAGGACCGGTGACCACGCCCACCGTCGCGCAGCCCCACCCCGCCCCGCGCCCCGCCCCCGTGGCGGGCCCGTCGGAGCAGGACCTGGCGTGGGGCGCGACGTGGCCGGGTCTCGGCACGTTCCGCGCACTGGCCGCCGACCGCCGCGTGATCCCCGTGGTGCGGCGCGTGCTGGCGGACGACGTCACCCCCGTCGGCCTGTACCGGACGCTCGCCCAGGACCGCCCGGGCACCTTCGTGCTCGAGTCGGCGGAGTCGTCCGGCGGCTGGTCGCGCTGGTCGTTCGTGGGCGTCGACTCGCGCGCCACGCTCACCGCGCGGGACGGCCGCGCCGTCTGGCACGGCGACGTCCCGGCGGGCATCCCGCGCGAGGGCGACGTCGTCGACGTGCTCGGCGCGGCGCTCGAGGGGCTGCGCACGCCGCCGATCGAGGGGCTGCCCCCGCTGACCGGCGGGCTCACGGGCGCGCTCGGCTGGGACGTCGTGCGGCACTGGGAGCCGACGCTCCCCGCGAACGCCCCCGACGAGCTCGGCGTGCCGGAGGTGGCCCTGAGCCTCGCGACCGACCTCGTGGCGGTCGACCACCACACGGGCTGCGCGTGGCTCATCGCCAACGCCATCAACGGCGACGGCACGGACGAGCGGGTCGACGAGGCCCACGCCGACGCCGTCGCCCGGCTCGACGCGATGCAGGCGCGGCTCGCGACGCCCGCGCCGCCGCAGCCCACCGTGCTGCGCAGCGCGGACGAGGTGGCCGAGCCCGCCCTGGAGTTCCGCTCCACGCGCGAGGAGTTCGAGTCCGCCGTCCGCACCGGGCAGGAGGCGATCCGCGACGGCGAGGTGTTCCAAGTCGTGCTGTCCCAGCGCCTCGGCCTGGACTGCCCGGCCGCGCCGCTGGACGTGTACCGCGCGCTGCGCACCATCAACCCGAGCCCGTACATGTACTACTTCCGGCTCACCGGCCCCGACGGGCGCGAGTTCTCGGTCGTCGGCTCCAGCCCCGAGACGCTGGTGAAGGTGACCGACGGGCACGTGACCACGTACCCGATCGCCGGGTCGCGCCCGCGCGGGGCGACCGTCGAGGAGGACGTGGCGCTCGGCGAGGAGCTGCTCGCCGACCCCAAGGAGCGCGCCGAGCACCTCATGCTCGTCGACCTGTCGCGCAACGACCTCGTCAAGGTCTGCGAGCCGACGTCGGTCGAGGTGGTCGAGTTCATGGCCACCCGACGGTTCAGCCACATCATGCACCTGTGCTCCACCGTCGTCGGACGGCTGCGGGCGGGCGCGACGGCGCTCGACACCCTGCGCGCGACGTTCCCCGCAGGCACCCTCTCGGGGGCGCCCAAGCCGCGGGCCATCGCGCTGATCGACGAGCTGGAGCCCGCCTCCCGCGGGATCTACGGCGGCACCGTGGGCTACTTCGACTTCGGCGGCAACATGGACATGGCCATCGCGATCCGCACCGCGTGCATCCGCGACGGCCGGGCGTGGGTGCAGGCCGGCGGCGGCATCGTCGCCGACTCGGTGCCCGCGCTCGAGTACGAGGAGTCGCGCAACAAGGCCGCCGCGGCGGTACGCGCGGTGCAGCTGGCCGCACGGTTCCGGGCGCTCTGAGCGCGGCACGGACCAGCACGACGGACGGACAGGCAGACATGGACGACGCAGCACGCACCACGCACGAGAGCCGCGGCGCTCGCCCGCCGGGTCGCGGGCCGCTGCGCGCACGGTCGCGGGCGGTGTGGTCGGTGGTGGCGGTCGGCGGGTTCACGCTCGCGACGGCCTCGCCGACCTGGGTGAGCACGACGGTCACCGTGCCGCGCGTCCCGCTGCGGTCCA
>JADHZE010000264.1 GCA_026934365.1 Isoptericola sp. QY 916 | reverse complement strand
GGCGCCGTCCCGCCCGCCACGACCTGGCCCGCGTCGGACTGCGCGGCGGCCGCGGCGCTGGCCGCCGAGATCACCGGGGCATCGGGGGCCCCCTGGGCGCCGGGCTGCTGCACCTGCACGTCCAGGTTGAACAGGAACCCGACCGACTCCTCCTTGATGGACTCGGTCATCGCCTGGAACAGCTGGAAGCCCTCGCGCTGGTACTCGATCAGGGGGTCGCGCTGCGCCATCGCGCGCAGGCCGATCCCCTCCTTGAGGTAGTCCATCTCGTAGAGGTGCTCGCGCCACTTGCGGTCCAGCACCGAGAGCACGACGCGGCGCTCGAGCTGGCGCATCGCGGGCTCGCCCAGGGTCTCCTCGCGCGCCTGGTAGGCCACGCGGGCGTCCGAGAGCAGCTCCTCGAGGATCATCTCGTGGCTCAGCCGACCGACGCCGCCCGCCTCCTCGACCACGTCCTCCGGCGTGATCGACACCGGGTACACGGACTTCAGCGCCGTCCACAGCGCGTCCAGGTCCCAGGCCTCGGGGTTGCCCTCGGCGGTCGCGCCGTCGACGTACGCGGTGACGACGTCCGTGAGGAAGTGCTGCACCTGGTCCTCGAGGTCCTCGCCCTCGAGGACGCGCTTGCGCTCCGCGTAGATGACCGAGCGCTGCCGCGACAGGACGTCGTCGTACTTGAGGACGTTCTTGCGGATCTCGAAGTTGCGGGCCTCGACCTGCGACTGGGCGCTCTGGATGCCGCGCGTCACCATCTTCGACTCGAGCGGCATGTCGTCGGGGAAGCCGGCGCGGTCCATCATCGAGGACGCGAGGCCGGAGTTGAACAGGCGCATGAGGTCGTCCTGCATGGACAGGTAGAACCGCGACTCGCCCGGGTCGCCCTGACGGCCGGAGCGGCCGCGCAGCTGGTTGTCGATCCGGCGTGACTCGTGCCGCTCCGTGCCCAGCACGTAGAGGCCGCCGAGCTCGGTGACCTCCTCGTGCTCCGAGGCCACCGCCTGCTTGGCCTTCTCGAGCACGTCCGGCCACGCCGCCTCGTAGGCCTCCGGGTCCTCCCCCGCGTCGAGGCCGCGCTGGGCCATCTCGGTGACGGCGAGGAACTCGGCGTTGCCGCCGAGCATGATGTCGGTGCCGCGGCCGGCCATGTTGGTGGCGACGGTGACGGCGCCCTTGCGGCCGGCCTGCGCGACGACGGACGCCTCGCGCTCGTGCTCCTTCGCGTTCAGGACGCTGTGCGGCACGCCCGCCCGCTTGAGCAGCCCCGACAGCAGCTCGGACTTCTCGACGCTCGTGGTGCCGACCAGCACCGGCTGACCCTTGGCGTGGCGCTCGACGATGTCCTCGACGACGGCGTTGAACTTGCCGTCCTCGTTCTTGTAGACGAGGTCGGCCTGGTCCATGCGGATCATGGGCCGGTTCGTGGGGATCGGCACCACGCCCAGCTTGTAGGTGCCCTGGAACTCGGCGGCCTCGGTCTCGGCCGTACCGGTCATGCCGGACAGCTTGCCGTAGAGGCGGAAGTAGTTCTGCAGCGTGATCGTGGCGAGCGTCTGGTTCTCCGCCTTGATCTGCACGCCCTCCTTGGCCTCGATGGCCTGGTGCATGCCCTCGTTGTAGCGGCGGCCGGCGAGGATGCGGCCGGTGTGCTCGTCGACGATCATGACCTCGCCGTTGAGCACCACGTAGTCCTTGTCGCGCTTGAACAGCTCCTTCGCCTTGATGGCGTTGTTGAGGAAGCCGATCAGCGGGGTGTTCAGCGACTCGTACAGGTTGTCGATGCCGAGGTAGTCCTCGATCTTCTCGATCCCGGGCTCGAGCACGCCGACGGTCTTCTTCTTCTCGTCGACCTCGTAGTCCTTCTCGACCTCGAGGCGACGCACCACCTTGGCGAACTCGGTGTACCAGCGGTTCGCGTCCCCGGAGGCGGGGCCGGAGATGATGAGCGGGGTGCGGGCCTCGTCGATGAGGATCGAGTCCACCTCGTCCACGATGGCGAAGTGGTGGCCGCGCTGCACCAGGTCGTCGGGCGACCAGGCCATGTTGTCGCGCAGGTAGTCGAACCCGAACTCGTTGTTCGTGCCGTACGTGATGTCGGCCGCGTACTGCTTGCGGCGCTCGTCCGGCGTCTGGCCCGAGACGATGACGCCCGTCGTCATCCCGAGGAAGCGGTAGACGCGGCCCATGAGGTCGCCCTGGTACTTCGCGAGGAAGTCGTTGGTCGTGACGACGTGCACGCCCTTGCCCTCGAGGGCGTTGAGGTAGGCGGCGGTCGTGGCCACGAGCGTCTTGCCCTCACCGGTCTTCATCTCGGCGATGTTGCCGAGGTGCAGGGCGGCGCCACCCATGAGCTGCACGTCGAAGTGCCGCTGGCCGAGGGTGCGGCGCGCGGCCTCGCGCACCGCGGCGAACGCCTCGGGCAGCAGCTCGTCGAGCGTGGTGCCGTGCTCGAGGCGCTCCTTGAAGCGGTCGGTCTCCTCGTGCAGCTCGGCGTCGCTCAGCTCCTCGAAGCTGGGCTCGAGCCGGTTCACCTGCTGGGCCAGGCTGTTGAGCTTCTTGACAATCCGGCCCTCGCCAAGACGGAGGACCTTCTCGAGGATCGCAGGCACGCAGTACTCCAGGGTCGGTGGCGCCCCGGGGATGGCCGGGACCGTGCGGCGTGACGACGGGCGACGACGGACGGTCAGGACCGCACGTCCGCGCCGTCGCCTGGGTCACACCGGCCCCATCCTAGGCGGATCACCTGAGAGTCCGGCACGGGTTCGCGACGGACGAACGACCCGTCGCGCCCCGTCCGGACGCTGTGAGCGGGCGTTCGGCCCGGTCTCGGCGCAAGGACCGGGCCGATCGCCCGCTCACAGCGTCTCGTGGTCGCGGCCGGAGCCGGGGGCGAGGTCGGCGACGGCGCGGTCCGCGAGCTCCGCCCCCGCGGCGCCGTAGAGGTGGAAGACGGCGTCCGCACCGTGCCGGCGCAGCTCGGCGGCGTCCTCGTCGTAGCGGGCGATCGCCGCCACCCGGCCGGCGAAGCCGACCGCGCGCAGCCGGGCCAGGGCGATGAGGTTCGCCTTGTGGAACGGCATCGCGAGCACGGCGAGGCGCACCTGTCCGGCCCGCTTGACCCGGGCCCAGAACTCGGTGTCGGTGGCGTCGGCGGGGACGACGGCGATCCCCTCGGTCCGCAGCGCCTCGACGCGGGTGCGGTCGTGCTCGACCCCCATGACCGACAGCCCGTGCACGTCGCGCAGGCGCCGGTACGTCGCCGAGCCCACCCGCCCCAGGCCGAGGACGACGGCGTCGACCCGGCCGATGTCGACCGGGCGGTCGTCGAGGTGCAGCTTGTCGACGTCCCGCCGGGGCAGGAGGGCGGTGAGGCGGGCCGCGAGCTCGACGCCGCGCCGGTTGACGATCGCCGAGACGACGAAGCTGCCGGCGACGGCGAGGGAGACGATGACCGTCCACTCCTCGTCGAGCAGGCCCGCCGTCGCGCCGAACGCGACGACGATGATGCCGAACTCGGAGAAGTTGCCGAGCGCCAGACCGGCCAGGAACGACGTCCGCCGCCGCAGCCGCATCAGCCACAGCAGCACCGCGTACCCCGCCACCTGCAGCGGCAGGAGCAGGAGCAGCAGGCCGGCCAGGGCCAGGTCGACCGGGGCCGGCATCCCGTGCAGCCCGATCTGCAGGAAGAACGCGACGAGCGCCAGGTCCTTGACCGTGAGCAGGGAGCGGGAGAGCTCGGTGGCGCGCGGGTGCCCGGCGAGCAGGGCCCCCATCACGAGGGCGCCGAGGTCGCCCGACAGCCCGACGACCTCGAACAGCCAGTACCCGGGCACGAGGGCGACGAACGCGCCGAACAGCGCCTGCAGCTCACCGTGCCCGGCCCGGTCCCAGACGCGGCGCAGCACCCAGGCCCCGGGGACGAGGGCGACGACGGCGAGCGCCCACGGGCTGGGCGGTTCCCCCGTCGAGACGGCCAGGAACGCCACGGCGATGATGTCCTGCACCACGAGCACGCCGACGGCGATGCGCCCGTACAGCGCCGTCGTGTCCGAGCGGTCCTCCAGCACCTTGACCACGAAGACCGTGGAGGAGAACGACAGCGCCAGCCCGACCAGCGCCAGGGAGCCGAGCGACTCGTCGGCGAGGAGCCGGATCCCGACGACCGCGAGCAGGCCGAGGAGCCCGACGGCCACCGCGACGCTCAGCACCAGGTGCGCCGCCGTGGTGAGCCAGACCTCCGGGCGCAGCAGCGAGCGGACGTCGAGCTTCAGCCCGATCGCGAACAGCAGGAGCGCCACGCCCAGCTCGGCGACGGTCTCCAGCCCGGGCAGGTCGGGGGCTCCGGCCGCCCCGAGCGCGAACCCGGCGGCGAGGAAGCCGACCAGCGGCGGCAGCCGCAGCAGCGTCGCCGCCAGGCCGCCCACGAGCGCCGCGGCGAGGTACAGCACGGCCGTGGCCATCAGCGCTCCTGACCTTCTCCGGTCCCGACCGACGCGGGCGCGCCCGACGTCGTGGCGCCGATCCTACGAGCGGCGGGCGCCCTGCGCCCCTACGCCGCGCGCACGGCCCCGGCCAGCGCGGGCG
>JADHZE010000263.1 GCA_026934365.1 Isoptericola sp. QY 916 | reverse complement strand
CGACCTCGAGGACCTGCGCCGGGTGGCGTTCGGCGCCGCGTACCGGATGCTCGGCAGCGTCACCGAGGCGGAGGACGTCGCCCAGGAGGCCATGCTGCGCGTGGCCCCGGTCGGGATGGTGGACCCGGTGGTGGTGAACCCGGCCGCGTACACCACGACGGTCGCGACGCGGATCGCGCTGGACGTGCTGCGCTCGGCGCGGGTGCGCCGCGAGTCGTACGTCGGCGAGTGGGTGCCCGAGCCGCTGGTCGGGGACGTCGTCGCCGCCGGGTCGGCGGGCCGGGAGGCCGCCGCGCACGCCGAGCTCGCCGACGACCTGTCCACGGCGTTCCTCGTGCTGCTGGAGACCCTCACCCCGGCGGAGCGGGCCGCGTTCCTGCTGCACGACGTGTTCGGCTATCCCCACCGGGAGTCGGCCCAGGTGATCGGGACGACGGAGCTGGCGGCGCGGCAGCTCGCGTCCCGGGCGCGGAGGCGCGTGGCGGCGCGGCAGGACGCCGCGACGGACGCGCGTCCCGTCCGGTCCGGGTCGCCCGACCCGCACGCGGAGGAGCTGGTGCGGCGGTTCATCGCGGCGACCGAGGAGGGCGACGTCGACGCGCTGGTGGAGCTGCTGGCCGACGACGTCGCCCTCACCGGCGACACCGGCGGCAACGTGCCCGCGGGACTGGCGGTGTCGCGCCCGGTGTCGGGCAACGTGGCGGTGGCCAGGCTGCTGTCGGGCTTCGCCAGGCGGGGCGCGCCGGCGCGCATCGAGGCGACCGTGGTCAACGGCAGCCCGGGCATGATCGCGTACGCCGACGACTCGGTGGGCGGCGGCGTCATCGGCACGTACGCCCTGCAGTTCTCCGGCGGCCGCATCGCCCGGATCGACGGCGTCATCAACCCGGAGAAGCTGCAGCACCTGGCCCCGCTGGCCGACCTGGAGGCGGTCGCCGCCGAGATCAGGGCCGCGGGGCGGCGCCGTCGGGACGCGCAGGCTCCCGACGGCCCACCGTCACCTTGAGCATGAGCACCAGTCCCACGAGGATCACGGCGACGATGCCCAGGGTGCCCCAGATGGTGGCGCCGGTGAGCGCGATGAGCAGCGTCCACATCGAGGGGGCGAGGAACGACACCGCGCGTCCTGTCGTGGCGTAGAGGCCGAAGATCTCGGACTCGCGCCCGGCGGGCGCCACGCGGGCCAGCAGGGAGCGGGACGCGGCCTGCGCGGGGCCGACGAAGCAGGTCAGCGCCAGCCCCGCCACCCAGAACACCACGGACCCGAACGAGTGCAGCGCGACGACCAGCAGCCCGCACGCCACGAGCCCGGTGAGCGAGCCGATGATCACCGCGCGGGGCCCGAACCGGTCGTCCAGGCGCCCGGCGACGATCGTGCTGAGGCCGGCGAGCAGGTTGGCGGCGATGCCGAACGCGATCACCGCGTCGTCGCTGAACCGGAACGACACCGCGGCGATGACGGCGCCGAACGTGAACACGGCGGACAGCCCGTCGCGGTAGACGGCGCTCGCGAGCAAGAACCAGAAGGTCGGCCGCTCGTGCCGGTACAGGGCGACCACGTCGCGCACCAGGACGACGTAGCCGGCGAAGAACCCGACGCGTGGCCGGTCCTCGGCCGGCGGCGCCTCGGGCACGTACCGGAACAGCGGCCAGGCGAAGGCCACGGCCCACAGGGCGCAGCCGAGCGCGATGACCCGGTACGCCAGGCCGTCGTCGGTCGGCATGCCCCACCAGTCGAACGTCTGCGCCACCACGACGAGGACGAGCGCGACGATCCCGCCCAGGTACCCCAGCCCCCACCCGAGGCCGGACACCCGCCCCACGGTGGCGCGCGTGGACACCTGCACGAGCATCGCGTTGTAGTTCACGCCGGCGATCTCGCTCGCCACGCTGCCGAGGGACACCAGGGCGGCGCCGAGCACGAACCAGGCCGGGTCGGCGCGCACCGCGAACAGGGCCGCCATGGCCAGCACCATGACCAGGGTCGCGCCGCCCACCCAGGCCTTGCGGCGCCCCTCGACGTCGGCGCGCCGCCCCAGCACGGGCGCGAGGAGCGCCACGAGCAGCCCGCCGATCGTGATCCAGAGGCCCAGCCCGCTGGTGAGCCCGGCCAGGGCGCGCTCGTGCACCGGGTCGGTCGCGGGCAGCGCTGCCACCTCCGGCCTCAGGAAGGCGTCGCTCGTGAGGTACAGCGCCGTGAAGACGAACGTGACGATCACGGTGTTGAACGGCTGCGTCGCCCAGTCCCACATCGCCCACGAGACGACCTGACGGCGCGGCACCGGCGCCTCCGCGACGCCCGACCCCGCCGCGCCGTCGTGCAGCGGGCCGTGAGGCGGGCTGTGCGGCGTCCCGTGCGGGGCGGTGGGCGCGGCGTCGGGTACGGGTTCCGGCACCGCCGGTCGGTCGCTCATGAGGCGCAGTCTGCCCGACGCGGGGGCCCCGCGGGAGGGGCACGTCGCAGCGCGGTCGACGGCGCGCCGCGGCCGGCCCCCGCGGATACGATCGCGCCGTGCACGCTCCCGCCCCGCGACCACCTCGGCACCCCGGTCCCGCCGGGCGGTGGCAGCCCGACCGGCTCCTCGGCCCCGGCTTCGAGGAGCGGCCGCTCGACCCCGCCACCCTGGTGCGGGCCGTCGACCGACCGGAGCGTCCCCGCGCCGTCGTGCTGCACGTGCACGGGTACAACGACCACTTCTTCCAGGCGCACCTCGCGCGGGCGTTCGTCGACGGCGGCCTGGCGTTCCACGCCGTCGACCTGCGCCGCGCGGGGCGCTCCCTGCTCGACAGCGACTCCGACACCGACCTCGCCGCCGGCCCGGGGGCCGGCGACCCGCTGCCCCCGCACTACGTCGCGAGCCTGCGCGAGGCGGGCGCCGACCTGTCCGCCGCGGCGCACGCCGTCCGGGAGCTCGAGCCCGGGCTGCCGCTCGTGGTGCACGCGCACTCGACGGGCGGCCTGAGCGCGGCGCTGTGGGCGCACGCCGTCCGGCACGACCCGGCGCACGGGCCCGACCTCCTGGTGCTGAACTCGCCCTTCTTCTCCCTCAGCGGCTCGCGCCTCGCGGACGCGGGCCGCTCCGCGGTGCTCGAGGTGCTGGGGCGGCGTCGCCCGCTGGCCGTCGTCAGCGCGAACCCGTCGGTGTACGCCGCGGCCCAGCACGCCTCCCGCGGCGGCCGGTGGGACTTCGACACCACGCTCAAGCGCCCCGAGGGGCTCCCGGCGCGCGCGGGCTGGCTCCGCACGGTCACGCGGGCGCAGGCCCGCCTGGCCCGCGGCCTCGCCGTCCCCGGGCCGGTCCTGGTCGCGCGCAGCGACTCCTCCGGCCCCGACCGGCCCGACAACCCGCGCCTCGACGCGCAGGACACCGTGCTCGACGTCGGGCGGATCGCGGCCCTGACGCCCCGGGTCGGACCCGACACGGCGCCGCTGGTCGTGCCCGGCGGCGTGCACGACCTCTCCCTGTCCGCCGACGCCCCCCGCCGGGCCTACCTCGACGGCGTCCTGGCGTGGCTCGACGCCCGTCTGCCGGACGTCCGTCCCCCGGGCGTCGAGCCGCCTCGCGCCGTCACCGACGGCACGACCGTCGACACGCACGAGGACCAGGAGCAGCCGTGAGACCGACCCCCGCGCACCCGTACCTCGACCCTCGAGGCGCCGACGGCGCACCGCTGCCCGTCCTCGCTCTGGCGCACCGCGGCTTCTCGCACGGCCGGGAGAACCTGGAGAACTCCCTCGCCGCGTTCGCCGCCGCGGTCGACCTGGGCTTCCGGTACGTCGAGACCGACGCGCACGGCACCTCCGACGGCGTCGCCGTCGCCCTGCACGACGCCTCCCTCGACCGCACCACCGACGCCACCGGCCGCGTGGCCGACCTGCCGTGGTCGGTCGTGCGGCACGCGCGCATCGGCGGCAGCGAGCCCGTGCCCCGCCTCGACGAGGTGCTCGGCACCTGGCCCGACCTGCGCGTGAACGTCGACGTCAAGGAGGACTCCGGGGTCGGGCCCACGGCCGCGGCGATCGAGCGCACGGGCGCGCACGACCGGGTCTGCGTCACGTCGTTCGACGTCGGGCGCCGCCGCGCGACCCTCGCCCGCCTGACCCGCCCGGTCGCGACGTCGGCCGGCCGCCGCGAGGTGGCGGGCTTCCTCGCCGGCGCCCGTCTCCGGGTGGACGCACTCGCCCGCCGCGCCCTGCGCGACGTGGACGCCCTGCAGGTCCCCGTCTCCGAGGGCCGCGTGCCCGTGGTCGACGCGAGGACGGTCGCCGCCGCCCACCGCGCCGGGCGGCAGGTGCACGTGTGGACGATCAACACCCCCGGGGAGATGGGCCGCCTCCTCGACCTCGGCGTCGACGGCATCGTCACCGACCGCGCCGACCTGCTGCGCGACGTGCTCGTCGCGCGCGGCCTGTGGGCCTGAGCGTCCCGCCGGTCAGGCCCGCCCAGGGCCCGCGCCACCGCCGGACGGCGGCACCAGCTCGACGCCCCACGTCTCGCGCACCACGTCCCGCCCGTCAGCGTAGACGAGCTGCCAGGACTCGACCGCGTCCGCGTCGTCCTCCCAGGACTTGTCCTCCGTGACCTCGCG
>JADHZE010000262.1 GCA_026934365.1 Isoptericola sp. QY 916 | reverse complement strand
CGGCCTGGCCGGCGACGGTGCGCCCAGCCGCGCACCGAAGGTCGCGCTGTGGGCCGGCGTCGGGCTCGTGGTCGTCGCGGGCCTCTACGCGGGGGCGCAGTGGGCCGTCGCAGGGACGGTGCCGAAGGGCACCAGCGTCGCCGGGGTCGAGATCGGCGGGATGGACACCGGGCCCGCGGTCGCGGCGCTCGACGACGGCCTGGGCGAGCGTGCCGCCGAGCCGATCGACGTCCGGGCGGGCGAGGCCTCGAGCACGATCGACCCGGCCTCCGCGGGCCTGTCGTTCGACGCGCAGGCGACCGTCGACGGGCTCACGGGGTTCTCGCTCAGCCCCGCGCACCTGTGGGAGCACCTCGTCGGCGGCGACGCCGTACCGCCCGTCGTCGACGTCTCCCGGCCCACGCTCACCGAGGCGGTCTCCGGCCTGGAGGACTCCCTGAAGGTCGAGCCGGTGGACGGCTCGGTCGGGTTCAAGGGGGCCAAGGCCGTGTCCACGGACGCGGTCGAGGGGTCCAGCGTGCTGGTCGACGACGCCGTGGACGCCGTCGTGGACGCCTGGCTCGTCACGTCCGGGCCGGTCGACCTGCCGACCGAGGTCGTCGAGCCCGCGGTCACGCAGGCGGAGACGGACGCCGCGCTCGAGCAGGCGCAGCAGGTGGTGAGCGGTCCCGTCACGGTCGACGTGGGGGAGCAGTCCGCGGAGCTGACCCCGAAGCAGCTCGCCAAGGCGACGTCGTTCAAGAACTCCGACGGTGAGCTGAAGGCGCGGTTCGACGGCGAGAAGCTGGTCTCCGACGTCGTGGACGACACCGACGACCTGCTCACCGAGCCGGACGACGCGCACTTCGTGTTCGCCGGCGGCAAGCCGGTCGTCGAGGGCGGGGAGCAGGGCACGACGCTCGACCCGGACGACACCGCGTCCGCCGTCGGCGACGCCGCCCTCTCGGACGACCGGACGACCGAGGTGAAGCTCGTCGAGCGCGAGCCGGAGCACACCAAGGAGGCCCTCGAGGACATGGGGGTCAAGGAGGTCGTCTCGTCCTTCTCGACCCCGCTCACGAGCGAGCCGATCCGCACCCGCAACCTCGAGCGGGGCGCCCAGATCGTCACCGGCACCCTCGTGGCACCGGGGGAGACCTTCTCGCTGCTCGACACCCTGTCACCGATCGACGAGTCGAACGGCTTCGTCGCGGCCGGCGTCGTGAGCAACGGCGTGCACACCGACGCCGTGGGCGGTGGCCTGTCCCAGATGGCCACGACCACGTACAACGCCGGCTTCCTCGCCGGGTACGACGACGCGGGCCACCAGCCCCACAGCTACTGGTTCAGCCGGTACCCCGCGGGGCGCGAGGCGACCATCTACGTGGGCGCCATCGACATGAAGTTCACCAACGACACCCCGTACGGCGCCGTCATGCAGTCGTGGGTCTCGGGCGGCGAGCTGCACGTGCAGATCTGGTCGACGAAGTACTACGAGGTCACGAAGCAGGCGGGCGACAAGCGCAACGTCGTGCCGGCCACGGCCGTGCACAAGTCGGGTGCGGGCTGCGAGCCGTACCCGGGCGGGAACGACGGGTTCACGATCACGAACTACCGGCAGGTCTTCCACGACGGCAAGCAGGTCAAGGACGAGTCGAAGACCTGGACCTACAAGCCCGACAACCCCGTCGTGTGCGACCAGCCGAAGGCCGACCGCGACGACGACCGCCAGCCCAAGGACGACGGCAAGGACGACGCCGCCGACGACGGGAAGGCCGAGGAGGACTGATGCTCGGACGCTCGGAACGCGAGTCCCCGGCGCACGCCGCGCAGGCGGCGCACGACGCGGGCTGGTCGGGGGTCGCCCCCGGGTCCGCGGTGGCCACGGCCGTGCCGGACGAGTCGATCGAGCTGCTGGACCTCGGCACGACGTCGGACACGCTGGCCACGGTGGCGACCATCGACGACCTGGCGGCGGTGGTGCACCTGGGGCATCCGGAGCAGCCGTCGCCGGGGCTCGAGGAGGCGCTGCTCGCCGGTGAGCCGTCGCTCATCGTCACGGCCGCCGTGCCGGTCGCGCCCCAGTGGGTGTGGGTGGCCCCGGCGGGCGCGACGGGCGGCCAGGTGGTCATCGACGAGGCGGGGATGCGGGACTGCCAGGACCTGCTGCGCGCCATGGGCGTGAGCCCGCGGCTGGTGCCGACCCGCACCCCGGTGGACGAGCGTGTCGCGCTGGCGGGTGCGGCCGGCTCGCTCGTGGTCGAGCGGTCCCGGGTGCCCGCCGGCTGGGTCGAGGTACCCGGCAGCGAGCGGCTCGCCGGGAGGCGGCCGGTCTGGTACGGGCTCCTCGAGGCGCGGGCGGCATGGCCGCGGTTCGACGTTCCCGCCCAGGTGTGGCTCGCCGTCGGGCCGTCGGACGACCACCGCGGGTCCCTGCAGCACACGCTGGCGGTCCTGTCGGCGGCGGGCGTCGACCTGCAGCACCTGCGCAGCCACCCCTCGGCCCACGGGCCGCACGTCTTCTTCACCTCGTTCGGCTGCGCGAGCGTCGACGTGCTCGACGGGCTCGTCGCGGAGCTCGACGGGCGCGGCGTCGCGCACCGCACGCTGGCCGTGCTGCCGGGCGAGGGCTTCGTGCCCGGCCCCGTGCCGCTGGCGCCGCGGTGGGCCACCGGCCCCGCCGGGGCGTGAGGGGGCGGCGGATGAGGATCGCGTACCTCGGGCCGGAGGGCACGTTCACCCACGAGGCGGTCCGGCGCTGGGCCGGCGCACAGACGAGGGGCGGCGACGCCGCGCAGCTGCCGCTG
This sequence comes from Isoptericola sp. QY 916, assembly GCA_026934365.1. GTDB lineage: Bacteria > Actinomycetota > Actinomycetes > Actinomycetales > Cellulomonadaceae > Isoptericola > Isoptericola nanjingensis. The sequence goes on along the minus strand of JADHZE010000262.1, from coordinate 1,876 downwards.
GCCACCGTCCGGGAGGTGCACGACGCCGTCGCGTCGGGCGCCGCTGACCGCGGGGTGGTGGCGATCGAGAGCTCCGTCGAGGGGTACGTCGTGCCGTCCCTGGACGCGCTCGTGGGCAGCCCCGACGTGGTCGCGGTGGACGAGGTCGTGCTGGACGTCTCCTTCGACGCGTTCGTCCGTCCCGGGCACGCCGACCCGTCGGGGCTGCGCGAGGCGACGGCGCACCCGCACGGCCTGGCGCAGTGCACGCGGTTCGTCGCGGAGCACGACCTGCTGCCCGTGCCGGCGTCGTCGAACGCGGCCGCGTGCCGCGACCTCGCCGACCACCAGGTCGCCTTCGGGCCGAGGCTGTGCGGAGAGCTCTACGGGCTGGAGACGCTCGCGACGGGGGTGGAGGACTTCGCCGGCGCGCGCACGCGGTTCGTCGTGCTGTGCCGCCGGGACGACGCGACCGCCGCGTGGGCGCCGGTGCGTGCGGCGGGGCACGCCCGCGACGCGTGGCGCACCATGGCCGCCGTGACCCCGGTGGTCACCGGGCCGGGCGTGCTGGCGCGGGTCACGGCGGAGTTCGCCGAGCGCGGCGTGAACATGTCGAGCCTCGTGGAGCGCCCGTTGAAGGTGCGCGAGAGCCAGTACGTGTTCGTCGTGACGCTCGACGGCGCCCCCTGGGAGCCGCAGGTGCGCGACCTGTTCGCCGCCCTGCTCGGCGCGGGCGACTCGCTCAAGGTGCTCGGCGCGTTCCCCGTGGCGCCCGGCGGGCCGGGCCTCGACGGCGTGCTGCCCGACCACGTGCCGACGGGCAGCGTGCTGGGCTCGGACGACGACGCGACGGTCGCGCGGGGCCTGCTGTGGTGAACGACGCGCGGGACGGCCGGGTCGGGGTCGTCGGCCTCGGCCTGGTCGGCGGGTCGCTCGCGCGGCTGCTCGCCGCGCGCGGCGTGGACGTCGTCGCGACGGACACCGACGCCGGCACCCGCGGCGACGCGCGCGCCGTCGGGCTGCGCGTGGCGGACGACCTGGCGGACCTGTGCGCCGAACGTCCCGACGTCGTCGTGCTCGCCGTCCCGCTGCGCGCCGTGCGCGCCACGGCCGCCGAGCTCGCGCCGCTGCTGGCGGGTGGCGACGCGACCGTGACCGACGTCGGCTCGGTCAAGGGCCCGGTCCGGGCAGCGGTCCTCGCCGCGGGGCTGGGCGACCGGTACGTCGGGGCGCACCCGATGGCCGGCACCGAGCACAGCGGCTTCGCCGCGTCCGACGCCGGCCTGCTCGACGCGGCGCCGTGGGCGGTGACCGTGGTCGAGCCGGGGGCTGCTGCGCCCGACGAGCCCCGGCGTCTGGCGCAGGTGCTGCACCTGGTGACGGGTCCGCTGGCCGGCACCGCCGCCGTCGTCACCGACGACCGGCACGACGAGGCGGCCGCCCTGGTGAGCCACGTGCCGCACGTGCTCGCCACCCAGCTGCTCAACGCCGTGGCGGGCGCGCCGGTCCGCGACCTCGCGCTGGGCCTCGCCGCCGGCAGCTTCCGCGACGGCACCCGGGTCGCGCTCACCGACCCGGCCCGCACGGAGGCGATGGTCACCGAGAACGCTGCGTGGGTGGCGCCCGCGCTGCGCAAGGCGGTGCGCGACCTCGAGGTCGTGATCGGCGCCCTGGAGACGAACGGCTCGCTGCACGACGTCTTCCACGCCGCCGACGACGTCCGCGAGCTGCGCGCGGGGGGCCGCGCGCGCCCGGCGGGTCCCGAGGAGTCGCTGCCGGTCGGCGACGCCTGGACGTCCGGCCTGGTCGACGACCTCGTGGCGCGCTGCACAGCGGGCGCCGTCGTCGTGGGCGTCGACGACGGCGCGGGCCGGGTGCGCGCGCCGCGCTGAGCGGT
>JADHZE010000261.1 GCA_026934365.1 Isoptericola sp. QY 916 | reverse complement strand
CGGGCGGCGTGGTGACGCGCTCGCCGCGGAGGCGGTGGCCCTGGCCGCGTGGCACGCGTCGCACGAGCGCTGCCCGCGGTGCGGCGAGCCGACCGTCGTCGAGCAGGCCGGTTGGGTGCGCCGCTGCGTGGCGCAGGACGTCGAGGTCTACCCGCGCACCGACCCGGCGGTGATCATGGCGGTCGTCGACGACGCCGACCGGTTGTTGCTGGGGCACGCCGCGCACTGGCCGGAGGGTCGCTACTCGACGCTCGCCGGCTACGTGGAGCCGGGGGAGGGTCTGGAGCAGGCGGTGCGCCGGGAGGTCGCCGAGGAGACGTCGGTCGTGATCGGCGACGCGCCCGGCGACGTCGTCTACCGCGGCAGCCAGCCGTGGCCGTTCCCCGCGTCGCTCATGCTCGGGTTCCGGGCGCGGGCCGTGGCGACCGACGTCGAGGTGGACGGCACGGAGGTGACCGCGGCGCGCTGGTTCACCCGCGAGGAGCTGGCCGCGGGCGTGGCTGCGGGCGAGGTGGGCCTGCCGGGCCGGCCGTCGATCGCCCGCGCCCTCGTGGAGGAGTGGTACGGGGAGGAGCTGCCCGGCTGACGCGGCGTCCGACGGCGGGTCAGGCGGTCAGGCGCGCCTTCACGTCGAGCAGCGACGGGTTGGTCGCTGCGGTGCCGTCGGGGAAGACGACGGTCGGGACGGTGCGGTTGCCGTCGTTGACCTGCTCCACGAACTCCGCCGTCCCCGGCTGCTCCTCGATGTCGACCACCGTGTACCCGATGCCCTCGGAGTCGAGCTGGGTGCGCAGCCGCCGGCAGTACCCGCACCACGCGGTCGAGTACATGGTGACGGTGCCCGGGGCGGGGAGCTGCGGCGTGACGACGGTCATCGGGATCCTCCTGTGACGGCGGCTGGGGACGACGGGAGCGGGGTGTCGGCGACGGCTGCGAGAATCGCAGACGATGCCGACCACCACCAACTCCCCGAGCGCCCCGCTTCATCCCGACGCGATCCTCGACGCCCTCGACCCCGAGCAGCGCGACGTGGCGCTGGCCCTGACGGGGCCGGTGTGCGTGCTCGCGGGCGCGGGCACGGGCAAGACGCGCGCGATCACGCACCGCATCGCCTACGGCGTGCGGAACGGCACCTACAAGCCGACGTCGGTGCTCGCGGTGACGTTCACCGCCCGGGCGGCGGGGGAGATGCGCACCCGGCTCCGCGACCTGGGGGTGGTGGGCGTGCAGGCGCGCACCTTCCACGCGGCGGCGCTGCGTCAGCTCGGCTACTTCTGGCCACGCGTCGTGGGCGGCGCGCCGCCGCGGATCCTCGAGCACAAGGCGCCCGCGGTCGCCGAGGCCGCCCGCCGCGTCGGCGTCAGCGTCGACCGGGTCGCCGTGCGCGACCTGTCCTCCGAGGTGGAGTGGGCCAAGGTGTCGCTCGTCACGGCGGAGGACTACGTGAAGGCGGCCCAGGTCGACGACCGCCCCGCGCCGTCGGGCTACGACCACCAGACGGTCGCCCGCCTCATCACGGCGTACGAGGACGTCAAGACCGAGCGCGGCGTCATCGACTTCGAGGACGTCCTGCTCATGCTCGCCGACATGCTGAACTCCCACCGGCAGGTGGCCGACGAGGTGCGCTCGCAGTACCGCCACTTCGTCGTCGACGAGTACCAGGACGTCTCGCCGCTGCAGCAGTTCCTGCTCGACCAGTGGCTCGGGGACCGCAAGGAGCTCTGCGTGGTGGGCGACCCCTCGCAGACCATCTACTCCTTCACGGGCGCGACGCCGCACTACCTGCTCGACTTCACGCGGACCTACTCCGAGGCCCAGGTGGTCCGGCTGGTGCGCGACTACCGCTCCACGCCGCAGGTCGTGCACCTCGCGAACCAGGTGCTGCGCCGCGGCCGGGTCCCCGGGGCGCTGGAGCTGGTGGCGCAGCGCCCGGCGGGTCCGCCCGCGAGCTTCACGGCCTACGACGACGACGACGCGGAGGCCACGGGGATCGCGGCCCGCGCGGGCCGGCTGATCGCGTCGGGCGTGCGGCCCAGCGAGATCGCGGTGCTCTACCGCACCAACGCGCAGTCGGCGGCGTTCGAGTCGGCGCTCGCGGACGCCGGGATCAGCTATCTCGTCCGCGGGGGCGAGCGGTTCTTCCAGCGCAAGGAGGTGCGCGACGCGATCGTCCTGCTGCGCGGCGCGGCCCGGTCCGCCGACCCGGACCAGCCGATGCCCGAGCAGGTGCGCGACGTGCTCACCACCGCCGGCTGGACGGAGCAGCCGCCCGCCGCGCGGGGCGCCGCGCGCGAGCGGTGGGAGGCGATGCAGGCGCTCGTCGGGCTGGCCGACGACGTCGCGGCCGCCGCCCCGCACGACGCGCCGGCCACGATGGCCACCCTCGTCGGCGAGCTGGAGGAGCGGGCCTCGGCGCAGCACGCACCCACCGTCGAGGGCGTCACGCTGGCGTCGCTGCACGCGGCGAAGGGGCTCGAGTGGGACGCCGTGTTCCTCGCGGGGGTGAGCGAGGGGCTCATGCCGATCTCGCTCGCGGAGACGGACGAGGCGGTCGCCGAGGAGCGCCGCCTCCTGTACGTGGGGATCACCCGCGCCCGCGAGCACCTGGAGCTGTCGTTCGCGCGGTCCCGCAACCCGGGCGGCCGGGCCACGCGCAAGCGCACCCGCTTCCTCGACGGGCTGTGGCCGGACGACCCGTCGGACCGGCGTGGCCGCGGGCGGGCGGTGCGCGGCCAGGCGCGCCAGCTGCTCACGGGGGAGCACGACGTCGCCCTGTTCGACGCGCTGCGCGAGTGGCGGCTGTCGGTGGCCCGCGAGACGGACAAGCCGGCGTTCACGGTGCTGGGCGACGCCACGCTGGCCGCCATCGCGGAGCTCAAGCCGACGTCGGTGGCGCAGCTCGCGCGTGTGAACGGCGTGGGCCCGGCGAAGATCGACCGGTACGGGCCGACGATCCTCGCGATCGTGGCGGAGCAGGCCGGCTGAGCACGTACGGCATAACCCGTATTTGTGAGCGGACCTGCCGAAAGGTCTTGTAGGCAGGTCGCAGGGCTGCCAGATTGTCGGGGTCCGTCCCCGACGAGAGGTGTCCTCCATGTTCCCGGCACGGTTCCCGCCCCACCGTTCCCGGTGCCCCCGTCCCGACGGCCGTCGTACCCGCACGGCGCTGACGGCGGGCGCCGGCGTCGTCCTGGCCGTCCTGCTGGCGGCCTGCTCCGCCGGCGGCGGCGAGCCGGGTGACGGTAACGGCCCGCGTGGCGGCGGCGACCACGCCGACCACGGCGGATCTCAGGGGACCTCGGAGGGTCACGCCGCGCACGTGATGCCCGAGGGCTTCACCGAGGCCCTCGAACGGGTCACGACCGACCGGGGGACCGAGATCCTCGAGGACGGGCTGATCACCAGGGCCGAGGTGCAGGACCTGCAGCAGGTCCAGGTGGACTGCCTCGTCGACGAGGGCTTCGACGCGAGCCGCGGGGACGGCGGGCTGCAGGTCCGGGCGGTCCCGGACGGCCTCGACGACGCGGGCGTCGCGGCCGCCGTGGAGGGCTGCCTGGGTGACCTGAAGGTCATCGGCCCGCTGGAGGCGGCGACCTCCTCGGGGCCCTGAACGGGTGCCCGAAAAAACTCGTCGAAGAAAATCTCGAAAAAGATGTGGCGGCCTGGGCGGGGCCGTCTATGCTCGGAGAGTCCCAGACGGAGTGGCGTCTGCCGAGAGGCGGAGGTCCGAGAGCAGTGAGGAGGTGGGTGCACAAGATGGACACGATGACTCAGATCGTGATGGCGACCGCGTCTGCCGGCGCGCCCGGGTACACGTCTGCCCGTGGCGAGCTTGACGCCGTCCGTCCGTTCCGCGCGCGTCAGCACGGAGCAGGCAACGCCGATCTCCACATCGCACCCGACTCCGCCTCCTGGAGACATCCGGTCTAGAACCGGATCCAGGCCGCGGAGTCCCCCCGGGACCCGCGGCCTTCGTCTTTCCGCTCAGGGAAGAAGACCTCACCAGGTCGTTCGAGCCGGACCTCTGACTCCAGAGGTCCACCCGCAGGTCCTGAACACCGACGTTCACATCAACACTCAGGACCTGACGGAGGAACTCGTGCGTCTCGCACAGCTGTTGGACGAGCGGCTGCTCGACACGATCCCCCAGGGCGGAAACGGCCCCTGGACCCCGCATCAACCCCTCACCCAGAGCCCGGCCGAGGTGGCCGAGCTCGACCGCCAGTTCGCGGCGCTGCTGCCGTGCCGTACCAACGACCCGGAGCTCTGGTTCGCCGAGCACACCACCCAGGTCGAGGAGGCCAAGGCGCTGTGCCGTGGCTGCCCGCTGCAGGCCGGCTGCCTCGCCGGTGCCCTCGAGCGGCAGGAGCCCTGGGGCGTCTGGGGTGGTGAGGTCTTCGTCGACGGCAAGGTCGTGGCCCGCAAGCGCGGTCGCGGCCGGCCCCGGAAGTCGGAGACCGTCGCAGCATGACCGCGCAGTGCGCCCGGGACCCCCGGCGTGCTGACCAGGCAGGAACCATCACAGGCCTCCGGCGAGACCTCGGGGAGCGCGCCCGCACCACGTGCGGCCGGCTCTCCGCGGTCTCGCCCGGGGCCTGTCCTCATTCCGGCAGGAGGGTGCACCCGCAGTCCGGGTGCGGCGCGACGTCCCGCGCCCGCGGTACCGCCTCGGGCAGCGCGACCTCGAGGCTGCGCCCCACGGTCGCGGGCATCGCGCCGTCGAGCAGCGCGAGCACCTGCCCGGCCGCGAGCGCC
>JADHZE010000260.1 GCA_026934365.1 Isoptericola sp. QY 916 | reverse complement strand
CGACGCCGCCCGGGGCGCCTACGCGGCGGGCCTGCGCGAGGTGCTCCGCACGGCGGCCGCGGTCGAGGTCGACGCCGACACGGCGGACGTCCCCGGCCTGGCGGCGCGGCTGGGGCGCCTGCTCGACGGGTGAGTCCCGTCCGTCGTGCACGGTCGCGCCCGGTACGGTTGACCTCATGACGCTCGCCCCTGCCGCCGCGCGCCCTTTCGGCGCCGTCCTCACCGCGATGGTGACCCCCATGACGCCCTCGGGCGACCTGGACCTGGACGCGGCGGTCAAGGTGGCGAAGCGCCTGGTGGACGACGGCAACGACGGGCTCGTGCTGTCGGGGACCACCGGCGAGTCACCGACGACGCACGCCCCTGAGAAGGCGGACCTCGTGCGCGCCGTCGTGGACGCCGTCGGCGACCGGGCGTACGTGCTGGCGGGCGCCGGCTCCAACGACACCGTGCACGCCGTGCGCATGGCCGAGCAGGCGGCGGAGGCGGGCGCCCACGGGCTGCTCGTCGTCTCGCCCTACTACTCGCGCCCGTCGCAGGAGGGTCTGTACCGGCACTTCGCGACCGTCGCCGACGCCACCGAGCTGCCCGTGATGCTGTACGACGTCCCGGGGCGCACGTGCGTGCGGATCGCGGCGTCGACCTACGAGCGCATCGCACGGCACCCGCAGGTCGTCGCCACGAAGGACGCCACCGGTGACGTGTCGTCCGTCGCGCCGCTGGCGGCCGCGACGGGCCTCGCCTGGTACTCGGGCGACGACAGCCTGCTGCTGCCGTTCCTGTCCATGGGCGGGGCCGGTGTCGTGTCCGTCTCCGCGCACGTCGTGGGCGGGGCGTTCGCCGAGGTCGTGCGCCGGTGGGACGCCGGGGACACCGCCGGCGCCCTGCGGGCCTACCTGCCCACCGTGCCCGTCATCGAGGCGCTCAACGGCGCCGGCGCGCAGGCCGTGATGGCCAAGGCCGCGATCGAGGCGCTCGGTCTCGTGGACAACCGCGAGCTGCGCCTGCCCAACGTGGCCGCCTCCGAGGACGACGTCGCGCGGCTGCGCGACGCCCTCGCGACGGCGGGCTACCTGAACGACGGCGTCCGTGCGGGCGTCACCACACTTCCGTAAGACCTACCGGCCTGGAGGCCCCGTGAGCCACCCTCACCCCGAACTTCCCCTGCCCCCCGCCCTGCCGTCGAAGGGGCTGCGCATCGTGGCCCTCGGCGGCCTGGGCGAGGTGGGCCGCAACATGGCCGTCCTCGAGTACGAGGGCCGCCTGCTGATCATCGACTGCGGCGTCCTCTTCCCCGAGGACCACCAGCCCGGCGTGGACCTGATCCTGCCGGACTTCGACTACATCAAGGACCGTCTCGACGACATCGAGGCGATCGTCCTGACGCACGGGCACGAGGACCACATCGGCGCCGTGCCCTACCTGCTGCGGCTGCGCCGGGACATCCCGCTCGTCGGCTCGCGGCTCACCCTCGCGTTCGTCGAGGCGAAGCTCAAGGAGCACCGCATCAAGCCGGTGCTGCGCGTCGTCGCGGAGGACCAGACCGAGCGGTTCGGCCCCTTCGACTGCGAGTTCGTCGCCGTCAACCACTCGATCCCGGACGCGCTCGCCGTCGCCGTCACGACCGGCGCCGGCACGGTGCTGCACACCGGCGACTTCAAGATGGACCAGCTGCCGCTCGACGGCCGCATCACCGACCTGCGCGCGTTCGCCCGGCTGGGCGAGAAGGGCGTCGACCTGTTCATGGTCGACTCCACCAACGCCGAGGTGCCCGGCTTCGTCACCAACGAGGTCGAGATCGGCCCGGCGCTGGACGCCGCCTTCGCGCAGGCGGAGAAGCGGATCGTCGTCGCGTCGTTCTCCTCGCACGTGCACCGCGTGCAGCAGGTCCTCAACGCCGCGCACGCGCACGGCCGCAAGGTCGCGCTCGTCGGCCGCTCGATGGTGCGCAACATGGGCATCGCGGCGGAGCTCGGCTACCTCGACGTCCCCCCGGGCGTCCTCGTCGAGCTCAAGCAGGCCGCGAGCCTGCCCGACGACCGCATCGTCTACATGTCGACCGGGTCGCAGGGCGAGCCGATGGCCGCCCTGAGCCGCATGGCCAACGGCGACCACAAGGTGCAGGTCGGCCACGGCGACACCGTGATCCTCGCGTCGTCGCTCATCCCGGGCAACGAGAACTCGGTGTTCCGGGTCATCAACGGGCTCACCCGCCTCGGCGCCCGCGTCGTGCACTCCGGCAACGCGAAGGTGCACGTGTCCGGCCACGCCAGCGCCGGCGAGCTCCTGTACTGCTACAACGTGCTCAAGCCGAAGAACGTCATGCCGGTGCACGGCGAGGTCCGCCACCTGGTGGCGAACGGCGCGCTCGCCGTCCGCACCGGCGTGCCGGCCGACCGCGTGATCCTCGCCGAGGACGGCGTCGTCGTCGACCTCGTGGACGGCAAGGCGTCCGTCGTGGGCGCGGTGCCCTGCGGCTACGTCTTCGTCGACGGCTCGACCGTGGGCGCGGTCACGGAGAACGAGCTCAAGGACCGCCGGACGCTGTCCGAGGAGGGCTTCGTCTCCGTCTTCGCCGTCGTCGACACCGCGACCGGCAAGGTGATCGCCGGCCCGCAGATCCTCGCCCGCGGCATGGCGGAGGACAACGCGGTCTTCGAGGAGATCCAGCCCGACGTCGTGGCGGCGCTCGAGAACGCGATCGCGGGCGGCGCCGCCGACACCTACCAGCTGCAGCAGGTGATGCGCCGCGTCATCGGGCAGTGGGTCAACCGGCGCCTGCGCCGTCGGCCGATGATCGTGCCGGTGGTCGTCGAGGCCTGACGGACCGGACGCCCTGGTCAGGGGCACGAGCGGCGGGGCCGCGCCACGATGCTGGCGCGGCCCCGCCGCCGTCCCGGAGGTCTCCACGACCCAGCCCGACCCGTTCGCCCCGCCGTCCGGTGCCACCCCGCCGCCCGGTGCCACGCCGCCCGAGGCTCCGCCGGCTCCCGCGCCGGCCGCCCCGACGGGGCTCGCGGCGGCGACCGTCGCCCTGGCGGTGGCCTGGTCCGTCGTCCAGGTGGTGCTTCTGGCCGCCTCGTTCCAGGCGGTCGGTCCCTCCGAGGCGGCGCTCGCGGCGGGCGGGTCGGTCCTGTCGGTCTCGACGCCCTACGACGAGCTCGGCAACCTTCTCCTGCCGCTCCAGGTCGCGGCGTTCGTCGTCGCGTGCCTCGGGGTCCAGCAGTGCCGGCAGGGCGCGGTGGTGCCGTCCCCTGCGGTCCGGCAGGTGCGCGGGCCGGTGTGGGTCTGGCTGGGCTGGGCGGTCCCCGTCGTCTCCCTCTGGTTCCCGTTCCAGGTGGTGCGCGACGTGCGCGCCGCCGCGGTGGGCGGCCGGACGCCGAGCCGGCTCGGCTGGTGGTGGGCGTGCTGGCTCGTGGGTCTGTGGGCGTCGAACCAGGCGGCGTTCTCGTCCCTGGCCTCGCCTCGCGCGACCCGGAGACGGTCCCCGTGTTCGAGGGCCTCGCCACCGTGGCCGTGGTGGCGGGCGCCGTCCTCTGGATCGGCCTGGTGCGCGAGATCACAGGAGGGCTGCGGGCCGGGCTCGCCCCGGTCGCCTGAGCGGCGCACGCGGCACCGTACGCTGCCTGGCATGAGCCCGACCCCCTCGACCCCGGCGTCGTCCCACCCGCTCGCGGCGACCCCGCAGCGACCCCCGCGCGCCGAGCTCCACCTGCACCTGGAGGGCACCCTCGAGCCCGAGCTGGCGTTCGCCCTCGCCGACCGGAACGGGATCGCACTGCCGTTCCCGGACCCGGCCGCGCTGCGCACGGCGTACGCGTTCACGGACCTGCAGTCCTTCCTCGACCTCTACCACGCGACGTCCCAGGTGCTCCGCACGGCGGACGACTTCGCGGACCTCACGGTCGCCTACCTGCGGCGGGCCGCGGCGGGCGGGGTGCGGCACGCCGAGCTCATGGTCGACCTGCAGACGCACGTCGCGCGGGGCGTGCCCCTGGCGGAGGTCGTGGCGGGCGTGACGCAGGGCCTCGCGGACGGCGAGGCGGAGCTCGGCGTCTCCGGCCTGCTGATCGCGGCGTTCCTGCGTCACCGCCCCGGGGCGGAGGCGGAGGAGCTGCTCGACGACCTGCTGGCGCTCGACGCTCCGGTCGCCGGCGTGGGGCTCGCGTCCACGGAGGTCGGTTTCTCGGCAGCCCCGTTCGCGCCGGCGTTCGCCAAGGCCGCCGCGCACGGGCTGCGGCGCACGGCGCACGCCGCCGAGGAGGGCCCGGCCTGGCACGTCACCGAGGTGCTGGACCTGCTCGGCGCGGAGCGGGTGGACCACGGCATCCGCGCGCTCGAGGACCCGGACGTGGTGGCGCGGCTGGTGCGCGACCAGGTCCCGCTCACCGTGTGCCCCGTCTCCAACGTGCGTCTGCGCGCCGTGCCGTCACTCGCGCAGCACCCGCTGCCGGCGATGCTCGAGGCGGGCCTGAACGTGTCGCTGAACTCCGACGACCCGTCGTACTTCGGCGGCTACGTCGACGAGGTCGACGACGCCGTGACCGCGCAGTTCCACCTCTCGCGGGACCAGCGCGCCGACCTCGCCGCGGCGTCGTTCCGCGGGTCCTTCCTGGCTCCCGAGGCGGTGGCGCGCCACGTGGCCGACGTCGAGGAGTGGCGCGGGGGTCGAGCAGCACCGGGGCTGAGCAGCGCGTCCTGACGGGGGCCGGCCCTCAGCGCGCCAGCAGGGCGGGGCCGACGGCGCCCGCCGCGGCGTCGTAGCGCGCAGCGCGGGCGG
>JADHZE010000026.1 GCA_026934365.1 Isoptericola sp. QY 916 | reverse complement strand
CGGGGGCCGACGACGGCGGGCTGCGGGGTGGTGCCGGTGGACGTCATGACCGGGACGCTACGGCGGGCGGTCGCACCGCGACACCGTCGAAAGTCGGGGGTGGTCCCGACCGGCGACCAGGCGACGACCGACCGCGGCAGGGCGCGCGGCAGGCACGCCGCGCGGGAACGTCGTCGTGCCGGCAGGGTGCCGGCGCCGAGGAGGGGACGACATGGACACCACGACGAACAGGACCGGCGGGACGCAGGGCCGCACGCCGCGAGGACCGGCGGGGCGCACGTGGCGCGACCGGGCGTGGTGGAACCGTCCGCGGACGGTCGTGGTGGGTGCCGTGCTCACGGGGGCGGTGGTCTTCCTGGTCGGCACGCTGGCCGGCGTGGACCCCCAGGTCCGGGCCGGGTCGGGCACCCTCGAGGTCACGATCTCCCTGGTGATCGCCACGAGCCTCACGGCGGCACTGGGTGGCTGGGGCGTCCGCGCCCTCCTGCTGCGCCGCCCGGAAGGCGGCCGCACGGCGTGGCTGGTGCTGAGCGGCGCCGTCCTGCTGGTGTCCCTGCTGGGCCCGCTGGGTGCCGAGAACGCCGGCGCGACGGTGCTGCTCCTGCTGGAGCACCTCGCCGTCGGCGGCGTGATCATGGTGGGCCTCAGCGGGGCGGAGCCTCGGGGCGCCAGAGCGGCGTGACGACGTCCCGTGCCGCGAGCATGAGCGCGAGCAGGGGGCCGCGCTGCCGCTCGAACGCGGCCCGGTCCACCAGCCCGCGGTCGAGGCGGCGGTGCAGCATCGCCAGCTCGGTCGCCGCCTGCTGGTAGTCCCGCATCGCGCGGGCCGGGCCGGGGCCGCCCGCGGCACGCACCTGGGCCCGGGCCCGGCGGCGGCGCTTCAGCGACGTGAGCATCACGACGTCCGGCAGGGCGACGACGCCCAGCGGACCGTACTGCGGCAGGTGCTGCCCGATGAGCGCCACGATGCGCGCGCGGTCGTGACGCACGACGACGAGCAGCCCGACGACGACCCCCAGGCCCAGCAGGTACACCGCGACGACGGCCTCGACGCCGAGCGACGCGGCGCCGTTCCACAGCGCGTGGTACGTCATCGCGCCGAGCAGGCCGAGGAGCACGGGCCACACCCGGGCCCAGCCGCGCGGGGCGAGCGCGGCCGTCGCGATCCCCAGGCCGGTGAGGGACGTGCACAGCGGGTGGATCAGCGGCGACAGGAGGCCGCGGGCCACGAACGTCGCGGCCAGCCCCTCCGGGCCGGCGACCGTGTAGTAGTGGATGTTCTCGATCGTGGCGAAGCCGAGGCCCACCATCGAGCCGTAGATGATGCCGTCGGTCGGGCCGTTGAGCTCGTGCCGGCGGAACCAGAGCATGCCGACGAGGACCAGCGCCTTGAGGGTCTCCTCGACGACGGGCGCGGTGAGCACCGCCGTCGCGACGAAGCCCTCCTCCTGGCCGAGCAGCGGCGTCCACAGCAGGGTGAGCCCGGCGGTGTTGATCCCCATCGCGACCAGCACGGACACGCCCGCGCCCCACAGGAACGCGAGCACCAGGGCGTCCGGCGGCTCCGGCTCGAGGCGGTCGAGGGCGAGCACGCCCGCCAGCAGCAGCGGGAGGGGCAGGACGGCGAGGAACAGGCCCTCGAGGAACGTCGGGCCCTCCGCGGACGTCACCACCAGCGCGGCGAGCAGGCACGCCGACGACACGGCGATCGCGACGATGACGCCCACCGACGGGCGGCGCGTGGGGCGCCCGTCGAGGATCGCGCGAGGGTCCAGGGCCGGCATGGGCCCTGATCCTAGGTGCGACGGGGCTGCGGCACCGCGATGATCTCCCCAGCGGACCAGGTCGACCCCGCCGTCCGCCCGTCCCGGAGGAGCCCTCATGGCCACGGTCGTGTCCACCCTGTTCATCTCGCTCGACGGCGTCGCGGAGATCGACCCCGCCTGGCACTTCCCCTACTTCGACGACCACATGGCCCGCGCCGTCGACGACGACTACCGCGACACCGACGTCCTGCTGATCGGCCGCGTCACCTACGACAGCTTCGCCGGCGCGTGGCCCGGTCGGGAGGAGGCGGGCGAGGAGGACGCGGCGTTCGCCCGGCGGCTGGGGGACATGCGCAAGGTGGTCGTGACCCGCTCGACGCACGACCTCGGCTGGCGCCACGTCGAGCGGCTCGACGGCGACCTGCCGGCCGCAGTCGAGGCGCTGAAGGCCGAGGACGGCGTGGAGAAGATCCTCGTGCCAGGGTCGCTGTCGGTCGTCCGCCAGCTCCTCGCGGCGGGGCTGCTCGACGAGCTGCGCCTGCTGGTGCACCCGGTCGCGGCCCGCCGCGGCGCGCGCCTCTTCGACGAGGGCGACACGGTCTACCCGCTGGCCCTGCGCCGGTCCGAGGCCTTCCCGACCGGCGTGGTCCGCCTGGTCTACGCGCCGGGCGAGCTGCCGAGCCTGGCGGGGTACGACGACGTGAAGGGTCAGGTGCCGAGCGGCGACTGAGGGTCGCTCGTCCGACGGACGACCACGACGGCGACGTCGTCCTCCCGGCCGGCGTCGGTGAACCTGTCCACGAGGCGTGCGCACACCTCCGCAGGGGTGAGCCCGGCGAGCGTGCGGGCCGCGTCCACGAGCTCGTGGACGCCCTCCCGCAGGGTGCGGTCGCGGCGCTCGACCAGCCCGTCCGTGACGAGCACCAGGAGGTCGCCCGGGCCCAGCGCGTCGCGCCGTGCGGGCCGCTCGTCCGGGCTCGCCAGGCCCAGGAGGCGGGCCGGCGACTTCTCCGCGATCACCGTCCCGTCGGTCCGGACCACGAGCGGAGGCAGGTGGCCGGCGTCGGTCATCTCGATGCTGCCGTCGGCGGGGTCGATGACGCAGACGCACACCGTGGTGAGCTCCGGGTGGTCCTGCCGCAGCGAGTCGTTGAGCAGGTCGAGCGCGCGAGCGGCATCGTGGCCCTCGCGCAGGTAGGCGCGGAGGGTGAGGCGCACCTCGGCCATGACGGTGGCCGCCCGCAGCGAGTGCCCCTGGACGTCCCCGATCACGACGGCGACCCGGCCGTCGGGCAGGTCGAAGGCGTCGTAGAAGTCCCCGCCGACGTCGAGGCGCTCGTCCGACGCCTCGTAGCGGGCGGCGACCTCGACACCGCCGCGCACCGTGAGACCGGAGGGCAGGAGCCGCCGCTGGAGCGCCATCGCGATGCGGTGCTCCTCGGCGAACGTCTTGAGGTTCCGGAGGGCCACGGTGATGCCCTCGGTGAACCGGGCGGCGACCTCACGCTCCTCCGCCGACGGGCTGCTGGAGGCGTCGTCGGCCTGCAGCGCCAGCCCGCCCACGAGGTTGCCCTCGGCGTCGCGCAGCCACACCGTCCACCAGGCGGACCGCGGCACGCCCGCCTGCGCCAGCAGGGGGACCCAGTGGTCGGGCACGTCGTCGGCGCCGAACGTGGCCGACGAGACCGGCCCCGGCGGCAGCACGGGGAGCGTCCCTCGCCCGCGCACCAGCGGCGCGTCCGGGGCAGGGCACACCGCGCGGACCACGGTCTGCTGGTCGACGACCACCATCGCGACGGCGGGCCGCCCGAGCACGGCGCAGGCGCCCTGGGCGACGAGGTCGGCCACGAGCTCCTGGGTCCGGGCCTGGTGCAGGAGTGCGAGCGCGTCGGCGAGCGCCTCGAACCGACGCACGGCGCGCCCGGCACCGCGATGGGCGTCGTGCGCGCGGCACAGTGCGCCCACGGTGGCCAGGAACTCGTCCTGGTCGAGCGGCTCGGGCAGGTAGGCGTCGGCGCCGCCGGCCAGCCCGGCGGTCCGTGCGGCGGCGTCGATCGACGTGGCGGACACGTGCATCACCGGAACGTGGGCGGTCAGCGGGTCCGCCTTGATCCGGCGGCAGACCTCGGACCCGGTGAGGTCCGGGAGGTTGACGTCGAGGACCACCGCGTCGATCGTCGCGGTCACCAGGTCCAGCGCCTCCGCGCCGGTCCCTGCCTCGAGCACGTCGAAGCCCGCGCCCCGCAGCCACGTCGCCATGACGTAGCGGTGCGCGCGGGTGTCGTCCACGACGAGGACGGTGCGGTCGGCGGGCGTCATGCGGCACCGCCGCCACGGAGCGCGCGGGTGAGGGAATCGCGGTCGAGCGTCGACTTCGGCAGGAAGGGCGCCGGCCGCCCCACCCCTGTCTGGTCCGGGGCGGGGCCGCTGGACATGAGCGCGACGGCCAGGTGGGGGTGCTCGGCACGGAGCCGCGCGAGCAGGCCCACGCCGTCGAGCTCCGGCAGCCGCACGTCCACGACGGCCGCATCGGCAGGGGCGTCCCGCAGGAGAGCGAGCGCGTGCCGCCCGTCGTGGGCGACGCTGACGCGGCCGGCGTCCTCGCGCAGCAGTCCCGCGACGTACGCGCCGTACGACCGGTCGTCGTCGACGACCAGGACGTGGCCGAGCCCGGTCTCCGCGTCCCGCCCGGCCGTGGCGGGGGAGCGCGTGGGCGTGGGCACCGCCGTCGCGGTCCCCGCCGGGTCCGGGGGCGCGACGGGGAGGACGACGGTGAACGTGCTGCCGACGTCGGGGGCCGAGCTCGCCGTCAGCGTCCCGCCGAGAGCCTCGGAGGTGCGCCGGGCGTAGGGCAGGCCGAGGCCGGTCCCCCGGACGCCCGGCTGGAGGCGGTTGGGCACCTGGACGAACTCCTCGAACACGGCGTCCAGGTGCTCGGGGCCGATCCCCAGGCCGGTGTCCTCGACGACGAACCGCACGGCGTCGCCCTCGACGCGGGCGTCGAGCCGCACGCTGCCCCGTTCGGTGAACTTGACGGCGTTCGTCAGGAGGTTGCGCAGGACCCGCGCGACCAGCCGTCGGTCGCTCACGAGCGCCAGCCCGGGCTCGCACGCGACCACCAGCTCCACCCCGTCGCGCACCAGGGGGAGCGTCGTGCCCCGGAGCTCGTCGAGCAGCGCGGGCACGTCGATCGGCGCGGGCGCCACGTCCTGGTGCCCGGCCTCCGCGCGCGCGAGGTCGAGGAGCTCGTCGACGAGGGTGAGCAGCGTGGCCGCGCTGTCGCGCACGAACTCCACCTGCTCGGCCTGGTCCCCGGACATCGTCGACGCCTGCAGGAGCGAGGTCAGCCCGATGATGGAGTTGACCGGGCTGCGCAGCTCGTGGCTGACGTTGCGCAGGAAGCGCGACTTGGCCTCGTTCGCGGCCGCCAGCTCCCGGCCGCGCTCGTCGAGCTCGGCGTACAGCGCGACGACGCCGGTGTTGGTCTCCTCCAGCTCTGCGGAGAGCTGGTGGTACATCGCGAGGACGCCGCGGTTGGTCTCCTCCAGCTCGGTGTTGAGCCGGCGGAGCTCCTCCCGCTGCGTCACCAGCTCGTCGTGCGTGCGCAGCAGCTCGGCGTTCTGCACCCGCAGCTCGTCGAGGGCGTTGGCCCCGTAGCCGACGGTGATCGCGCGGCGCAGGGCGTCGGTGGTCGCCGTGTCGAGAGGCGCGGAGGCGCCCAGCTCGACCACGAGGGTAACGTGGCGGCCGTCCGCGCCGAGCACGACCTCGTCGACGAGACGCCGTGCCGCCGGGACGCCACCGTCGGCGGCGCTGCCCGTCGTGGTCAGGCCGGCGGCCGACTCGAGGTCCGCACGCAGGAGCGGCCGGGCGCCCCGGTCGAGGCCGATGGTGACCTCCACGGGCCCGAGCGCGACGGCGGCACGACCGACCTCGGAGAGCGCGGTGGCGACCCGCACCTGGGTGTGGACGTCGAGGCCCAGGGCGCGGGAGATCTCGCGGCCCGCGCGGCGCAGGGCGAGCAGGTCCGTGTCGCCCTCGAGCCGGGTGGTGAGGAGCGGGGTGCCGGCCGTGGTCACGGGGTGCCTCCCAGGGGGACGACCACGACGCACGCGTCGTCCCGTCGCACGGCGAAGTCGCGCATGAGCACGCCCGCGACGACGAGAGGGGTGCGAGCCGTCAGCCCGGGGTAGGCGGCCAGGCTCGCGCGGTCGGTGAGCCCGTCGGAGTGCAGCACGAGCAGGTCGCCGGCGCCGACGGGCACGGCGACCTCGCGGACGGCCCGTGCGTGCGTGCCGGCGATGCCGGGCTGGCTCACGAGGCTCCGCGGCCGGTCGGCGCCCTGCACGGTGCCGCCGATGTTGCCGAGCCCGGCGTGCCGCAGCGTCCCGCGCTCCGCCCGCGACACGGAGACCGCCGCGCCGCGCGTGCCGCCCAGAGCGCCGTGGACCCGTGCGAGGAGTGCGGAGGGGCCGGCGGGCTCCGCCTCGAGGAACGCGCGGACCGCCGACTGCGACGCGACGGCGGCCAGGGGACCGTGGCCGAGCCCGTCGGCGACGAGGACCGAGGTCACACCGTCGTCCGTCCGGAGGGCGAACGCGTCGCCGCAGACGGCCTGCCCGGTCATCGGCCGCGTCAGCCCCGCCCCCGGTGCGGGATCGGGGCGGGAGCCGGGGGAGGCGAAGGTGGCGGCCACCACCGTGCCCTGCCCGGGCGCCGACCAGGCGTCCCACGACGAGGTGAGCCGCGGCAGCGTGCCGAGCCCGATGCCGAGGGTGCCGCGCGAGGACACCCCGTCCCGCATCGCGGCGTCGAGGTCGCGCATTCCGGGGCCGGAGTCCACCGCCAGCACCTCGAGCGCGGCGTGGTCGTCCCAACGACGGACGCGCAGCACGACCGACCCCGAGCCGGCGTGCCGGGTCTGGTTGGACGCCAGCTCGGACACCACGAGGCCGGCCTCCGCGGCGCGCGCCTCGCCCAGCCCGAGGCTCAGCGCGGCCGTCGTCGCGGCGCGCCGGACCGCGCCGACGGCGGAGGGATGGTCGACGGTGTGCCACACCCCGGCCTCCAGGGCGACCGCCGCGTCGGGCGAGGACGGCCCCGACGGGGAGATCATCGCGACCAGGTCACGATCTCGACCCGGGTCCCGGCTCCCGGTGCCGTGTCGATCGAGAACTGCTCCACCAGCCGCCGTGAGCCGGACAGCCCGAGGCCCAGCCCGTTGCCGCTGGTCCAGCCGTCCGTCAGCGCGAGGTCGAGGTCGGCGATGCCCGGACCTTCGTCGGAGAAGACGGCCCGGACCCCGGACCGTCGGCCGTCGGCGACGAGCTCCACCTCGACCTCGCCGCCGCCGCCGTAGACCAGCGTGTTCCGGGCGAGCTCGCTCGCGGCCGTGACGAGCTTCGTCTGGTCGACGAGGGAGAGCCGCGCCTGCTGCGCGACCGTGCGGACGAGCTGTCGGACCCGGACCACGTCGGAGTCGGCACGCACCTCGAGCCGTTCCGTCGCCGTGGCCGAGGGCGCGGTCGTCATCTCGACTCTCGTTCGGCGGCCGCCGCGAGCAGCACGCTCTCGGCGGACTCGTGGGCCGGGGCGAGCATCGCGAGACCGCGCTCCACGTCCAGCGCGGTGCGGACGCCGCCGAGGGACAGCCCCAGCTCCACCATCGTGATGGCCACGGCGGGCCGCATGCCGACCACCACCGTCTGCGCGTCCAGGACGCGGGAGATCGCGGCGACCGACGCCAGCATCCGGCCGATGAAGCTGTCGACGATCTCCAGGCCCGAGATGTCGATGACGACGCCGCGCGCGCCGGTGCGTGTGATGCGCTCGGCCAGGTCCTCCTGCAGCTGCAGCGCGGTGTCGTCCTGGAGGTCCACCTGGATCGACACGAGGAGCGTCGACCCGATCTTGAGGATGGGGACGGCGTCGCTCACGCGGTCACCTCGGTGTGCGAGCGGCGACCCTCCCGCAGCGCGTCCACGAGCGCGTCCGCCAGCGTCGCGCGGGTGCGGATGTCTCCGAACTCGATCCCGAGCGCGACGACGGTCTGCGCGATCTGGGGACGGATGCCGCTGATCGTGCACTCCGCGCCCATGAGGCGCGCCGCGACGACCGTCCGCAGCAGGTGCTGGGCCACCTGCGTGTCGACCGCCGGCACGCCGGTGATGTCGATGATGGCCTGCGTGCTGCCCGTCTCGACGAGGGTGTTGAGCAGCTTCTCCATGACGACCTGGGTGCGCGCGGAGTCGAGGGTCCCGACCAGCGGCACCGCCACGATGCCCTCCCAGAGCTTGACGACCGGGGTCGACAGCTCCAGGAGCTGCTCGGCCTGCTCGCTGATGATCGACTCGCGGGCGGCGGCGAACGCCTCGAACGTGAACAGCCCGAGCTCGTCCACGAGGCGCAGCAGCGGCAGGACGCGCGTCATGGTGTCGTCCGACCCGGCCAGCCCGTACAGCCCCTCCTTGAGCGCGAACACGCCCACGGCGGTCTCGCGGGGCGTGAAGCCGAGCCGGGCGCGCGCGGCGGAGACGTCCGCCAGGATCCCGCGCAGCTGGTCGAAGGCCTCCGACTGCAGGTCGGTGCCTCCCGCCTGCAGGCCGTCGACGAGGGCCTGGTAGATGTCGGACTGCTCGCGCTCGAGCTCGCCGCGGGTGGTGCGTCCGCGCAGCTCGTCCACCGCGGCGTCCAGCCAGGCGGGGCGGACGGTCTCCGCATGGTCGACGAGGGTCTGTGCCAGGGCACTCGGCGCGACAGCAGTCATCGCGGGATCCTTCCGGACGAGGGGGGCTGGCCGTCTGCTCGACCGCGGTCAGTGTACGCAGCGCCGGGAGCGCTGCCGCACCGTCGTGCGGCAGCGCTCCCGTGACCAGCGGCGCAGTCCCCGCGCACCCGGCAAACTTCACCCGCTCGCCGTCTGGTTCAGGCGCGGTGCTCCCGGTAGTAGCGGATGAGCGCCTGCGTGGAGGAGTCCTGCGCGGCCAGGGCGGCGTCGTCGCCCGACACGGCGGGCGCGATCTCCAGCGCCAGCTTCTTGCCGAGCTCCACGCCCCACTGGTCGAAGCTGTCGATGCCCCACACCACGCCCTGCACGAAGGTGATGTGCTCGTACAGCGCGACGAGCTGACCGAGCACCGACGGCGTGAGCGCCGGCGCGACGATCGACGTCGTCGGCCGGTTCCCGGAGAAGACGCGGGCCGCGACGATCTCCTCGGGCGTGCCCTCGGCGCGCACCTCCTCCGCCGTCTTGCCGAAGGCGAGCGCCTTGGTCTGGGCGAAGAAGTTGGCGAGGAACAGCTCGTGCACGTCGGCGCCCGCGGCCACGGCCTTCCCGTCGCCCTCGTCGTCCTTGAGGGGGTACGCGGGGGTGGCGACGGCGATGAAGTCCGCCGGGATGAGGCGCGTGCCCTGATGGATGAGCTGGTAGAAGGCGTGCTGGCCGTTGGTGCCCGGCTCGCCCCAGAAGACCTCGCCGGTCTGGGTGGTGACGGGGGACCCGTCCCAGCGCACCGACTTGCCGTTGGACTCCATGGTGAGCTGCTGCAGGTACGCCGGGAAGCGGTGCAGCTGCTGCGCGTACGGCAGGACGGCGTGCGTGTGGGCGCCGAGGAAGTTGCCGTACCAGACGTTCAGCATGCCCATGAGGACGGGCACGTTCGCCTCGAAGGGCGTGCTGCGGAAGTGCTCGTCGACGGCGCGGAAGCCGGCCAGCAGGTCGCGGAAGACGTCGGGGCCGAACGCGATCGCCAGCGACGTGCCGATGGCGGAGTCCACCGAGTAGCGGCCGCCCACCCAGTCCCAGAAGCCGAACGCGTTGGCCGGGTCGATGCCGAAGTCGGCCACCTTGTCGAGGGCGGTCGAGACGGCCACGAAGTGCGCCTTGACGGCGGCCTGCTTCGCGTCCGGGTCGTCCTCGATGACGCCCGCCGCGATGAGGCTCTCCCACAGCCAGGCCCGGGCGAGCCGCGCGTTGGTGAGCGTCTCCAGGGTGCCGAAGGTCTTGGACGCCACGACGAACAGCGTGGTCTCCGGGTCGAGGTCCGCCGTCTTCTGCGCGACGTCGGTGGGGTCGATGTTCGAGACGAACCTGGCCTCGATGGCGTCCGTGCCGGTGCGGCCGTACGGCTTGAGCGCCTCGTAGACCATGACCGGCCCGAGGTCGGAGCCGCCGATGCCGATGTTGACCACCGTGCGCACCGGCTTGCCCGTGATGCCCGACCACGACCCGTCGCGGACCTGGTCGGCGAACGCGCTCAGCTTGTCGAGCTCGGTCTGGACGTCGGCGTCGACGTCCTGCCCGTCCACGACCAGCGGCGGCTGCGTGCCGGGTGCGCGGCGCAACGCCGTGTGCAGGACGGCGCGGTCCTCCGTGACGTTGATGTGCTCGCCGGTGAACATCGCCTCGATGCGCTCGGGCAGGTGCACCTCGTGCGCGAGGCGGACCAGCAGGTCCAGCGTCTCGTCCGTGGCGAGGTTCTTCGAGAGGTCCACGTGCAGGTCGCCCGCGACGTGGGTCATGCGCGCGGCGCGGCCGGGGGCGGCGGCGAACCAGCCGCGCAGGTCGCCCCGGAACTCCTGGTAGTGGGCGTACAGGTCGCCCCAGGAGGTCGTGGTGGTGGGATCGACGGGGGAGGAGGTCATGGGCCCCACGGTACTGACCGCCCCGCCCGGTTGCGCGGCCTGTTCACGCTGCCAGGATGACGACTGCCGGGGACGGACCCGGCCTGGCGCAACGGAGGCACGCATGGCGAATTTCACGGTCTGGAAGTTCGACGACCCGGGTGCGGCCGACCGCGCCTTCAAGGCCGTCAAGGGCGGCGAGGCGGACGGTCTGGTGAAGGTCGTCGACCACGCTGTGGTGAGCTGGCCGGAAGGCGCGAAGAAGCCCGACACGCACGGCTCGCACGACGACACCGCCAAGGCCTCGGGCTGGGGGGCCGTGTGGGGCCTGCTGCTCGGGGCGCTGTTCTTCCTGCCGGTCCTGGGGGCCGCCGCCGGGGCGGCGATCGCCGGCATCACCCGGTCGCTGTCCGACGTCGGGATCACCGCGAAGGACATCGAGCAGATGAAGAAGGAGATCGTGCCCGGCACGTCCGCCCTCTTCATCGTGACCGAGCCGATCGACCCCGACCGGCTGGGGGAGCGGCTGCACGGCGTCAACGCGACGCTGGTCAGCACCAACCTCACCGACGCGGAACGCCGGAACCTGCTGGAGGCGTTCGGGCAGTGACCCCGGGCGGCCCCGACGCCGCCCGCACGACGAGCCCGCCGCGCCTCTCGGGGCCGGCGGGCTCGCCCGTGCCGTCGGGGCCCCGCGTCAGGCGGGCTGCCAGCGGCCGCCCCACCGCCGGGTGAGCGTGCCGCCGAAGGTGTCGGCCAGCGCGTCGACGCGGTCGTGGACGGCGTCCGCCACGCGGTGCGCGGCGGCGTCGTCCTCCGCGGTGAAGCGGACCGTGAGACGTGCCCGGCCCCGCACGACGCCGACGTCGTACGCCTCGACGGTGACGAGCTCGCGCGCCGCGTCCGCCGCGGCGGGCAGCACGTCGGCGGGGTCCACCCCTGGCTGCAGCAGGCCGACGGCGAGGCTCACGCGGTAGGAGGGCACCCGACGATCCTGCCACCCTCACGGGACAGCGCCTCCGACCAGCACCGTCCCGTCACAGGTCGCCCCGGTCCCGGACACCTGCGCCCCCGTAGACTCGCCGCCGTGACTGCCGACCCCTCGACAGACCCCGTGCCCATGCTCTCCACCGGCCAGGACTTCGCCCCTCGGGGCGGCGTCGCCCTGGAGATCGCCGTGCAGGACGTCGCGGGCGCGCGCGACGCGGTGGCGGGCGGCGCGGACCGCCTCGAGCTGTGCGCCGCCCTCGCCGGCACGGGCGGGCTCACCCCGTCCCTCGGCATGGTCGCCGCCGTCGCCGACGCGCTGCGCGGCTCGGGCGTCGGCGTGCACGTGCTGGTACGCCCGCGGGCAGGGGGCTTCGTCTTCGCGGCCGACGAGGTCGACGTGCAGGTGCGCGACGTGCGCGCGGTGCTGGACGCCGGCGCGGACGGCGTCGTCGTCGGCGCCACGACCGCGGACGGCGCGGTCGACGCCGCGGCGCGCGCGGCGTTCGTGGACGCGGCCGGCGGCGCGGACGTCACGTTCCACCGCGCGATCGACCAGGTGCCAGGCCCGGTCGCCGTCCTCGACGTCCTCGCGCGCGCGGGCGTGCGCCGCGTCCTCACCTCCGGCGGCGCCCCGCGGGCCGGCGAGGCCCTCGATGTCCTGGCGGCGCTCGCGACGCGCGGCCGCGAGCTCGGCGTCGAGGTCATGGCCGGCGGCGGCGTCCGCCTGGACGACGTCCCCGCCCTCGTCGGCGCGGGCGTGCACGCCGTCCACCTCTCGGCCAAGCGCACCGTGGTCGCCGACGGCGGCCCCGGGGGCGGGGGCAGCAGCGGCTACGACGTCACCGACCCCGAGGTCGTGGCCGCGACCCGTGCCGCCCTCGACGCCGCGCTCGCGGCGACGCCCGACGCCGGGGCGGGCGCGTGACCGGCGTCGTGCACGCCGCCGCCGTCGCAGCCTCGGCGACGGACCCGTCCGCCGAGTACGACGGGTTCATCGGCTGGGTGCTGGGCCTCATGACCACGCTCGGCGAGATCGGCGTCGGCGCCGCCGTCCTCATCGAGACGTTCGTGCCGCCCATCCCGTCCGAGGCCGTGCTGCCGGCGGCCGGCTTCCTCGCCTACGACGGGCAGATGAACGCCTGGCTGGCGATCCTCGCCGCCACGGTCGGCGCCGTGCTCGGCGCCTGGGTCTGGTGGTACCTGGGCCGGTTGCTCGGGCGCGACCGCACCCGCGCGATCGTCGACGCCATCCCCCTGATGGACGGCTCCGACTTCGACAAGGCCGAGGCGTTCTTCGCGAAGTGGGGGCGCGTCGCGGTCCTCGTGGGGCGCTGCGTGCCGCTCGTGCGCAGCTTCATCTCGATCCCCGCGGGCATCGAGCGCATGCCGTTCTGGTCGTTCACGCTGTACACGGCCATCGGCTCCGGCGTGTGGAACGGCATCTGGGTGGGCCTCGGCTACGCCTTCGGCCCCGCCATCGAGCCGGTCCTGGCGCAGTGGAGCGGCATCATCTCGAACGCCGTGCTCGTCGTCATCGGGCTGCTCGTGCTGTGGTTCGTCGTGGTGCGGCTGCGGCAGCGCTACCTCGCCCGGCGCGGTCCGCGCGAGCCCGAGCGCCGGCACGGACGCGCCCGCTGACGGCGCCGAGGCAGGACGGGTACTACCTCGCGGGATCTCGTACTACCTCGGCAGTGCGGGTACTACCTCGCGGGATCTCGTACTACCTCGGCAGGGCTGGTGCTACCTCGGCGGGGGCGCCGTGGAGGCACGGACGACGAGTGACGTGGGCAGGCGCAGGTGCCGCTCGCGGGCGGTGCCCTCGAGGAGGTCGAGCACCATGCGGAGCGCCTCGGCGCCCATGCGGTGCAGGGGCTGCGCGACGGTGGTGAGCGGGGGAGCGCTGCCCCAGGACTCGGGGATGTTGTCGAAGCCGACGACGGACAGGTCCTCGGGGACGCGCAGGCCGAGCTCGGCGGCGACCTCCAGCACGTGGATGGCGGACAGGTCGTTCGCGGCGAACACGGCGGTGGGCCGGTCCGGCCGGTCGAGCAGGGTGCGCACGGGCGCGTCGGCGAGGTCCGGCCGGTAGCCGCCCACCTTGATGAGCAGGGGGTCGACGGCGATGCCGGCGCCCTCGAGCGCCTGCCGGTAGCCGAGCTCGCGCAGGCGGGCGGACTCGAGGTCGGCGCGGCCGCCCAGGTGCGCGATCCGCCGGTGGCCGAGGTCGATGAGGTGCTCGACGGCCTCGCGCGCGCCGGTCGTGTTGTCGGAATCGACGGTGGGGGTGCCCTCGGGCCCGGTGTGCGGGTCGACGGCGACCACGGGCACGGGGGAGTCCGCCGACATCACCATGGTGGGCGTCACGACGATCGCCGCGTCGACCAGGGTGCCGGCCAGCCGCGACAGCGACCGTCGCTCCCAGCCCGTGCGCGCTCCGCCGTCGGTGCGGCCGGCGTAGGCGAGGAGCTCGTAGCCGGTGCCGTCGACGGCGGCCGAGATGCCCTTGAGCAGCTCGGTGGAGTACGGCTCGAACTCCGCGACGAGCACGCCGATGACGTTGGTGCTGGTGCGGCGCAGGCTGCGGGCCACCAGGGAGGACTCGTAGCCGAGCTCCTCGACGACGGCGAGCACCCGCTCGGACGTGCCGGCGGCCACGCCGTACCGGTTGTTGACGACCTTCGACACGGTGGCGACCGAGACGCCGGCGACGCGGGCGACGTCCGAGATGGTGACGCGCCCGGCGACGGGCGCGGAGGGACCCCTGGACGGGTCGGCGGCGGTGCTCACGAGTCGACAGTATGCGCCATGAGGGCGGCGGTCACGCGGCGTCGTCCGGCGTCGGGGGCGACGACGGGTGAGGTTTCGAAATCGTTATCGACAACGATTGACGGTCGCGCTGTCCGCCTGCCACTCTCGTGTCAGGCACAACACCTACCTCGCGGCAGCGTCGCTGCCGTGCCCGTCGACGAGGACAAGGGATCGATGATGACGAGGACGAGGTTCATGCGAGGCGCCACCGCGGTCGCGCTCGGGACCACCGTGGCGCTCCTGGGCGCCGCCTGCGCGGGCCAGGGCACCGGCTCGCAGGGCGACGACGACGGCAGCAGCGCCGACGCCAGCACCATCACGTGGTGGCACAACTCCAACACCGGTGAGGGCAAGGAGTACTACGACAAGGTCGCCGCCGACTTCGAGAAGGACCACCCCGGCACGACCGTCGAGGTCAGCGCCATGGCCCACGAGGACATGCTCACCAAGCTCGACGCCGCCTTCCAGGCGGGCGACGCGCCCGACGTGTTCATGGAGCGAGGTGGCGGCGAGCTCGCCGACCACGTCGAGGCCGGGCTGCTCAAGGACCTGTCGGAGCCGGCCGCCGACACGATCAGCACCATCGAGCCGTACATGTCCGGCTTCCAGGTGGACGGCGCGTCGTACGCGCTGCCGTTCTCCATGGGCGTCGTCGGCTTCTGGTACAACAAGTCGCTGTTCGAGAAGGCGGGGATCACCGAGACCCCGACCACGATGGACGAGCTGTACGCCGCGTTCGACAAGCTGCAGGCCGCGGGCATCACGCCGGCCTCGGTCGGTGCGGGCGACAAGTGGCCCGCCGCGCACTACTGGTACTACAACGTGATCCGCCAGTGCTCGGCAGACACCCTCGACACCGCGGTCACCTCGGTCGACTACTCCGACCCGTGCTTCGTCAAGGCGGGCGAGACGCTCGACGAGCTGCTCGCCACGGAGCCGTTCAACAAGGGCTTCCTCACCACCCCGGCCCAGACCGGCGCGACGTCGGCGTCCGGCCTGCTCGCCTCGGGCAAGGTCGCGATGGAGCTGGCCGGCCACTGGGAGCCCGGCGTCATGCAGGGGCTCACGGAGGACGGGTCCGGTCTCGGCGAGGACACGGGCTGGTTCCCCTACCCCTCGATCGACGGCCAGCAGGGCACCGACGGCGCCCAGATGGGCGGCGGCGACGCCTGGGCCGTGTCGAAGGACGCGCCCGACGTCGCGGTCGACTTCGCGCAGTACCTCCTGAGCGACGAGGTCCAGCAGGGCTTCGCGGAGCTCGACATGGGCCTGCCGACCAACCCGACGGCCTCGGAGAAGGTCTCCGACCCCGCCCTGGCGGAGCTGCTGGAGGTGCGTGACAGCGCCCCGGAGATCCAGCTCTACCTCGACACGCTGCTCGGCGCGTCCGTGGGTGGCGCGATGAACGACGCGATCGCCCTGCAGTTCGCCGGCAAGGCGACCCCGCAGGACGTCGTCGACGCGGTGCAGTCCGCCGCGGAAGCGGACCAGTGACCGCACGATGACGGACACCGCAGTCCGGTCCGCCGACCGTGCCCCGGCACGGTCGGCGGACCGCCGTCCGGAGCGCCGCGGCAGGTCCGCCGTGTGGCGCAAGCGGGCGGAGATCGCCCTGTTCGTGACGCCGGCGCTCGCGCTGCTCGTCGCGTTCGTCGTCGTCCCCGTGGCCACCGCCGTGCAGATGTCGCTGTACAGGTGGAAGGGCTTCGGGCCGATGGTCGACTTCGTCGGCCTGCGCAACTACGTGTCGGTGCTGACCAACGAGGTCTTCACGGACGCCGTCGTGCACAACCTCGTCATCGTGGTGGGCTCGATCCTGCTGCAGCTCCCGCTCGGGCTCGCGATCGCGCTGCTGCTCAACCGCAAGATGTGGGGCCAGGGCCTGCTGCGCACGATCATCTTCGTGCCGTACGTGCTGGCGGAGGTCATCGCCGGCGTCGTGTGGTTCCAGCTGCTGCAGCCGGAGTACGGCGTCATCGACACGATGCTCGCCGCCGTCGGCCTGCACGGGCCGGAGCAGGGCTTCCTCGGCACGCCCGAGTACGCGCTGGGGACCGTGCTCGTGGTGCTCACCTGGAAGTACCTCGGCCTCGCCGTGATCCTGTTCCTCGCGGGGCTGCAGGGAGTGCCCGACGAGCTCTACGAGGCCGCCCAGCTCGACGGCGCCTCCTGGTGGCAGGTGCAGCGGCGCATCACCATCCCGCTGCTCGGCCCGACCATGCGGACCTGGGGCTTCCTGTCGATGATCGGCTCGCTCCAGCTCTTCGACATGGTGTGGATCCTCACCGGCGGCGGGCCCGCGAACGCCACGACGACCATGGCGACGTTCCTCGTCAACGAGGGCACCAAGCGGCAGAACTTCGGCATCGCCGGCGCCGCCTCGGTGGTGCTGTTCGTCATCGCGCTGGTGCTCGCGCTCGCGTACCAGAAGTTCATCCTGAGCCGCGACAGCAAGGAGGGCGGCCGATGAGCGCCGTGACGACCCCCGCCCGCACCTCCGGCCCTGCCCCCGCCCGCAGCGGCCGCAGGACGACCTTCTCCGGCGGGAACCCGCTGGTCTACGCGATCGCGCTGGTCGTGGTGGCGGTGACCCTCGGGCCGGTGCTGTACGGCGTGCTCGGCGGGTTCCGCACGAACGCCCAGCTCGCGGAGGACCCGGCCGGCCTGCCCAGTCCGTGGGTGTGGGACAGCTACGCCGGCGTGCTCTCGGCCGGCTCGCCGTTCTGGGGCTACTTCCTCAACTCCACGATCATCGCCGTCGTCACGACCGCCGTCGTCGTGGTGTTCGGCATCATGGCCGCCTACCCCCTCGCGCGGTACCGCTTCAAGGGGCGCGAGGCGCTGTTCATGGTGTTCGTGATCGGGCTGCTGTTCCCCGCGACCGTGGCGATCATCCCGCTGTTCATCCTGATCACGCAGAACTACCACATGGGCAACACCTGGTGGGGGGTGGCGCTGCCGCAGGCGGCGTTCGCGCTGCCGATGACGGTCGTCATCCTGCGCCCGTTCCTCCAGGCGCTGCCCACCGAGCTCGAGGAGGCGGCGCAGCTCGACGGCGCCAGCCGCGTCGGGTTCTTCTGGCGGATCCTGCTGCCCCTGTCCGGGCCGGGGATGGTGACCGTCGGCGTGCTCGCGTTCGTCGGCTCCTGGAACGCCTACCTCCTGCCCCTGCTGCTGTTGCAGGGCGACATGCGGACGCTGCCCCTCGGCGTCGCCGACTTCTCCTCGGAGCACTCGGCCGACACCGCGGGCGTGTTCGCCTTCACGACGCTGGCGATGATCCCTGCGCTGGTGTTCTTCCTCGCGATGCAGAAGCGCATCGTGAACGGCCTGCAGGGAGCCGTGAAGGGATGACCCAAGGAGAGCACGTGACCCACCCTGTCCCCACGGCGCCGGAGCTGCCGGCGCTGCCCGTGGTGTCCGCGCGCGTGACCGCGCTGCACGCCCGCATGACCCTGGAGGAGAAGCTCGCGCAGCTGGTCGGCTACTGGCTCGACCAGGGCGGCGACGTCGTCGCCCCCATGCAGGGCGAGATGGCCGCCGGCGACGGCGGCCGCCTCGAGGAGGTCACCCGGCACGGCATCGGCCACTACACCCGGGTCTACGGCACGCGGCCGGTCGACCCGGCGGAGCGCGCCGCCTGGCTGTGGGCGGAGCAGCAGCGGCTCCGGCGCGAGACGCGGCTCGGCATCCCCGCCCTCGTGCACGAGGAGTGCCTCACGGGCCTGTCCGCGTGGAAGGCGGCGACGTTCCCCACGCCGCTCGCCTGGGGTGCGTCGTTCGACCCCGACCTCGTGGCCGAGATGGGCGACGTCATCGGGCGGTCCATGCGGGAGCTCGGCATCCACCAGGGTCTCGCACCCGTGCTCGACGTCGTGCGGGACCCCCGCTGGGGCCGCGTCGACGAGTGCATCGGCGAGGACCCGTACCTCGTCGGCACGGTCGGCACCGCGTACGTGCGGGGCCTGCAGGACGCCGGCGTGCACGCGACGCTCAAGCACTTCGTCGGGTACTCGGCGTCGCGCGCCGGGCGCAACCACGCGCCCGTCTCGGCGGGCCCGCGCGAGATGGCCGACGTCTTCCTCCCGCCGTTCGAGATGGCGGTGCGCGACGGCGGCGTGCGGTCGGTCATGGCGTCGTACGTCGACGTCGACGGCGTGCCGATGCACGCCAGCCCGGAGCACCTCACCGGGATCCTGCGCGACGAGTGGGGCTTCGACGGCACCGTCGTCGCGGACTACTTCGGCGTCGCGTTCCTCGAGGTGATGCACCGGGTGGCCGCCGACCGCGGCGAGGCGGCGGCGCAGGCGCTCGCGGCCGGCCTGGACGTCGAGCTGCCGTCGGGTGACGCGTACCTCGAGCCGCTCGCGGACGTCGTCCGTGCGGGCGGCCTGGACGAGCGGTACGTGGACCGCGCCGTGCTGCGCGCCCTCGCGCAGAAGGAGGAGCTCGGCCTGCTCGACGACGACGCCTTCGCCGGCGAGCCGCCCGCCGTGGTCGACCTGGACTCGCCCGCCCACCGCGACGTGGCGCGCCGCCTGGCGGAGGAGTCGCTCGTGCTCCTCGGCAACGACGGCGTGCTGCCGCTGACCGGGTGGAGCGCCGCACCGTCGCGCGTCGCCGTCGTCGGCCCCAACGCGCACCGCAGCGACGCGCTCATGGGCTGCTACTCGTTCGCCAACCACGTGCTGGCGCACCACCCCGAGGTGCCGAAGGGCTTCCACATCCCCACCGTGTTCGAGTCGCTCGGCGGCGCGTTCCGCACCGCGGGCCTGCCGCAGCCCGAGCTCGTGCACGCCGCGGGCTGCGACGTCGAGGGCGAGGACACGTCCGGCTTCGCCGAGGCGGTCGCCGCCGCGTCGTCGGCGGACGTCGCCGTCGTCGTCGTGGGGGACCACGCGGGCCTGTTCGGCCGCGGCACCGTGGGCGAGGGCAACGACGCGGAGTCGCTGGAGCTGCCCGGCGTGCAGCGCGGGCTCGTCGAGGCCGTGCTCGCCACTGGCACCCCCGTCGTCATGGTGGTGCTCAGCGGCCGGCCGTACGCGATCGACTGGGCGCTCGACGTCGCCGGGGACTCCGACGACCGGCGCCCGGGCGCGGTGCTCCAGGCGTTCTTCCCCGGCGAGGAGGGCGGCACGGCCGTCGCCGCGGCGATCGCCGGCGCGGTGAACCCGTCGGGCCGCCTGCCGGTGTCGCTGCCGCGGTCGGCCGGGGCGCAGCCGTACTCGTACCTGCACCCCGTGCTGGGCGGGCCGTCCGACGTGACGTCCACGGACTCGACGCCGCTGCGGCCGTTCGGCTTCGGCCTGTCGTACACGACGTTCGCGTACACCGACCTGGCCGTCGACGGCGAGGTCGCCGCGGGCGGCAGCTTCGCCGCCGCCGTCCGGGTGACCAACACCGGGACCGTCGCCGGGTCGGACGTCGTGCAGCTCTACGGGCGCGACGTCATCGGGTCGGTGACCCGGCCCGTCGCGCAGCTGCTCGGGTACCGCCGCGTCGCGCTCGAGCCGGGGGAGTCCGTCGTCGTGACGTTCGACGTGCCGACGACGCGGCTCGCGTTCTCCGACCGCCGCCTCGTGCGCGTCGTCGAGCCGGGCGACGTCGAGGTGTGGGTGGGGTCGCACGTTGCCGCCACGCCCGACGCCGAGGCCGAGGACGTCCAGCACGCCACCGGCGGCGCCATCACCAGCGCCCGCCGCTCGGAGAAGCGCGACCTGCCGGGGACGGCGACGCCGCGCGCGACGCTCGTCGTCACCGGCGACACCTACGAGGTGACCGTCGCCGACCCGCGGGTGGTGACGTCCACCGTCGCGTGACCGGCAGGGCCGGGCCCGGGGGTGCCCCCTCGGGCCCGGCCTGTGCCTGCTCGGTCAGAGGTGTTGCGCCCACCCCGTTGACCGGACGGCTCCCCTGGCCCGATGTCAGGAGTCCGCCAGCCAGCCGCGCCGGGCCGCCTGCACGCCGGCCTGGAACCGGCTGCTCGCCCCGAGGCGCGCCAGCAGCGCCGTGATGCGGCGGCGGGCCGTGGCCACGTGCACGTCCAGCTGGCGCGCCACGGCCTCGTCCTTGAGGCCCGCCGCCAGCATCGTCAGGAGCTCGCGCTCCTCGGTGGTGAGCGCGCCGTCCGGGTGCGGGGCGTCGCCCGGCGGTGCCACGACCGGCACCGCGTCCTCCCACAGGGCCTCGAAGAGCGGCACGAGGACGTGCGCGAGCACGCCGCCGCGCAGCACCAGGGCCGTGGTGGCGGCGTCGGCGGACGACGACGGCGGCAGCAGCGCGGTCTCGCGGTCCACGACCAGGAGCTTCGTAGGCAGCGTCGCGCGCACGCGGACGGTCATCCCTGCGCCCCCGAGCTCGAGGATCCCCTCGGCCCGCCCGGGCGTGTCGAGCCCGTCCTGGGAGACGATGCGCCGCGAGACGACGCCGCGGGCGAGCGCCTGGTCGACGTCGTCGTCCGCGCCGACGCTGAAGTGCGCGGACGAGGCGTCCGAGCGGCCGGTCCCGATCTGCACGTACGGCGGCGTGTCCAGCACGAGCACCTCGTGCCGCGCGGACATCACGAGGTGGGTCGTGAGACGCGCGATCTCGGGGGTGCCGACCACGAGGCTGGCGTCGCCGACGGGCAGGCGCGCGTCGGAGGGCCACAGCCCGTCGGCCAGGCCGTCGACCATCGCGTCCACCGTGCGCAGCTCGGCCTCCTGCTCCGCGAGCTCGGCCATCCGCCGCGTGACGACGGTCCGCAGGGCCGCGCGCGGGGCCACCGCCCCGAACGCCGTGAGGAAGCCGTCCGCGGCGAGCCGCGCCAGCCCGCGCTCCGTCCGGTCGAGGTCGAGACCCGACAGCGCGGCCAGCTCGCCCGACGCCGTCGCGCCGGTGCGTAGGGCCGCGCGGTACAGCCGCAGCATGTCGTCGTCCAGCCCGAGCCGGGACAGCTCGGGCTGGTCGGACCCGAGGTCGACGGGGGCGGTCCCGTCCTCGGTCGGCGGGCGGTCGGGCTCGGCGGTGGGCACGCCCGGAGTGTGCGGTCTGGCGACAGGGGAGACAAGCCGACACGTCGTCCCGCGCACGACCGCGGCCGGGCGCCCGGTGGGGCACCCGGCCGCGGCCTGTCAGGAGCGACAGGTCAGCACCTGCCGACCGGGCGGTCCCGCTTCACCAGGTTGGTGTGGCTGGTGGTGCCGTCCAACCACAGCACACGGGATCCCTCGTCGGCGGCGGCGAACATCTGCTCGCCGCGGCTGCAGGACACCCGCTGCGCGCCCTTCGTACCGTCGGCGGGCACCTGGAAGAGCTTCGGCAGCGTCGCGTTGGCCCACGTCGTCGCCGGCGGGATCGACGTGACCGTCACCGCGGTGCCGGACGCCGTCAGCGAGTAGGGGTAGAGCGCGCCGTCGGCCGCCTCCGGGGCCAGCGTCACCGGCGTGGAGCCGTCGAAGGACGCCTTGCGCACCGCGGCCTGCCCGGCGTCGGTGATGTCCGTGTCCTCGATCCAGACGACGCCGTCGTCGGTGACAGCGGTCTGCCCGATGCCCATCACCGTGGCGTTGTCCATCGGCATGAGGGTCTTGGTGCCGGCGACGGTGTCGAAGACCTCGACGCCGAGCTGCGGGCCGTCCACCGTGTACCAGAGCTTCGCGTAGGCGATCTTGCCGTCCTTGACCGAGGGCAGCGCCGTGGACACCGCGGGGGTGCCGGGGTCGACCAGGCCGGACGCGCCGGTCTTCAGGTTCACCCACCCGACGTGCTGGGTGCCGGTGGTGTAGTCGGTCACGGTGCGGACCGCGAGGTCGCCGTCGACGGCCAGGGACCCGACGGGGCCGTTGTGGCTGAAGACGACCCGCTTCGGCAGGCCACCGGCCACGGCACGCGACCAGATGTCGATCTGGGTGCCGGTGTACTCGGCCCAGACCACGGTGGTGCCGTCGGTGTCGGCGTACACGTTGAAGTTGCCGTTGTTGCCGCTCACGAGCTCCGGCCGGCCCTTGCCGTCGGTCCTGCCCACCCACACCGAGTACGGCATCGAGCCGTCCTCGTTGCTCCGCGAGACGGCGTACCTGCCGCCGCCGGCGCCGACCCCGGTGTCGCCGACGTTGACGTCCGCGATCAGGAGGTCGCTGTCGACGCCGAGCGTCTTCTCCCAGCCGGCCACGATGCCGTGCGCGTCGAAGGCACCGTTGACGATCTTCAGCTGCGCCTTGGTGGCGCCCAGCTCCTTCGCGGCGGCGACGACGGCCGCGCGGCCGTCGAGGAAGTCGTCGAGCGGGGTCATGTACGCGGACAGCGCACGGTAGACGATCTGGTCGGCGAGCTCGGAGCCGAGCCGTTCCCGGACGTCCCACAGGGAGCCCGAGAAGATCGTGGAGTTGAGGTGCACGCCGCCGTTGTCGCCGCTGATGCCGGCGCCGACGAAGTCGGCGAAGGTGGTGGCGCCGTCGTTCAGGTCGCGCAGCGCGCAGTCCCTCGGGGCGGCGGTCGTGCACAGGTCCTCGCCGAGGAGCGCGGCGTCCGGGTCGTCCATCGAGACGCCGCCCGCCTCGAGGTCGATCGCGTTGCCGAAGTAGTCGGCGACGGCCTCGTTCATCGCCCCGGACTGGCCCACGTACACGAGGTTCGCGGTGTGCTCGACGACCCCGTGGGTCATCTCGTGGCCGACGACATCGGTGTCCGCCGAGAAGGTGCGGAAGTCGCCGCCGCCCTGGCCGTAGACCATCTTCTGGCCGTCCCAGAAGGCGTTGTTGTAGGGGCCGCCGTTCGAGGTGACGCCCACGATCGAGTTGATGAAACCGTCCCGCCCGTCGAGCCCGGCCCGGCCGAAGGTGTCCTTGTAGTAGTCGTAGACCTGGCCGGCCGCCCAGTGCGCGTCGACCATGCCGGAGTCGGTGAACTCCTGGCCGAGGTCCGCGGTTGCGCTCTCGCCGATCGTCGCCTGGCTGGGCCAGACGCCGGAGGCGTAGGCGGCCTCGGCGCCGTGGGCGTCGTAGGTCTTGATCAGCGGGCCCTCGAACGGCTTGTCCTCGGCCCGGCGGGTGTAGTCGAGCATCTGGAAGGGCTTGTCCGCGCCGGCCTGGTAGAGGCCGAGGTCGACCGTCTCGCCGTCGTAGCGGATGCCGGTCCCCACAACGGAGCCCGGCGTGGAGCTCAAGGCCGCCTCCGGGGCCTCGGCGGTCGAGGCGGACCCGGCCGCCGCGGCGGCGGGGTCGCCGTCCGGCGCACCGAAGGTCTTGATCGCGCTGTACTGCAGCACCGGGAAGCCGCCGGCGCCGTCCACGTACACCTCCTGCCTGACCGGCATCCCGTCGGCGTCCACGCCGGTGACGGTGATGTGGCGGGTCAGCACGCCGTCCCCCTGCGGGAGGATGGCCACGCCCTGCGACTCGCCGCTGAACGACGTGAGGGCCTCGGGCGTGTCCTTGCGGAGCATGCCCCCGGGGGTGCCGGCGACGGCGGCGACCGCGCGCTGGACCGCGACCTTCTCCGAGACGGCCGGGGTCACCGTGTCCAGGTCCAGGTCGGTGTAGTACTTCCCCGACGTGCCGGTGACCGTGCGCCGGCCGCCGGACTTCTCCATCCGGACCACGTACTCGCCGCCGAGGACGTCGACGCCCTGGTACTGCTGCTGCAGGCGGACGACCTCCTGGCCGTCGGCGCTCTCGGTGCCGGCGGCCTTCAGGGTGGTGGCCGGGTCGGCGATGTGGAAGCGGGCCTTGCGGGACTTGAGGTAGCCCCGCGCGGCCGTGGCGGGGGTGGCCGACGCGTCGGCCTTCTCTTCCAGCCCGGTGACCAGCGCGGGCGTGTCCGTCGTGGTCTCGCCGCCCGGGGTCGGCGTGGTCGCGGTCGCCGCCGGAGACTGCTGCGCGGTGCCGGCCGTCTGCGCCGTCGCGACGGAGGGCATCCCCGTCATGACGAGGCCGGCGACGACGAGCGCCGTGAGGCCGTAGCCGGAGGCCCGCCGGCATCTCTGCCCGGTCCTCGGCGTGTCCGTCCCTGCCCGTGCCCCGTGCTCGTGCGCTGAGGTCGCCATCGGCGTCTCCTTCGTCCCAGGTGAACCAGCTCGACGGGTTCAGGGAACGTGCGGAGCGGTGTCACGGTCAACGATCTGCCGTGCCGACTAGTCGGCGTGCACAGATGTGAACGGGGGAGGCGAGCCTTCCGTGCGTGGCCGGGCACCCGCCAGGATGGGGCATGGCCAGCGTGCTGCACGTCGTCCGGTCCGTCGTCGCGCCGATCACCCGGACGCGCGCGTTCCGGGCCGTCGCCCCCGCCGCCCTGCCGCCCGTGGAGCGCGCGCTGGCGCGGCTCACGCGCGGGCGGTTCCAGCTCTCCGCCGTGCTGGTGCCCTCGCTGGTGCTGCACACCGTCGGGGCCCGGTCGGGCGAGTCGCGCGACACGTACCTCATGTACACACCGGTGGGCCGGGGGAGGCTGGTGGTCGCCGGCACGTCGTTCGCGCGCGACCGGCACCCTGCGTGGACGTACAACCTGCTCGCGCACCCGGACGCCGCCGTCAGCGTCCGCGGCCGGCGCTTCGATGTCCGCGCGACGCCTGTCACCGACGGCGGCGACCGGGACGCGCTGTGGGCGCGCATCGAGGCGCAGTGGCCGGGGTACCGCGCCTACGAGCGGGAGTCCGGGCGGGTGGTGCGGCTGTTCGTGCTCGAGCGGGCGGACGCGGGCGACCGCTGATTCGTCCATGTCGTCCGCCGGATCGGACATTCCCCGCCCCCGCGCGGGGTCCCTACCGTGATCGTCAGGCCGCTCGAGGACGAGGGGGCGACGCCACGGCGGCGTCGCGGTCCTCGTGCCTCGGTCGCATCGCACGACTGACCAGCACGACACCCGATCACCGGAAGGCCGCGCCGTGCCCCACCACGCGTCGAAGGTGCCCTCGCACCTCCCCACCCGCCTGGCGATCAGCCTGTGGGACTTCACCTGGTACACCCAGACCACCCCGGGTGAGGCGTTCGCCGACCTCGACGCCGCGTTCGGGCAGGCCGTCGAGCGGGGCTACAACACCGTGCGCATCTGCGCGATGCCGTTCCTCCTCTTCGGCGAGCACCGCATCGACACCTCCGCGCTGCGCCTCACGAGCATGGGCGGCGACGTCGGGGTCCGGACGCGGTGGTACGACGCCGCCGGCGGGGCCGTCCTGGACGGGCGGGCCCGTCTCCTGGAGCTCTTCCGGGCGGCGGAGCGCCACGGCTGCTACGTCATCCTGTCGTCCTGGGAGTACCAGCAGAGCCCGGCATTCCTCGAGGGGCCGGAGTGGTACGAGGCCCTCATGGCGGTGGATCCCGACGACCGTCACCGCGTCATGGCCGACGCCATGTCCGACCTCGTGCAGTTCCTCAAGGACCACGGCCTGGCCGAGCGCATCGCCTACGCGGAGCTGCACAACGAGGTCGACCTGAGCCGCCTCTCCCTGGCGGGCGGTGGCGGCCCGTCCGACGTCTACTGGCCGCAGCGCCCGTTCGTGGAGTCTGCGGTCACCCGCATGCAGCAGCGCCACCCCGACATCCTGGCCACGAGCTGCTACGGCATCCCGCCGCACCTCGACATCGCCGCCGTCCCCGACAACGGCGAGGTCGCCCACTTCCACGTCTACGTCTACGGCGTGCTCGGCGCGCTCGAGAAGTGGGCGGGGGTGCGCTCGACGGAGGGCTTCCCCTCCCCGGAGCTGCGGTCCCTGCTGCGCGACGACGCCCCCGACGTGGCGTCGTACGAGGGCAAGGTCGACCCCTGGCGTCTGTCCGCCACCGGCGTCTCCGCGAGCATGTTCTACAGCCACGACTGGATGGACACCGCACGCTGGGACCGGTGGCTGTACGAGAACTACGGTCAGTGGCGCGAGGCCATGAGCACCGCGGTCGACGAGCGGCTCGACGTGCTGGCGCGCCACGCGCAGCGCACGGGCACCCCTCTCGTGATCGGCGAGGGCTGGGTCGGTTACACCCCCGCTGCTCGCCGAGTTCGAGGACGGCCCCGTCGGGCAGGGTATCGCCGAACGAGCGATCACCCGGTGCATCGAGCTCGGCGCCTGGGGCGCCGTCCTCGGCTCCAACTCGGCGCCCCACCACCCCGGCTGGGACAACGTCGAGTGGCAGCGACGCTGGAACCGCCGCCTGATCCAGGGGGACGCCTCCGCCTGAGGGGCGCTCGACCCTGCCGCGCCGGGGCCTCGGCCCTCCCGCCTAGCGGCCCCGGGCGCGATAGGTGGTCGGTGACGACCCGTGCACACGGGTGAACTGGCGCGAGAAGTACAGGGCGTCGTCGTACCCGCTGGCCTGCGCGACGGCTGTGACCGGGAGGTCCGTGCTGTCGAGGAGTTCTCGCGCCCGGGCCATCCGCAGCCCGGTCTGATAGCGCAGCGGCGAGGTGCCGACCTGTGCCCGGAACAGGCTGCCGAGCTGCGACGGGCTCAGCCCGACCATGGCCGCCAGCGACTCCACCGACGTCCGGCGCGGGGCGGTCGACCGTAGGTGCTCGACGGCGCGCTCGACGGGGTCCGGTGCGGGGCCCGGGGAACGGCGCCCCGTGGCCACGACCTGCGCGAGGGCGTGCCAGGCGGCCCCGCCGGCGCGCACCAGCCCGCCCGCCGTGCCGTCGTCGAGGGCGTCGATGGCCTGCGAGACGAGGCTCGCCACGGACGCCGGTTCGCGGAGGTGCGAGACCGGGCCCCCGGCGGCGTCGCGGGCGGCGCCGACGAGTTCGTCCGCGTCCCGCCCGGTCACGTGCAGCCACCAGAGTGTCCAGGGGTCGTCGTCCGCGGCGGCGTACTCGTGGGCCGTGCCGGCGGGCAGCAGGACGACGTCCCCCGGCCGGACGGCCGTCCGCCCGTCCGGCGTGCGGCACCACCCGGACCCGTCGGTGCAGACCAGCAGGACGTGCTGCCGCGCGCCCTCGGGCCGCGCGCGCCCGTGCCGAGCGGCGTGGGGGAAGAAGCCCGCGTCGGTGACGAGGAGGCGTCCGGTCACGGGGCGCGCGAGCGCCGCGCGCACCGTCGGGCGCGGTACGACGACCATGCGCTGACCCGCGAAGCCGTCCCGGAGCGCCGCAGCGGCGTCGACCGTCGTTTCGTCCATGTGCGCCAGGGAATCGCCCATCGTGCCGCGCGGTCAAGCGGCCTACGTTCGTCCCATGCCAGGAGAAGAGTCGCGGATCGTCCTGCCGGCCGTCCCGGACAGCCTCGCCGACCGGCCCGTGCGCGGGTGGCGCGAACCGGTGTCCATCGACACGTACGACATCGGCGAGCCGGACCGGTACCCGGCGTACCTGGACCAGCGGGTGTACCAGGGGTCGTCGGGGGCGGTGTACCCGATGCCGTTCGTGGACCGTGTCGAGCAGCAGAAGGCCCCGCGCGAGTGGGACGCGGTCCACCTGGAGAACGCGTTCGTGCGGCTCATGGTGCTGCCCGAGCTCGGCGGGCGCATCCACGTGGGCCTGGACCGCACGCGCGGCTACGACTTCTTCTACCGCAACGACGTCATCAAGCCCGCGCTGGTGGGGCTGCTCGGGCCGTGGCTCTCGGGCGGCGTCGAGCTCAACTGGCCGCAGCACCACCGCCCGGCCACCTTCCTGCCGACCGAGTCGTGGATCGAGGAGGAGCCCGACGGGGCGGTCACCGTCTGGTGCTCCGACCACGACCCGTTCGCGCGCATGCAGGGGATGCACGGGGTGCGGCTGCGCCCGGACAGCGCGCTCGTCGAGCTGCGCGTCCGTCTCGTCAACCGCACCGACGACGTGCAGACGTTCCTGTGGTGGGCCAACGTGGCCGCGGCGGTGCACGACGACTACCAGGCGTTCTTCCCCACGGACGTGACGGTCGTCGCCGACCACGCCAAGCGCGCCGTGACGACCTTCCCCGCGGCGTCGGACCGCTACTACGGCGTCGACTACCCGGCGCGGCGCACGCCCGAGCGGCCGGACGGCGACCGCCTGGACCGGTACCGCAACATCCCCGTGCCGACGTCGTACATGTGCCTGGGTTCGCAGGACGACTTCTTCGGCGGCTACGACCATGCGGCGGGCGCCGGGTTCGTGCACTGGGCGGACCACCGCGTCTCGCCCGGCAAGAAGATGTGGACGTGGGGGAACGCGCCGTTCGGCTGGGCGTGGGACCGGCACCTCACGGACACGGGCGGCCCGTACGTGGAGCTCATGGCGGGCGTCTTCACCGACAACCAGCCCGACTTCGCGTTCCTGCGCCCGGGCGAGACGACGGCCTTCTCGCAGTACTGGTACCCGATCCAGGACGTCGGCCCGGTGCACCAGGCGACGCGGGAGGCCGCCGTCCGGCTCGACGTCGAGGGCACGGCGGTCCGCGTCGGCGTCGCGGCGACGTCCCCGCGGCCCGGGGCGCGGGTCGTGCTGCGCGCCGGCG
>JADHZE010000259.1 GCA_026934365.1 Isoptericola sp. QY 916 | reverse complement strand
CGCGCCTCGGGCCGGACGGGGTGGCGGCCGCCGCGGCGCAGGCGGGTCGTGACGACGGCAAGCGTCATCGCGACGACGACGAGGGCCCCGACGGCGACCTCGAGCGCCGCGCGGCTCGCGTCGCGCAGCAGCAGGGCGGCGGGGACCATGACGACCACCGACGTGACGGCGAGCCAGGCGTAGCGTCGCCAGTCCACGTCCCGCGCGACGCGTCCCAGGATGAGCGCGGACGCGATCGCGCCGGCCAGGTTCACGAACAGCACGCCCTCGAGCGGGCCCACCAGGAGCACGATGAACGGGCCGGCGACGAGCCCGAAGCCCATGCCCGTGACCCGTTGGAGTGCCCCTCCCACCAGGATCGCGAGGACGAGAAGGAGGAGCACCGCACCACCCTACTCAGGCACAATCGGCGGCGTGTCGAAGAAGAAGCCGCACGCCTCGCACGGGACGCCGGCCGTCGTCGCGCTGGACCGGGCCGGCGTCGCCTACGGGCTGCACACCTACGACCACGACTCGGCGTCGGAGCTGAGCTACGGCCTGGAGGCGGCCGAGGCGCTCGGCGCCGACCCCGCGCAGGTCTTCAAGACGCTCCTGGCGGACGTCGACGGACGGCTCGTGGTCGGCATCGTGCCGGTGGACGGCAGCCTCGACCTCAAGGCGCTGGCCCGCGCCGTCGGCGGCAAGCGGGCCGCGATGGCGGACCCGGCGGCGGCGCAGCGCGCCACCGGTTACGTGGTGGGCGGCATCTCGCCGATCGGGCAGAAGCAGCGGCACGCGACCGTGCTCGACGAGTCCGCGACGGGCTTCGACGTCGTCTACGTGTCCGGCGGACGGCGCGGGCTGGACGTGTCGCTCGCCCCCGACGACCTGCTGCGCCTCACGGGCGGGACGGCGGCGCCGATCGGCCGCCCGTGAGGCCGGTCGCCGACGGGTCAGTGCTGGTACGTCGGGTACCGGGCGTCGCTGGGCACGATGTCCTTGCCGAGCGGCAGCAGCGAGACCGGGATCATCTTGAGGTTCGCGATCGCCAGCGGGATGCCGATGATCGTGATCGCCTGGGCGACCGCCGTCGTGATGTGCCCGATGGTGAGCCAGATGCCGGCGAAGACGATCCAGATGATGTTGCCCAGCACCGACCAGCCGCCGGCGCCCGGCTTGTCGACGACCGTGCGGCCGAACGGCCACAGCGCGTAGCCCGCGATGCGGAACGACGCGATGCCCCACGGGATCGCGACGATCGTGATGCAGCACAGGATGCCCGCCGCGGCGTAGCCGAGCGCGAGCCAGAAGCCGCCGAAGACGAGCCAGATGATGTTGAGCAGGGCTTTCACCCGACCATCCTCGCCCGCCGCGCGAGCGCGGCACCACCCGGGAACCCCCTGACGCGACCCTGGTCCGGCGCGACCCGCGTCGCGTCCCACGACCGCCGACGGCGTTCGTAGACTGGCCACCATGCCCACCGAGTGTCCCGGGATCCCCGCACGCCTGGCCGCCGTCCACGACCGCGTCGCGGCCGCCGCCCGCGCGGCGGGGCGCGACCCGCGCGAGGTCCGCGTGCTGCTGGCCACCAAGACGCAGGACGCCGCGACCGTGCTTGCGGGGGTGCGGGCCGCGCTGGACCTCGCCGCCGCGGAGGGCGACGACCGGCCGGTGCTGGTCGGCGAGAACCGGGTCCAGGAGCTGGTCGCGAAGGCGCCGGCCCTGGCGGACCTCGTCGCCGCGGGACGCGTCGAGGCGCACCTCATCGGTCACCTGCAGAAGAACAAGGTCAACCAGGTGCTCGGCGCCGCCGCCGCCGTCGACTCCGTGGACGCCCTCGCCCTCGCGCGCGCCCTGTCGGTGCGCTGTGAGCGCGACGGCCGCACCCTGGACGTGCTCGTGCAGGTCAACGTCTCCGGCGAGGAGAGCAAGTCCGGCGTCGCGCCCGACGACGCGGCGGCGCTCGCGCTCGATGTCGCGGCCCTGCCGGGGCTGCGCCTGGCGGGGTTCATGACGATCGGCGCCCGCCTGGGGGAGCGTCGCGACGAGGCGCTCGTGCGTGCCGGCTTCGCCCGGCTGCGCGCGGTCCGCGACGCCGTGCTCGCCAGCGGGGCTCCGGGGACGGGCGACGCCCGCGAGCTCTCCATGGGCATGACCGGCGACCTCGAGCTCGCCGTCGCCGAGGGCGCGACCGTCGTCCGCGTCGGCACCGCCGTCTTCGGCGCCCGCCCCACCCCCGCGAGGTAGTACCCATCGCGCCGAGGTAGTACGGCTACCGCCGAGGTAGTACGAACCGGGCCGAGGTAGTACCGAGAATGCACGACTTGTCCATATTGCCTGGACTACCTCGCGCACTCAGGGACTACCTCACGAGAACTCGTACTTCCTCGCGGGTTCGGGTACTACCTCGCGGGTTCGGGTACTACCTCGGCGGGGCGGCGCCGAGACGCCCGAGGGCTCCGCGGACGCCGTCTTCCCCGGCGAGCGCGCCGCGCGCCGCCGCGGCGTCCACCCCCGCCAGCAGCATGACCAGCGCGACCTGCACCTCCCCGCCGGCGTCGGCGAGCACAGGCGCGCAGACCTCCGGCGCGAGGCCGGTCGCCTGGCTCAGCAGGCGCACGAGCCGGGCGCGGAGCTTGGCGTTGGACGCGCGGACGTCGACCATGAGGTTCGAGTACGTCTTGCCGAGCTGGATCATCGTGGCGGTCGAGAACGTGTTGAGCACGATCTTCTGCGCGGTGGCGGCCTTCATCCGGGTCGAGCCGGTCACGGCCTCGGGCCCCGTGTCGAGCAGGATCGCGACGTCCGCCCGGTCGGCCAGCGGCGCGGCCGGGTTGGCGCTGACGAGCGCGGTGCGCGCCCCGCGCTCGCGGGCCAGGTCGAGCGCCCCGCCCACGTACGGGGTGCGGCCGCTGGCCGCGAGCCCGACGACGAGGTCGTGCGGGCCGACGTGGTCCAGGTCGCGCCGGCCGGCGTCGGCGTCGTCCTCCGCGCCCTCGACCGGGACGGTCATCGCGTCGGGACCGCCGGCGAGGTGCGCG
The DNA here is from genome assembly GCA_026934365.1 of Isoptericola sp. QY 916. Lineage (GTDB taxonomy): Bacteria > Actinomycetota > Actinomycetes > Actinomycetales > Cellulomonadaceae > Isoptericola > Isoptericola nanjingensis. The sequence continues at coordinate 1,832 of JADHZE010000259.1, read as the reverse complement.
TCGAACCACTCGGGGCCGACGCCGTAGGTCGGCAGCAGCTCGACGGCGTCCAGCACGCCGAGGCGCCCGGACGTGCCCGCACCCGCGTAGTGCACGCGCCCGCCGGCGCGGATCGCCTCGACCGCGAGCTCCACCGCCTGCGTGACCCGGAACCGCTCCGCGCGCACCACGCTGGCGACACCGGCGTCCTCGTCGAGGATGAGGCGGACCACGTCGGCCGGCGGGAGCAGGTCGATGTCGGTGGTGCGCGGGTTGCGCTCCTCCGTCGGCGAGACGAGCCGCGCGACGTCGAGCACGTCGTCCGGGGGGCCGGCGTCCGGAGGCACGGAGGGGTCGGGCACGGTCGCTCCGCTCATCGGGTGCTTCCTCTCGTCAGGTCGCGCGCAGTGGTCGGGACGCTCGGTGCCGTGGTGAGCGCGAGGCGCCGCACCGGGGTGCGGACCGCCTCCACGGGCAGCGGCGTGGGGGGCGTGAGCGACCCCAGGACTACCGGCCGGCGGGCCCCGGTGGCCTGCCGCCGGTGCGGGCCGGGCGCGGTGCCGGGCACCCCGTGCACGCCGAGGAAGCCGAGCAGAGCGAAGAGGTACGCCTCCTTGCCGTCCGCCGGCAGCCCGAGGTCGTCCGCGGTCTCGAGGGCGGTGCCGGCCGGGAGCAGCGCCCGCAGGCGGTCGCGGAGCACAGGGTTGCGGGCCCCGCCGCCGGAGATCACGACCCGCTCGACGCCCCCGCCCGGCGCGTGGTCGGCGAGCGACCGCGCCACGGTGGTCGCGGTGAGCTCCGTGAGCGTGGCGACCAGGTCGGGGGTGCTCAGCCGGTCCGCTCGCACCCCCGCGGCGCCGAGCCGCGTCGTCACGTACTCGCCGTCGTAGAGCTCCCGGCCGGTGGACCGCGGCACGGGCAGCGCGTAGTACGGCTCGTCCAGCAGCGCGTCCAGCGCCTCGTGGTCCACGACGCCGCTGGCCGCGAGCTCCCCGTCGCGGTCGAACGGCTGCCCGGTGAGCCTCTGCACCGCGGCGTCCAGCAGGCAGTTGCCGGGCCCGGTGTCCCAGCCGAGCACCGGCTCGTCGTGCGCGCCGACGACGGTGACGTTGGCGATGCCGCCCACGTTGAGCGCCGCGGAATATCTCGTGCCGGTAGGCCCGTCGTGCCCGAGCCACAGCGCGTCCAGCACGCTCACGAGCGGCGCGCCCTGCCCGCCGGCGGCGACGTCGGCGACCCGGAAGTCGCTGACCACCGGTCGTCGGGTGCGCTCCGCGATCCAGGCCGGGTTGCCGAGCTGCAGCGTGCCGCGGGCACGACCCGCCACCACCCAGTGGTGCAGGGTCTGCCCGTGCGACGCCACGAGGTCCGCGTCGCCCCCCGCGAGGTCGTCGACGGCGCGCCGGGCGGCGGCGCCCAGCTCCTGCCCGACGAGCGTGTCGAGCTGGCACACCTCGCCCAGGTCCGCGGTAGCCGGCGGCAGGGCTGCGAGGATGCGCCGCCGCAGGTGGTCGGGCCAGGCGTACTCGGCGTGACCCAGCGGGCGCAGGGAGAGCGTGCCGTCGGGGCGCAGGTCGAGGTCGGCGGCCGCGGCGTCGATCGCGTCGACGCTGGTGCCGGACGAGATGCCGATGACGATCATCGCGCCACCTCCGGGGGTTCGGGGGCGAGCTCCCCGGCGAGGAGGGCCACGGCGGCCTCGGCGTTGGCCCGGCCGGTGCCGCAGGCCAGGACGGTCGCGGGCAGCCCGCCCGGGAGCTCGGCGAGCCACCGCTCCCCCGCGGCCGGCGCGCCCGTGTGCACGACGACGAGGTCCGGGCGCGCCCGCTGCAGCCGCGCCAGGCGCTCGTGCT
>JADHZE010000258.1 GCA_026934365.1 Isoptericola sp. QY 916 | reverse complement strand
CGGGTCGTCGACGGCGCCCTCGCGTCCGGCGAGGTGCCCGGCCTCGTGCTCGCGACCGCGGTCCCCGCGACGTTCCGCGCGCTGGCAGACCGGGGTCGCCGGCCGGGTCGGGACGTCGACGTCGTCGGTCTGGCCCTCGACGCCGAGGCCGAGCCGCACGGCCTCACCGCCACGTCGCCGCGGCCGCGCGACGTCTCGCGGCGCGTGATGGAGCGCGTCTTCGCCCTGCTCGACGGCGACGCGCCGCCCGGCGGCGAGCGGGAGCTCGCGCCCGCGGTGCTGGTGCGGCGCAGGTCGACACGGACCACGCCGGCGGCCGGCTGACCCGGCCCGACCTGCCACCCACGGCCACGCACCGACCCGCCACCGCACCGACCCGCCACCGCACCGACCCGGCACCGAGCGAAGGAGACATCATGACCGCACCGATCCGCGTCACCGTCTGGGGGGAGAACCGCCACGAGCAGCTCGAGCCGTCGGTCGCCGCCCGCTACCCCGACGGCATGCACGGCGCCGTCGCGCAGGGCATCGAGGAGAACCTCGGCGACGGCGTGCGCGTGCGCACCGCGACGCTCGACGACCCCGAGCACGGGCTCACCGAGGAGGTGCTGCGCGACACCGACGTGCTCACCTGGTGGGGCCACGCCGCGCACGGCGAGGTCGCCGACGCGGTGGTCGAGCGGGTGCACCGCCACGTGCTGGAGGGCATGGGCCTCGTCGTCCTGCACTCCGGGCACTGGTCGAAGATCTTCATGAAGCTCATGGGCACCACCTGCACCCTGCGCTGGCGTGCCGAGCACGACCGGGAGCTGGTGTGGACGGTCGACCCGACCCACCCGATCGCGCAGGGGATCCCGCACCCCATGATCATCGAGGAGGACGAGATGTACGGGGAGTTCTTCGACGTCCCCGCCCCGGACGAGACCGTCTTCCTCAGCACCTTCTCCGGCGGAGAGGTCTTCCGCTCCGGCATCACCTACCGGCGCGGCTTCGGCAAGATCTTCTACTTCCGCCCCGGCGACCAGGAGTACCCGACGTACTTCCACGACGGGGTCCGCAAGGTCATCTCCAACGCCGTCGGGTGGGCCGTGACCGTGCGTCCCGAGCGCACGACCCCCACGCTGCTGCGCTACGAGACCGAGGACTTCTACCGCGGCCAGGGCTACGGCGGCGCGCTGGACGACGAAGCCCGAGCCGCCGCCGCGGAGGCCGGGCGGTGAGCGTGCCGCTGGTCCTCGTCGGCGCCGGGGGGATGGGCCGGGCCTGGCTGTCCGCCATCCGGGCCGAGCCGGGGGCCGAGCTCGCCGGCGTCGTCGACCTCGACCTCGACGCCGCCCGCGGGGCGCTCGCCGACGCCGGGCTCGCGGACGTCCCGGTCGGGACGGACGCCGTCGCGCTCGCCCGGGAGACCGGTGCGCGCGCCGTCGTGAACGTCACCGTCCCGGCCGCGCACCACCCCGTCACCACGGCCGCGCTGTTCGCGGGGCTGCCCGTGCTCGGCGAGAAGCCCGTGGCCGAGTCGGTGCCGCGCGCGCTCTCGCTCGTCGCGGCCGCGGAGGTGACGGGGGAGCTCTTCGTGGTGAGCCAGTCGCGCCGCTACAACCGGCAGCTCTTCGCCTTCCGGGAGCAGGCGCGCACCCTGGGCGACCTGGGGGTGCTCACCACGGAGTTCTTCAAGGCGCCCCGCTTCGGCGGGTTCCGTGACGCGATGGCGCACCCGCTGCTGCTCGACATGGCGATCCACCCCTTCGACACCGCCCGGTTCCTGCTGGGTGCCGAGCCCGTCTCGGTGTACTGCGAGGAGTTCAACCCGTCGTGGAGCTGGTACGACGGCGACGCCGCGGCGACCGCGATCTTCGAGATGACGGGCGGCGTCCGCTACTCCTACACGGGCAGCTGGTGCAGCCCCGGCCAGGAGACGTCGTGGAACGGGGCCTGGCGGCTGTCGGGCCGCGACGGCACCGCCCGCTGGGACGGCGACCACGAGCCGGTCGTCGAGGGGCCGCATGATGCGGCGGAGGGCGCGGACCCCGGCGACGGGATCGCCGGGTCGCTGGCGACCTTCCTCGCGGCGCTCGACGGCGGTCCCACGCCCATGGGCGAGGTGCACGAGAACGTGCTCAGCCTCGTCATGGTGGCGGCGGCGGTCGAGTCGGCCGCCACGGGCGCGAGGGTCCTCGTCGACGACCTGCTCGAGCGCGCCTACGCCGAGGCCCTCGCCACGGAGACGCGGGAGGACGTGCGCATGCAGCTCGCGTCGTGGACGTCGGTGCGCGCGGCCCTCGGGCCGGCCTGACACCGGGTCCCGGCGGGTTGCCCGCCGGGGCCCGGCCGGTCAGGCGAGGCGCTCGCGCAGGAACGTCCAGGCCAGGGCGGACATGTGCGCGGCCTGCGCGTTGTTGGCCGCGCCGCCGTGGCCGCCCTCGACGTTCTCGTAGTACGTGACGTCCGCGCCGGGCCCGCCCGTGGCCAGCATGAGCGCCGCCATCTTGCGCGCGTGGCCCGGGTGCACGCGGTCGTCCTTGGTCGACGTCGTGAACAGGACCGGCGGGTAGGCGCGGTCGCCGTCGAGCAGGTGGTACGGCGAGAAGGTACGGACGAACTCCCAGTCGTCGGTGTCGGGGTCGCCGTACTCCGCCACCCACGACGCGCCCGCGAGCAGGTGCGAGAACCGCTTCATGTCGAGCAGCGGCACCTGCACCACGACCGCGCCGAACAGGTCGGGGTACTGCGTGAGCATGTTCCCGGCCAGCAGCCCGCCGTTGGAGCCGCCCTGCGCGCCGAGGTGCTCGGGCGTCGTGATGCCGCGGGCCACGAGGTCGCGCGCGACGGCGGCGAAGTCCTCGTACGCCTTGTGCCGCCGCTCGCGCAGCGCGGCCTGGTGCCACGCGGGCCCGTACTCGCCGCCGCCGCGGATGTTCGCGACGACGTACACGCCGCCGCGGGCGAGCCACGCCCGCCCGACCGTGCCGGAGTATCCCGGCAGCAGCGGGATCTCGAAGCCGCCGTACCCGTACAGCAGCGTCGGCGCGGTCCCCGGCGTCGTCGGGTCGGACGGGTCCACCAGGTCCTCGCGGCCCACGACGAAGTACGGGACGCGCGTGCCGTCGTCGGAGGCTGCGAAGTGCTGCACCGCGACCATGCCGTCGGCGTCGAAGTACGCCGGCGCGGCCTTGAGCGGCTCGGGCGCGCCGGGCTCCGCCCCGGGCCCCGCGACGGTCGCCAGCGCGAGGGTGGACGGCGTGAGGTAGCCGGTGGTCGTGACCCAGACGTCGTCGCTGTCGAGAGCGTCGACGGCGCGCACGCCGACGGTGAGCAGCCCGCCGCCGAGCGGGAGCTCCGAGCGGGTCCAGGGCGCGCCGGCCGCCGTGCCGGGGGACGTGCCGGCGGGCGGGGTGAGCACGTGGACGGCGTTCTTCACGTCGTCGAGCACATTGACGACCAGGTGGTGGCGGGTCCATGTGGCGCCGACCAGCGACGTCGACGGCGTGGGCTCGAACAGGACGGTGAGGTCGCGCGAGCCGGCCAGGAACGCGTCCGCCGGCGCGGCCAGCAGCGAGCCGGCGGCGTAGGTGGTGCCCGCCGGCGCCCAGTCGTCGCGCAGCTCGACCAGCAGCCACTCGCGGTGAAGCCCGACCTCCGCGGACTCGGGCACGTCGATCTTCACCAGCCGCTGCTCGGGCGTCCCGACCGCCTCGACGAGGAAGGTCTCCGACCGGTAGAAGGCGATAGAGCGGCTCACGAGGTCGCGCTCGAAGCCCGGCGTGCGCGAGCGGCGCGCGGAGATGTACATGTCGTCGTCGGTGCCCTCGTAGACGACGACGGCGTCCTCGATCGGCGTGCCGCGGCGCCAGAGCTTCGCGATGCGCGGGTACCCCGACGGCGTCGTCGTGCCCGGGCCGAAGTCCGTGAAGGCGTACACCGTGTCCTCGTCGGCCCACGCCAGTCCGCCCTTGGCGCCGGTGCGGCCGTCGTCGCGCGCCGTGTCGCGCTCGAAGCCGCCCTCGGCGGCGGGGACGAACCGCTTGGTGACGAGGTCGAACTCGCGCGTGACGTCCGCGTCCGAGCCGCCGGGGGAGAGGTCGACCAGTGCCCGGCGCCAGGGCTCGCCCGCCGCGAGCTGCTCGGGCGTCGGGCGCAGCAGCGACGCGCCGTGCCACACCCAGCTCTCGCCCTCCGCCGCGGCGAGCGCGTCGAGGTCGAGCACGGTCTCCCACTCCGGCGCGTCGGTCCGGTAGGAGCCGAGGGTGGTGCGGCGCCACAGGCCGCGCTCGTGCGCGGCGTCGCGCCAGAAGTTGTACAGGTGGTCGCCGATCCGGGAGACGTCGGGGATGCGCTCGTCGGAGTCGAGCACCTCGCGGACCGCCGCCTCGGTCTCCGCGAACCCGGGGGCGGCACCCACGGTCGTGTGCGCGTGGTCGTTGCGGCCGCGCACCCACGCCAGCGCCTCGGTGCCCTCGACCTCCTCGAGCCACGCGAACGGGTCCGGCCGGGCCGGGTCGAGCGGGGACGGCGGCGCGGCGGGCGGGGCTGACGGTGCGGCGGTGTCGACGTGCTCGGCGGTCATGCTCGGCACCCTAGCCGCCGGGCGCGCCGAGGGGCGCGGGTGCCTTTCACCCGGGGGGTGCCCGTGGTAGAAACTCCTGGTCAGGGCATTGATCCCGCTATGGACGTTCCAAGGGTTTCGCGGAGAACGCCGCTTTCGGAGCGGCACGGTCACGTCCGCCGGGACCCGATCCTTCCACCCACGGGGGTGCGGTGAGCACGACGACCTCTGCCGGAGCGCGCGCGACGACGCGCGTGCCGGCCCAGCTCTGCGCGGCCGCGGCCGTCCTCTGCCTCGCGGCCGTGCCGCTGCTCGGCGACCGGCTGTCGCCCGCGGGC
>JADHZE010000257.1 GCA_026934365.1 Isoptericola sp. QY 916 | reverse complement strand
GCCGCGCGGGCCGCCGCGAGCGCCGGGTCGACACGGGCCATGTCGTCCGCCCGTCGTCAGCCGTGCACGCGGCGCACCCAGGCGCGCGGGTCGGCGATCTCGCGGGCGGACGGCAGGAACCCGGGTCCCGACCAGACGGCGTTGAGCCCGTCCCGCCCGACCCGCTCCTCGACGGCCCGCACGAACGCGGCGCCGTCGCGGTACTGCGCGAGCTTGGCGTCCATGCCGAGCACGCGCCGCAGCACGACGTCCAGCGCGGGCGCCCCCTCGCCGTCGCGACGCTTCTCGAACCGGGCGCGGATGGTGCGCACGGAGCGCACGACGCGCGGCCCGACGGCGTCCATCATCACGTCGGCGTGCCCCTCGAGCAGGGCCATGACGGCGGTGATCTCCTCGAGCTCGCGCCGCTGCTCGGGTCCGAGGATGCCGTCGAGCGGGGTGACGAGCTCGCCGCGCACCGCCCGCAGCACGGTGCGGCCGACCACCGCGGCCTTCTCCCGCAGCGGGGCGTGCGCCATCGCGACCGAGCCGCGGGTGACGCCGCTCATCAGGTCGCCGACGCGCCCCACCAGGTGGTCGGCGAGCCACGGCGCCGCGGCGAACTGGAGGGCGTGCGTCTGCTCGTGCAGGCACACCCACAGGCGGAAGTCCCCGGGGCGCAGCCCGAGCGCCCGCTCGACCTGCAGCACGTTCGGCGCCACGAGGAGCAGCCGGCCGTGACCGGGGGCGTGGCCGGCACCGTACGGGTCGAACTGCCCGAGCACGCGGCCCGACAGCAGCGCGAGCAGGCCTCCGACCTCCGCCGCCCCGGCCAGCCGCGCCGCCGACGACGTGGCCGGCATCTCCCCGGCAAGCACCGCCATCACGGGGTCGGTCATGGCCCGCATCGACTGCGCGTTGGCGCGGGCCCAGCCGGCCCGGTCCACCACGTGCACGTCGCCGAGCACGCCCTCCGCGCGCGGCGTCGCCGGCGTCATGCCCGTGACCTCCAGCACGTGCCCGACGGCGTCCCCGGCCGCGGAGCGCAGCCCGGCGACCAGGGCGTCGAGGTCGTCGCGGGGGGCCGTGGCGCCCGGGCGCGCGAGCCGCCCGGCGATCTGCGCCGCCGCCGTCCAGTCCAGCAGGGGCTCGGCGGCGGGGGCTGGCGTGGTCACGGGACCACGGTAACCATCGCCGGGCGTACCGCCGGCGTCGACGGGGCCTACCGGCAGCCGCAGTCGGCGAGCTTCCCCGCGAAGTCGTCGAAGATCACCCGCGCGCCGGCGGAACCGCCCTCGGGCACCTTGTCCGCGAGCGTCACGAACACCAGGAGCCGGTCGTCGGCCGTGACGACGGTGCCGGCCAGGCCCGTGACCTTCGGCAGGCTCCCCGTCTTGCCGTTGACGTAGCCGCGGCCGGGGTTCGACGTCGGGTAGCGGTCGTGCAGGGTGCCGTTCAGGCCCGCGACGGCGAGGCCGTCGGCGACGTCGCGCAGCTCGGGGTGGTCGGGGTCCACGGCGAGCGTCAGCACCGCGGCGAGCTGGCTGGGCGTCGCCCGCGACCCGCGACCCAGCCCGGACAGGTCCACGAGCCTGGCGCCGTCCATGTCGACGCCGAGCTCCTCGACCTGCGCGGTCACGGCCTCGATCGCCGCCGCGCCGGTGCCGGGCTCGCCGGCGTCGAGCGCCACGATGCGGCCCACGACCTCCGTGATGGTGTTGTCCGAGCGGCGCAGCATGTCGCCGACGACGTCGCGCAGCGGCGCGGACTCCACCCGGCCGACCTCGCGCGCCGACGACGGCGCCTCCTCGCGGGAGACCTCGCCGCGCACGGCGACGCCCCGCTTCTCCAACGCCTTCGCGAACGTGCGTGCGGCCGCCATCGCCGGATCCTTCTCGCGCGGCGCGTACTCCTCGTCCGTGGTGCGTGCGACGTCGACGGCGAGGGCGGCGACCGGGGCGGTGTAGCCGTCCCTGACGTCCGCGGCGGGCACGTCGGCGGGCACGGCCGGGCCCGAGAACAGCGTGTCGTCCAGGCCGAGGGTCACCGTGTCCTGCCCGGCGTCGAGCACCTGCGCGGCCACCTGGTCCGCGAGGTCGCCCAGGCCCGCACGGCCGTTCACCGCGTCGGGGTCGCCGGAGCCGGCCGCGAGCATCATGTCGCCGCCGCCCACCAGCACGAGGCGCGTCTCGTCGTCGAGCACCGCCGTCGTCGGGAGCGTCGTGTCGCCGCCCGGGCCGGCGAGCGCGGCCACGGCCGTGAAGAGCTTCTGCGTGGAGGCGGGGATCATCGGCCGGTCCGGGGCGGCCGCGCCGAGCGTCTCGCCGGACGCGGCGTCGACGACGACGGCGCCGACCCGCTTGCCCAGGCGGTCGTCCTTCGTCAGCCCGGTGACGAGCTTGCCGACGGCGGACGCCGCGGGCTCCGGCGCGTCGGAGGGCAGGTCGGGCAGCGAGCGCTCGGGGGTCGGGCCGGTGGTGGCGCCGGGCGCCGTCGGGAAGGGGGCCGCCGGTGCGGGCGGGGGCGCCGTGGTGAGCATGCCCGGGACGACGTCGAGGGCGTCCGCCACGAGATAGCCGCTGAAGAGCACGACCACTGTCGTGACGGTGGCGCCGACGCTGGCCCGCCACCCCATGTCGTCCTCCCGCGCCCCGTGAGTCGTCCGTGAGCTGTCCGTGAGCATCGTCACAGCCCGGACCCCGTGGCGCGCTCCGTGCGTATCTTCCCACGTCCGTCCGCGGTTCGACGCCGCCGCACCGGACCGGGCGGGCGTGCCCGCGCATGGCACACTTTGACAGGGCGTCCGCACCGAGCATGCCCGCAGCGAGCATGTCCGAAGCATCTCCCCGAGCACGTCCCGAGCATGGAGGAACAGTGGAGTTCGACGTCACGATCGAGATCCCGAAGGGCCAGCGGAACAAGTACGAGGTCGACCACGAGACCGGTCGCATCCGCCTCGACCGCATGCTCTTCACCTCGACCCGCTACCCGGACGACTACGGGTTCATCGAGGGCACCCTCGGCGAGGACGGCGACCCGCTGGACGCGCTCGTGCTGCTGGAGGAGCCCACGTTCCCCGGCTGCCTGATCCGCTGCCGCGCGCTCGGCATGTTCCGCATGCGCGACGAGGCCGGCGGCGACGACAAGGTGCTCTGCGTGCCGCTCGGTGACCAGCGCGCCGCGTGGCGGCAGGACATCGACGACGTCTCCGACTTCCACCGCCTGGAGATCCAGCACTTCTTCGAGGTCTACAAGGACCTCGAGCCCGGCAAGTCCGTCGAGGGCGCCCACTGGGTGGGCCGCGCCGACGCCGAGGCCGAGATCGAGCGCTCCTTCCAGCGCGCCAAGGACACCGGCTACTACGACGGTCACTGACCGCCCGGCACCGCGACGGCGCCGCGCCCCACCGGGGGTGCGGCGCCGTCGTCGTCCCCGGACCGTGCGGAGGCGTCTACCGTGAACCCATGCGTGCAGCCGTCATCCACGGGCCCCGCGACGTCCGCGTCGAGGACCGCCCGGACCCGAAGATCCTCACCCCGGGCGACGCGGTGGTCCGCGTCGTCGCCGCCTGCGTGTGCGGCTCCGACCTGTGGCCGTACCGCGGCGTCACGACCGTGAAGCGGCCGCGCCCCATCGGCCACGAGCTGGTGGGCGTGGTCGAGGATCTCGGCGCCGACGTGACGTCGGCGCGGGTCGGCGACTTCGTGATCCTGCCGTTCACCATGAGCTGCGGCGAGTGCCAGGCCTGCCGGGCGGGCTACCCCGCGGCCTGCGACCTCGTCACCGGCTTCGGCTCCACCGACCGCTGGGGGAACCCGGTCGACGGCGCCCAGGGCGAGCGCGTGCGCATCCCGCTCGCGCAGCACTCCCTCTTCCCCGTGGGCCGGCCGGAGGCCGAGCTCGAGGCCGCGGGGCTGGTGCCGCACCTGCTCACCCTCGCCGACGTCATGTCCACCGGGTACCACGCGGCGTTCTCCGCGGGCGTCTCCGCGGGCGACACCGTCGTCGTGGTCGGCGACGGCGCCGTCGGGCTGTCCGGCGTGATCGGCGCGCGCCTCCTGGGCGCGGAGCGGATCGTCGCCATGAGCCGCCACGACGACCGAGCCGCCCTGGCCCGCGAGTTCGGCGCCACCGACGTCGTCGCCGAGCGCGGCGAGGAGGGCCTCGCGGCCGTGCGCGACCTGCTCGGCGGCGACCTGGCGGACGCGGCGCTCGAGTGCGTCGGCACCAAGCAGTCGATGGACACCGCGCTCGACGTCGTGCGCGGCGGCGGCCGCGTCGGCTTCGTCGGGGTCCCGAACGGCGGCCCCGAGCTGAGCGTGCGGCGCCTGTTCGACCGCAACGTCACCATCGGCGGCGGCATGGCGTCCGCCCGCCGTTACATGGAGACGCTGCTGCCCGAGGTCCTGTCCGGGGCGATCGTGCCAGGCAAGGTCTTCGACCTGGAGCTGCCGCTCGCCGACGTCGCCGAGGCCTACGCCGCGATGGACGAGCGCCGCGCCACCAAGGTGCTGCTGCGCCCCTGACCCCCACCGTTGTGAGCGGGCGTTTGGCCCCGATTCTCGAAGAATCGGGGCCAGACGCCCGCTCACAACACCTACGGGCGGCCGGCGTACGGCATGACCTCGTCCCAGCGGACCGGGGTCTCGCGGACGTCGATGCCGGGGCGCGGGGCCTCGACCATCATCCCGCCGCCGGCATAGATCGCCACGTGCCGGATGGTCGACGGGTCGGACGTGTCGTTGGCGTAGAAGATCAGGTCGCCGGGGCGCATCCGGTCGTAGGAGACCTTGCCGACCGTGAGGTACTGCGACCGCGACGTGCGGGTGATCCACACGCCCGCCGCGTTCCACGCGCCCGACGTCAGGCCGGAGCAGTCGTAGCCCGGGTTGCCGTCGCCGCCCCACTGGTAGGCCGTGCCGATCTTCGAGCGCGCCCACGCCAGCGCCTCGCGGCCCTGCGCGGCGCTGCCCTGGCCGACGCCGCTGACCGGCGGGGGCTCGGGCCTCGGGTCCGGCTTCGGGTCGGGCCG
>JADHZE010000256.1 GCA_026934365.1 Isoptericola sp. QY 916 | reverse complement strand
CGCCCCCGGCGGGGTACCGCCGCACGACGTCGGCGCCCAGGTCGCACACCAGCACGCCGTCGCCGGCCTCGGCCACGAAGTGCGCGTGCGGGCCGGCCTGCCGCTCGACGACGGGCCCGCTGCCCACGCCGGGGTGCGCGACGACGCCCTCCGCCGCGAGGTCGCCCGTCGCCGGGTCGACGTCCACAGACGCGGCGACGCCGTCGCCGTAGTTCGCGACCCACACGGTGCCCTCGAGGGCCAGCACGTGGCACGGGTCGTCGCCGCCCGCCGAGAGGGAGCCCGACGCCGCGAGCCGGACGCCGTCGGCGGCGTCCTCCACGCGGAACGCGGAGAGCGTCCCCGCGGGGGTCTCGCCCACCGCGTAGAGCGTGCGCCCCGTCGGGTGCAGCGCCAGGAACGAGGGCGACGTGGCGGCCACGGCCGGCGCCGCCGCCTCCACCGCGCCGTCCGGGCCCAGCGCGACCCGCCAGATGCTCTCCCCGCTGCCGGGGCCACCGCCCGGATGCGGGTAGGTGCCGACCCAGAGCTGCGCCCGCGCGTCCCGTTCCGTCATGGCCTCAGCCTATGACCGCACGACCGCCGCCCCGGAACGCGCACGACCCCCGACCGGAGCCCGGTCGGGGGTCGTGGGCGTGCGGGTGCGACCGTCAGTGCGCGGCCTCGTACGCGGTGAGGACGGAGCTGGGGATGCGGCCGCGGTCGCTCACCTTGTGGCCGTTCTCGCGGGCCCACTCGCGGATCTTGGCGAGCTGCGCGCGGTCGGTGCCCGTGCGACGGGCGGCGCTCCGCGTGCCGCCGCCCAGCCGCGTCGTGGTCTTCCGACCGTGACCGATCCAGGTGGCGAAGGCGTCCCGGAGCTCGGCCGCGTGCTTGGCCGTGAGGTCGATCTCGTACGAGACCCCGTCGAGCGCGAAGGTGACCGTCTCGTCGGCGTCGCCCCCGTCGATATCGTCGATCAGGACGATCTGCTGCTTCTGGACCACGTGAATTCCCCTCGGTCACAACATTCGGACAGAAGTGAGAATGCCCCTCGGATCACTCGATTGTCAATCCGAATCCCCGGCACGGGAATCGCGCGACAGAATTCAGCGAGTTTCACTTTCGGAAGAGGCAGCCGCAGCCGCCGCCGCCTCTTCCGCGTCCATCCTCTCGAGCGCGATCCGCTCGTTCCGGTCCGCGTGCAGGATCTTGCGCATCGCGAGCCAGAACAGCAGGCCCACGCCGACCGACGGGGCGAGCCCGCTCATGATCGCGAGAAAGGTGTCCATAGGATGACTTTCGTTCAGGCCGTCGGCTTGACGAGCGGGAAAAGGATGGTCTCGCGGATTCCGAGGCCGGTGAGCGCCATGAGGAGCCGGTCGATGCCCATGCCCATGCCGCCCGACGGCGGCATCGCGTGCTCCATCGCGGTGAGGAAGTCCTCGTCGAGCGCCATCGCCTCGTCGTCGCCCGCGGCGGCGAGGCGCGCCTGGTCCTCGAACCGCTGGCGCTGGACGACGGGGTCCACGAGCTCGGAGTACCCCGTGGCCAGCTCGAAGCCGCGCACGTACAGGTCCCACTTCTCGACGACGCCGGGGATCGTGCGGTGCGCGCGCACCAGCGGAGAGGTCTCGACCGGGAAGTCGCGCACGAACGTCGGCGCGTCGAGGTCGTCGCCCACGTGGTGCTCCCACAGCTCCTCGACGAGCTTGCCGTGGTTCGTCTTCTTCGGGTCCACCGAGATCTCGGCCTTCTCGGCGAGGGCGAGAAGGTGGTCGACGGTCGTCTCGGGCGTGATCTCCTCGCCGATCGCCTCCGAGAGGGATCCGTACATCGTGATCTGCGCCCATTCGCCGCCGAGGTCGTACTCCTCGCCGTCCGGAAGGGTCACCGTCGTGGTGCCGAGAACGTCGAGAGCGGCCTTCTGGACGAGATCCTGGGTGAGCGCGCCGATCGTGTTGTAGTCGCCGTACGCCTCATAGGCCTCGAGCATCGCGAACTCCGGCGAGTGCGTCGAGTCCGCACCCTCGTTACGGAAGTTACGGTTGATCTCGAAAACCTTCTCGATACCGCCGACGACCGCGCGCTTGAGGAAGAGCTCCGGCGCGATCCGCAGGAAGAGGTCGATGTCGTACGCGTTCATGTGCGTGCGGTACGGGCGCGCGGAGGCGCCGGACGCGATGGTCTGCAGCATCGGCGTCTCGATCTCGAGGAACCCGCGGTCGTGGAAGTTGTCGCGCATCGAGCGGACGACGCCGGCGCGGGTGCGGACCATCTCGCGGGCCGCGGGCCGCGCGATGAGGTCGACGTACCGCTGGCGGACCCGCGCCTCCTCCGAGAGGTCCTTGTGCAGCACCGGCAGCGGGCGCAGGGCCTTGGCCGCCATCGCCCAGGTGTCGGCGAACACGCTCAGCTCGCCGCGCCGGGAGGAGCCCACCCGGCCGTGCACGTACAGGTGGTCGCCCAGGTCGACGTCGGTCTTGAACGAGGCCAGCGACTCCTCGCCGACCTCCTTGAGGCTGAGCATCGCCTGCAGGCGACGCCCCTCGCCGTCCTGCAGGGTGACGAAGCACAGCTTGCCGGTGTTCCGCAGGAACACGACGCGGCCGGCGACGCCGACGACGTCGTCCGTCTCCTGGCCCGCCTCGAGGCGCTCGTAGCCGGCCCGGACCTCGGCGATCGAGTGCGTGACAGGCAGGCTCACCGGGTAGGGCTCGACGCCCTGCTCCAGGAGCCGGTCGCGCTTCTCCCGGCGCACGCGCATCTGCTCCGGGAGGTCGTCCGTGGCCGCGGAGTCGATCGCGGGGTCGACGGCGGGCACGGCGGAGGCGGGGTTCTGCGGGGTGGTCACCCGTCGATTCTACGGGCGACGCACCTCACACCCGCCCGGTGGGCTCAGCCCGCCGCGGGGCGCAGGTCGAGCGCCAGGTCGAGGATCGGGGCGGAGTGCGTGAGCGCGCCGACGGACAGGTGGTCGACGCCGGTGCCGGCCACCTCGCGGGCGCGGTCGAGCGTGAGGTTGCCCGTCGCCTCCAGCTCGACGTGCGCGGGCACGCCGTCGCGCCCCTGGCGTTCGCGGACCGCGGCGACGGTCGCGGCGAGGACGGGCGTGGGCATGTTGTCGAGCAGCAGGAAGTCCGCGCCGGCGTCGAGCGCCTCCATCGCCTGGGCGGTGGTGTCGGCCTCGACCTGGACCGGCACGTCCGGGAAGGTACGGCGGACGGCGGCGATCGCGCCGCGCACCGAGCCCGCCGCGACGACGTGGTTGTCCTTGACCATCGCGACGTCGTGCAGGCCCATGCGCTTGTTGGTGCCGCCGCCGGCGCGGACGGCGTACTTCTCCAGGGCCCGCAGGCCCGGCGTCGTCTTGCGGGTGTCGAGCACCTGGGCTCCCGTCCCGGCGAGCTCGCGCGACCAGGCCGCCGTCGCCGTCGCGACCCCCGACGCGCGGGAGGCGAGGTTGAGCAGCGTCCGCTCCGCGACGAGCAGCACCTGCACGGGGCCCGCGAGGGCTGCGAGCACCTGCCCGGGCGCGACGGCGTCGCCGTCCTGCGCGTGGAACGTCACGGTCGGGGCCGGGAGCCCGAGACGGCCGGCGACCTGGCGCAGCACCTCCGCCACCACGACGAGCCCCGCGACGGTGCCCGTCGACCGGGCCACGAGATCCGCGGTGCCCGTGGCCGACGCCGGCACCGTGGCCTGCGTCGTGACGTCGCGGCCGGGCGCCGCGCCGAGGTCCTCGTCCAGCGCGGTCTCGACGACGCTGGCGACCCACGCGCCGTCCAGCCCCGGCTCGACGGAGGACGGCTGGTCGTGCACGGGCAGGTCGCGGGAGAGCTCCGGGCGCAGGTCGGTCACGGTGCGCAACGCTACCGTCCGCGAGGGAGTACCGGTCCTGCCGAGGTAGTGCTCCCTCGCGGGTCTCGTACTACCTCGGCAGGTTCGGTACTACCTCGGCAGGTTCGGTACTACCTCGCGGGCTCGTACGACCTCATGGAGGATGCCGTCCTCGTCGAGGGCGAGCGTGACGCGGCGCCGCCACGCCGGGTCCGGCGCGGGGAAGTCGGTGCGGAAGTGCCCGCCGCGGGACTCCTCGCGCACGCCGGCGGCGTGCACCAGCGCGCTGGCGACCTGGTGCACGGTGGTGGTCTCCCACTCGGCGACCTGCGGGTCGGCGACGACGTCGGTCGCGCGGTGGGCGTCCGTCCGGACACCGGCCAGCGCCTGCGCGGCGCGCTCCAGCGACTCGGCCGACCGCACCGGGCCCGCGCCGTCCGACGTCGCGCGCTGCACGCGCGAGCGCGCCGCCGCCGCGACGAGCGCCGCCCCGCCCGGACGCTCCTCGGGCTCGGGGGCCCGGCGCGGCCCTCCGTCCTCGACCTGCCGCACGACGTCGCGCGCGGCGCGGTGCGCGAAGACCAGGCCCTCGAGCAGCGAGTTGGAGGCCAGCCGGTTGGCGCCGTGCACGCCCGTGCACGCCACCTCCCCGACCGCGTACAGGCCAGGCACCGAGGTGCGGCCGCGCGGGTCGGTCACGACGCCGCCCGAGTGGTAGTGCTGCGCGGGCGCCACCGGCACCGGCTCCTCGGTCCAGTCGATGCCCTGCGCCAGCAGGCGGGCCGTGATGGTCGGGAAGCGGCGGCGCAGGAAGCCCGCCCCGAGGTGGCGGGCGTCGAGGAGCACGTGATCGGCGTTCGTCGCGGCCATCCGCCGCACGATGGCGTGCGCGACGACGTCCCGCGGCGCCAGCTCGGCCAGCTCGTGCTCGGCCGGCATGAAGCGGGCGCCGTCGACGTCGAGCAGCAGCGCGCCCTCGCCGCGCACCGCCTCGCTGATGAGCGGCAGCTGCCCCTTGGCGCCCATGCCCTGCCACAGCACGGTGGGGTGGAACTGGACGAACTCCAGGTCGCCCACGGCCGCGCCCGCGCGCAGCGCGGCGGCGATGCCGTCCCCCGTCGCGCCGGGCGGGTTGGTCGACGAGCGGAACACCTGGCCGATGCCGCCGGTCGCGAGCACCACGACCGGCGCCAGCGCGGCGCC
>JADHZE010000255.1 GCA_026934365.1 Isoptericola sp. QY 916 | reverse complement strand
CAAGCGCGAGATAGAGAACCCTGGACGGGGCCGCAACCGGTTGCGGCCCCGTCCAGGGTTCTCTATCTCGCGCTTGGGGTTCTCTATCTCGCGGGAGTGGAGCCGCCTGTCGGATTCGAACCGACGACCTTCCGTTTACAAGACGGGAGCTCTACCAGCTGAGCTAAGGCGGCGGGAGCGCGGCACAGCCTACCGGGGCGGGTAGGCCGTGCCGCGCGGCGGTCAGCTGCCGGCGGCCGCGGTGACGGCCTGGCCCAGGGCGCCCTGGGTGCCCCAGTCGCCGAAGACCTCGCCGTCGACGAGGACGGTCGGCGTGCCGAACGAGCCCGACTGCGGGTTCTGCAGCGCCTCGTCGGAGGTCGCCTCCTGCGTCGCCGAGTGGACGTACTGGCCGAACGTCTGGCGGGCGGTGCCGTCCTCGATGGCGGTCGCGACGTCGGCAGGCGCCCCCGCCTCCTCGGCGTACGACGCGAGCTGCTCGTCCGACAGCCCCTCGGTGTTCTCGGCCGGCTGGTTGGTGAACAGCGCCGCGTGGAACGCCGGGAACGCCTCGGGGGCCTTGTCGGCGACGTAGGCCGCGGCCGAGGCCGCGCGCGTCGAGTAGTCGGTGCCGGCGGACAGCCGGTCGAGGATCGACACGGGGTGGTAGACGACGGTCGCGTCGCCGGCCGCGACCATCTCGTCGATGTCGCCGGCGTTGGTCTGCTCGAACTGGCCGCACACGGGGCACATGTAGTCGAGGTAGACGTCGATGACGGGCGCGTCGGCGTTCTCGGTGCCCGCGGCGTTGTCGGCGCCGACGGGGATGCCGCCGTTCTCCTGCGCCGTCGAGGGCATCGTCACCTCCGCCAGGGGGACGTCCTCGACGTTGTTCTTCGCGCCCTGCTGCAGGATCATCCAGACCACGACACCGAGCGCGACGAGGGCGACGCCGAGGACGGACAGGGTGATGATCCGGTTGCGCCGGTCGCGCTGCTGCTCCTTCTCGCGCAGGGCGAGCGCCTCGGCGCGCGCCGCGTCACGACGCTGCGCCTTCGTCATGTTCGGGTTCTTCGTCGACATCGTGTCCTCGAGGATCTCGGGAGGGCGGGGCGGCGCGGCAGCGCCAGACGGGGCGAAGCCTACCCGCGGCACCTGGACGTTCGCCGGGAATGTCCTGCCGGGCCGACCGACGGCGAGCGCGAGGAGTCAGAGGAGATCGGGGGGCCCGCTGATGGGCCACCACTCGATCGTCGGGTCGGAGAGCACGGGTGCGACGAGGATCACCGTCAGCACCAGGCAGACGGCCACGACGACGGCGGCGCCGACGCGGCCCGGGGCGATCTTCCCGAGGATGATGCGGCCGCCCTCGCGCGCGGTGCCGCCCGCCGGCCCGAACCACGTGGCCAGGAGCGCGACGACCATCACCCCCGCCAGGACGCCGTTGAACACGATGCCCTCGTTCATCCCGCCCTGGGAGCGCGCCTCCAGGTCGTCGCGGGGCAGCACGATGAGGTGGCCCGCGCCGAACAGCCACCAACCGGCCAGCAGCGTCAGCAGCCCGGCGCACGCGCCGACCAGCACGGCGGGGATCGACCCGAGCACGCCGAGGAGAGCGTGCCAGGGGAACAGCAGCGTGCCGACGAACCCGTCGGAGCGACGGACGCCCTTGTGCTCGCGCCGCGAGTGCAGCCGGTCGCCCGACGTCGCGACGGCGCGGCACACGAGGACGAGCGCGACGAGCGCGCCGAACCCGATGAGCGGACGGGTGGCCGCGAGGGCGACCAGCGGCAGCGCGACGGCGACGGCGGTCCCGGTGCGCCGTCGGTGCACGGGACGCACGTACGGGCCGGGGGGCTCGGGCGGCAGCTCCTCGACCAGCTGGTCGTAGCCCTTGTAGCGGACGTCGCCGACCGGGATGGCACGCGTGGCGCCGTCCTGCGCCTGCAGCCGGTCGCGCTCCAGGGCAGTCATGGTCTGCGTGGGGTCGTCGGCGTCGGCCGGCGTGGCGGGGGCGGACGTGGTGGGACGGTCCGGCGCGACGGGCGGCGGGGGCGGCGGCGTGCCCGGCCCACCGCCAGGGGCGACGGGGACGGCACCGGTCGGGGGGTACGACGCCGGGGCCGCGGCGGCCGCGACGACCTGCGTCGGCAGCCCCACCCGCTGGGTCGCGGCCGCCTGCGACTCGGTGGACTGCGCGATGCGCTGCGTGGCGTCCGGCGAGGCCCAGGGGTCGGGCGCGCCGCCCAGGGCGTCGTCGAGGTCCCGACGCAGGGCGCGCGCCACCTCGGTGGGGCCCCAGCGGAGCGCCGGGTCGGCCTGGAGCGCCCCCGCGAGCGCCCGCGCCGTGCGGGGCGGTACGCCGTGCAGGTCCGGCCTCCCCTCCCGGGAGCGGCGCAGCACCAGCTCGGTGGGACGGACGCCGAACGGCGAGCGGCCGGTGGCGGCGAACGACAGCAGGGCGGCCCAGCTCCACCAGTCGGTCTCCGCGACGGGCGCGCCGCCGTCGAGCAGCTCGGGCGCGATGTAGCCGGGGGTGCCCATGACGAACCCCGCGGACGTGGTCCGGGTGTCGCCCGGCCCCTGCGCGATGCCGAAGTCGATGAGCACCGGGCCCTGCGCGGTGATCATCACGTTCGAGGGCTTGAGGTCGCGGTGCACCACGCCCGCGTCGTGCACGGCCTCGAGGGCGGCGGCGAGCTGGTCGGCGAGGGAGAAGACGTCGGCGGCGTCGAGCGGGCCGCGCTCGTCCACCTCCTCCTCGAGGGTGACGCCGTCCACCAGCTCCGTCACGACGAACGCGTACGGGCCCTCCAGCTCGGCGTCGAGCACCTGCGCGACGGCGGGGTGCCGCAGCCGCTGCAGCGCCGCGGCCTCGCGCCGGAGCCGTTCGCGCCCGGCGGGGTCGGCGTCGACGTGCGCGTGCAGCACCTTGAGCGCCACGCGGCCACCGCCGCCGTCGACCGCCTCGTAGACGGCGCCCATCGCGCCGCTCCCGAGCGCCCGCACGACCGTGTACCCGCCGACCTCCGCGCCCTCGGCGAGGCCGCCGTCCCGGGTCCGGGAGACGCGCGGCGGGTGGTCCGACGACGGGCCGCCGCGCACCGTGCCGTCCTGCCTGCTGCCGTTCTGCCCGCCGCCGCCGTTGTCGCCGCGCGGGGCCGACGGCGGGCCGGGCACGGGGTTGCGCCCCGGGACCTGCATCGCGTCGACCTCACCCATGGGGCACACCGTATCGGGCCGGACCTCCCGGGGCGCGCCGTGCCGCGCGGGTCCGCGAGAGGTCACCGCCGGGTCGTGCGCAGGTCGCGGGCCGGTCGGGGAGTGCTCGCGCGTCCCGCTGCGGCCGGGACGAAACGGGTGACGTCGCGCCGCGCCGGGGCGAGGGCGTGGCCACGTCGGTACCCTGTCCGGGGAGGACGTCGTCCTTTCGAAGCCCTCCGGAGTCCTTGATGGATTCCTGGCAGAACGCGTGGAGAGAGGTCCCTTGACAGGCAAAGGTTCGTCAAGCAGCCATCGTCGGAAGGGCGACGGGTACGACCTCGTCGTCGTCGCCAACCGGCTCCCGGTCGACTTCACGGTCGACGCCGACGGCGGGGTGGACTGGCACCGCTCCCCCGGCGGCCTCGTCACGGCCCTGGAGCCGGTCATGCGGGAGGCGGACGGCGCGTGGGTCGGCTGGTCCGGCGCCCCCGACCTCGAGCACGAGCCCTTCGAGGCCGACGACATGCTGCTGGTGCCCGTCACGCTCAGCAGGGCGGAGATCGAGCGGTACTACGAGGGGTTCTCCAACGACACCCTCTGGCCGCTGTACCACGACGTCATCTCGCCCCCGACCTACCACCGGCAGTGGTGGGACGCCTACCGCCGCGTCAACCGCCGGTTCGCCGAGGCCGCGGCCGCGCAGGCGGCGGAGAACGCGGTCGTGTGGGTGCACGACTACCAGCTCCAGCTGGTGCCGAAGATGCTCCGCGAGCTGCGCCCCGACCTGCGCATCGGGTTCTTCGACCACATCCCGTTCCCCGCGGTGGAGCTGTTCCAGCAGCTGCCGTGGCGCACGCAGATCGTCGAGGGCCTGCTGGGCGCCGACCTCATCGGCTTCCAGCGCGGCGGCGACGCCTCGAACTTCGTGCGCTCGGTCCGGCGGCTCACGAAGCACACCACGCGCGGGCCGATCATCACGGTCGCGGAGGAGGACGGGCGCCCCGCCCGGCACGTGCGCGCCGCCGCGTTCCCCATCTCGATCGACTCCCACCACTTCGACGCGCTCGCCCGCGAGCCCGAGGTGCAGGCCCGCGCGAAGGAGATCCGCGCCGACCTGGGCGACCCGAAGGTGATGATGCTGGGCGTCGACCGCCTGGACTACACCAAGGGCATCCGGCACCGCATCAAGGCGTACGGCGAGCTGCTGCAGGACGGCCGGCTCGACGTCGAGCACTGCACGCTGGTGCAGGTCGCGAGCCCGAGCCGCGAGAACGTCGGGGCCTACCAGGACCTGCGCGAGCACGTCGAGGGGCTCGTGGGCCGTATCAACGGCGAGTTCGGCGAGCTCGGCCACTCCGCCATCCACTACCTCCACCACTCCTACCCGCCCGACGAGATGGCCGCCCTGTACCTCGCGGCCGACGTCATGCTCGTCACGTCGTTGCGCGACGGCATGAACCTCGTGGCGAAGGAGTACATCGCGGCGCGCTCGGACGAGCAGGGGGTGCTGGTGCTGAGCGAGTTCACCGGCGCCGCCGACGAGCTGGCCCCCGGCCCGCTGCTGGTCAACCCGCACGACATCGACGGGATGAAGGACACCATCGTCGCGGCGGCGCACATGCCCGCACGCGAGCAGCGGCGGCGGATGCGCCGGCTGCGCCGCAAGGTGATGGCCGACGACGTCGCGAAGTGGTCCGAGACGTTCCTCGGCGTGCTCACCGCCGTGCCGGCCCGGTCGAGCCGCGGGTGAACGGGCCTCGGGTGCCCGGGCAGCAGGAGTCCGGGCAGCAGGAGTCCGGACGGCGGGTGAGCGGGCCCGCGCCGGGCGGGGACGAGGCGGCCGTGGCCGCGGTGCTCGCG
>JADHZE010000254.1 GCA_026934365.1 Isoptericola sp. QY 916 | reverse complement strand
CGCACCCGGACACGGCGGCGCGCGCGATCGGCGCCGGTCTGCGGGCGCTGCACGACGCGCTCCCGGTCGACGACTGCCCCTTCTCGTGGGGCGTCGCCGACCGGACGGCGCGCCTGTCCCCCGACGCCCGCGCCCGGGTCGGCGACGTGCCCGCCGTCGACCGGCTGGTCGTGTGCCACGGGGACCCGTGCGCCCCCAACACCCTCCTGGACGACGGCGGTCGCTGGACCGCCCACGTCGATCTCGACGCGCTCGGCGTCGCGGACCGCTGGGCCGACCTCGCGGTGGCCAGCTACAGCCTGGAGTGGAACTACGGCGACGGCCACGAGCCCGCCTTCTTCGAGGGCTACGGCATCGCGCCCGACGCCGGGCGCATCGCCTTCTACCGACACCTGTGGGACCTCGGCTGACGCCGGTCCGTCCTACGGGTAACCCCGTACGACCGGCCGGGCAGATCACGGTCAGATGACGCGGTTCCCCTGATGTGCGGTCCGGACCGACGTCGTAGCGTCGAATTTGTCCAGTTTCCTCACGAACACAGGAGAAGAGCAACGATGCGTCTTCGTCCCACTCTCGTCACCGCGGCCGTCGGGCTCGCCGCGCTCCTGGCTCCGCTCGCCGCCGCGCCCGCCGCGTCCGCCCACGGCTGGGTGACCAACCCGCCGAGCCGCCAGGACCTGTGCGCCGGCGGTTCGCTGCCCTTCGACTGCGGCAGCATCAAGTACGAGCCGCAGAGCGTCGAGGCCCCCAAGGGCTCCACGCAGTGCTCCGGCGGCAGCGGCTTCGCCATCCTCGACGACGAGTCGAAGCCCTGGCCCCGCACGAAGATCGGCAACAGCGTCACGATGAAGTGGAAGCTCACCGCGCAGCACGCCACCTCGACGTGGGAGTACTTCGTCGACGGCACCCTGCACCGCACGTTCGACGACAAGGGCGCCAAGCCCGACGCCGTCGTGAGCCACACGCTCGAGAACCTGCCGCAGGGCGACCACACCATCCTCGCCCGCTGGAACGTGGCCGACACCGTCAACGCGTTCTACGCCTGCGTCGACGTGACCGTCGGCGAGGGCGGGACGGTCGAGCCGACCGACCCGCCGGTGGACCCGACCGACCCGCCGGTCGAGCCGGGCGACTGCGAGGACGCGGCCTGGAACCCGTCGTCCGCCTACACGGGTGGCACGAAGGTGTCCTACGAGGGCCGCGCGTACCAGGCCAAGTGGTGGACACAGGGCGACACCCCGTCCTCCTCCGCCGGCCAGTGGGCGGTCTGGACCGACCTCGGCGCCTGCTGACCCCGCCCGACGACAGCGTGCCGGCGCGGCCGGGGACGACGGCTCGGCGGGCCTGGGAGAATGTCCGCACCATGACTTCCCCCAGCTCCCCCGACGCCGCCCCCCGCCCCGCCGGCACGCTGCTGCCGTACCTGCCCGCCCCGACGGGCGGCGCGCCGGACCCCGACGTCCTCTTCGAGGGGTTCGGCGAGTGGGCCACCGGCACGGGCCGGCCGCTGTACCCGCACCAGGAGGAGGCGCTGCTCGAGCTCATGACGGGCTCGCACGTGGTGCTGGCCACGCCCACGGGGTCGGGCAAGTCGATGGTCGCGATGGGCGCGCAGTTCGCGGCGCTCGCGAACCGCCGGTCGGGCCGCGGCGGGCGCACGTTCTACACCGCGCCGCTCAAGGCGCTGGTGAGCGAGAAGTTCTTCGACCTCGTCGCCGCGTTCGGGTCGCGCAACGTCGGCATGATGACCGGCGACTCCGCGGTCAACGCCGACGCCCCGATCATCTGCTGCACCGCGGAGATCCTCGCCAACCTCGCCCTGCGGCGCCGGGCCGACGACGACGGCGTCGGCGCGGACGGCACGGCCGACGACGACGCCATCGCCCAGGTCGTCATGGACGAGTTCCACTTCTACGGCGACCGGCAGCGCGGCTGGGCGTGGCAGGTGCCGCTGCTGGAGCTGCCGCGCACGCAGTTCCTGCTGATGTCCGCCACCCTCGGCGACACCACCCGGCTGCGCGAGGACCTCGAGGAGCGCAGCGGCCGCCCCGTCGCGGAGGTCGCGGGTGCCGAGCGCCCGGTGCCGCTGACGTTCTCCTACGTCGTCGAGCCGCTGACCGACGTCATCGCAGAGCTCGTCACGACGCACCGCGCCCCCGTCTACGTCGTGCACTTCACGCAGAAGGACGCCGTCGAGCGCGCCCAGGCGCTCCTCTCCACGAGCCTCGCCTCCAAGGACGAGAAGGCCGCGATCGCGGCCGAGATCGGCGCGTTCCGGTTCGGCACGGGCTTCGGCAAGACGCTGAGCAAGTTCCTGCGCGCGGGCATCGGCGTGCACCACGCCGGGATGCTGCCGAAGTACCGCCGCCTCGTGGAGCGGCTCACGCAGCGCGGCCTGCTCAAGGTGGTCTGCGGCACCGACACCCTCGGCGTGGGCATCAACGTGCCGATCCGCACCGTCCTCATGACGTCGCTCGTGAAGTACGACGGCGAGCGCATGCGCCACCTCACCGCACGCGAGTTCCACCAGATCTCCGGCCGCGCCGGGCGCGCGGGCTTCGACACCGTGGGCGAGGTGCTCATCATGGCGCCCGAGCACGTCATCGAGAACCGCAAGCTGCTCGCCAAGGCCGGCGACGACCCGAAGAAGCTCAAGAAGGTGGTGCGCAAGAAGGCGCCCGCCGGCGCCGTGAACTGGACGGACTCCACGTTCGAGCGGCTGCGCGACGCCGACCCCGAGCCCCTGACCAGCCAGTTCCACGTCAACCACGCCATGGTGCTCAACGTGCTGGCGCGGGACTCCGCGGGCTCGGACGGCGACCCCGTCGAGGCCATGCGCCACCTGCTCACCGCCAACCACGACACCGAGGCGCAGCAGGCGAAGCACGTGCGCCAGACGTTCCGCATCTACCGGTCGCTGCGCGTCGCGGGCGTGGTGGAGAAGATCCGCGTGCCCGACCCGTCGCGCCCGGCCGGGTACCGGCCCAGCGTGCGGCTCGTCGTCGACCTGCCGCGCGACTTCGCGCTCAACGCACCGCTGTCGCCGTTCGCGCTCGCGGCCATGGACCTCCTGGACACCGAGAGCCCGACGCACGTGCTCGACGTCGTCTCCGTCATCGAGGCGACCCTCGACGACCCGCGCCAGATCCTCTACGCCCAGCAGTCCAAGGCGAAGGGCGAGGCCGTCGCGGCGATGAAGGCCGAGGGCATGGAGTACGAGGAGCGCATGGAGGCGCTCGAGGACGTCACGTGGCCGCGGCCCCTCGCGGACCTGCTCGAGCCCGCGTTCGCCACGTACAAGCGGTCGAACCCGTGGGTGGCCGACGCCGAGCTCGCGCCCAAGTCCGTGGTGCGCGACATGCTCGAGCAGGCCATGACGTTCGCCGAGCTGGTCAGCGTGTACGGGCTGGAGCGCACCGAGGGCGTCGTGCTGCGATATCTCGCCGACGCCTACCGCGCGCTGCGCCAGGTGGTGCCGGAGGAGCACCGCACCGAGGAGGTGCAGGAGGTCGTCGAGTGGCTCGGCGAGCTGGTGCGCGGGGTCGACTCCTCGCTGCTGGACGAGTGGGAGCGGCTGCAGAACCCGGTCGACGACGACGCCGACCTCGTCGTCGAGGGCGAGCTCGCCGAGGCGGGCGCGGAGGCGCCCGCGCGGCCCGTCACCGGCAACCCGCGCGCGTTCCGCCGCCTCGTCCGCAACGCGACCTTCCGCCGCGTCGAGCTCGCTGCCCGCGAGGACTACGACGGGCTCGGGGCGCTCGACGGCGCGCACGGCTGGGACGGCGACGCCTGGGCCGCCGCGCTCGACCCCCTGTTCGAGGCGCAGGGCG
Source organism: Isoptericola sp. QY 916 (assembly GCA_026934365.1). Taxonomy (GTDB): domain Bacteria; phylum Actinomycetota; class Actinomycetes; order Actinomycetales; family Cellulomonadaceae; genus Isoptericola; species Isoptericola nanjingensis. Next base: position 1,229 of record JADHZE010000254.1, on the reverse strand, counting down.
ACGACGCCGTCGGCATCGGCCCCGCCGCCCGCGCGGCCGGGCTGCTGACCATCCTCGAGCCGGGCGCCGAGCTGCCCGGCGGCGCGACCACGACCACCCGCGACGGCGTCGAGGTGGCCGAGGTGCCCGCCGGCACGTGGTGGGTGCGGCAGGTGCTCGACGACGCCGACGGCGACCACGACTGGGCGGTCACCGCCGTCGTCGACCTGGCGGCCAGCGACGAGGCCGGGGCCGTCGCGCTCACCGTGGTGGACGTCGGCCGGATCTGAGCGTCCGCGGGGGTTGCAAGCATCCGGGGTCGGTCGTGTGATCGATCCAGGGTGCCGCCCCCGGCGCCCCCGACGTCAGGAGTCCGCCATGGACACCACGACCATCGTCTGGATCGTCGTCGCCGTCGTCGTCGTGCTGCTGCTCGTGCTCGTCGCCGTGGCCCTCGCCCGCCGGTCGCGGGCCGCCGAGGAGCGCCGGCGCGAGGAACGGCGCGACGAGGCCGCGGAGCTGCGCCGGCAGGCGGAGCACGACCGGATCACGGTGCAGGAGCGCGAGGCGGCGTCCGCGAAGCTCGACGCCGAGGCCCGGATGTCCCAGGCCGAGGCCGACCAGAAGGCCGCCGAGGCGGCCCGGCTGCAGGAGGAGGCCCGGCGCCGCGACGCGAGCCTCGACGAGCATCGCGCCGACGTCGACGAGCGCCTGCGCCGCGCGGACGAGCTGGACCCCGACCGAGGGGACGCACCGGGTACGCCTGGGCGGCACGCTCCCGAGCACCGCGCGGACGGCCCGGCGGACGGGTCCGCCGACGTCCCGCGTCGTGACGAGGGCGACCGGCCGGTCTGAGCCCACCCCGCCTCAGCCGAGGTGCGCGAGCCCCTGGGCGAGGGTCGCGACGCCCCCGACGTACGCGAGCACGATCAGCCCGCGCCGGACCGCGACCGCGGGGACGCGCGGGGTGAGCCAGTCGCCGACGACGAGCCCCGCCACGATCGCGGCCAGGACGACGAGCCACTGCCAGGCGGAGAAGGGCGGGAAGGACGCGTCGGTGAGCGTGAGCTTGGCGACCAGCGCGGCGAGCGCGTTGGTCGCGAAGAACGGCTGCGCCGTCGCCGCGAAGCCGCGCGGGTCCCAGCCGCTGAGCACGGAGTAGATCGCCACGGGCGGGCCGCCGATGCCCGCGGCCACGCTCCCGACCCCGCTCGCGACGCCGGTCACGACCAGCGGGGCGCGCGCCTCGG
>JADHZE010000253.1 GCA_026934365.1 Isoptericola sp. QY 916 | reverse complement strand
CGCGGTGCGCGGCGAGCACGGCGGCGACACGGTCGCGCAGCTCGAGCATGCGCCCCGGCCGGTCCTCGACCAGCAGGTCGACCACCCCGACGGACTCGATGGCGTGCCGCGTCACGAGGCCGAGGAGCTCCGGCAGCGCGGCGCCGGCGGCCGACGCCGCCTCCAGCGCGTCCACGTTCTCCTCGACGACGGCGGCCACGAGGGAGACGCGGTCCGGGAAGTGTCGGTAGAGGCTGCCCTGCCCGACGCCGGCGCGTCGCGCGACCGAGCTGAGCGGTGCGGCCGTGCCGGACTCGGCGAAGACGGCGTGCGCCGCCTCCAGGAGCGCCGCGCGGTTGCGGGCCGCCGCCGCGGGGCCGGGGTTGCTCCGGGTGGACGGGCGCGGGTTGCTCCGGTCGGTGGGCACCGGAATAGACTAGCAACCGGACAGTGTTGTCCGGTTAGTACGAGAGCCCGTGAGGGACCAGCCAGCAAGGAGAGCACCATGGCCCTGTCCGCATCCTCGACCGTCGGCGAGTGGCTCGACCACCCCGTCGGAGGCCGCATCCTCGGCGCCGTCCTCGAGCAGGCCGGCGCGTCGGCCGAGGCGCTCGCCCCGGCGCGCAACCTGCCGCTCGAGCAGCTCGTGGCGCTGTCGAACGGGCAGTTCCCCGCCGAGATGGTCGACGGCCTCGTCGCCGCGTACCGCGAGCAGGCGCCCGACGACACCGGCGCCGACCCCGCGGACGGCGGCTCCGCCGCCCCCGCGCCCTGGGCCGAGCAGGTCACGCCGGGTCGCTTCGCCGGCCAGACCGTCGTCGTCACGGGAGCGGCCTCGGGCATCGGCCGCGCCGTCGCGTCCCGCGTCGCGCGCGAGGGCGGCCGCGTCGTCGCCGTCGACCTGGCGAAGGAGAAGCTGGACGAGCTCGCGGCGTCCCTGGCCGGCGTCGTGCCTGGCGCCGAGGTCGTCACCGTCGCGGGCGACATCACGTCGGCCGAGTCGGTCGAGGAGATCGTGCGCGCCGCCGGCGAGCGCGTCGACGCCCTCGCCAACGTCGCCGGGATCATGGACGACATGGGCGCCGTGCACGAGCTCACCGACGCGACCTGGGAGCGCGTGATGCGCGTGAACGTCGACGGCACGATGCGCCTCATGCGCGCCGTCCTGCCCGGGATGCTCGCCGCGGGCCGCGGCCGCATCGTCAACGTCGCCTCGGAGGCCGGCCTGCGCGGGTCCGCCGCGGGCGCCGCGTACACGGCGTCCAAGCACGCCGTCGTCGGGCTCACCAGGTCCTCCGCCGTGATGTACGCCGGCACGGGCGTGCAGGTGAACGCCGTCGCGCCCGGCGGCGTCGCCACCGGCATCCAGGTGCCCGCGCAGGCCGAGTTCGGCGGCGCGCGGCTGGGCCGCTACATGGGCAACATCCCCGGCATCGCGACGGCGGAGCACCTCGCCGCGTCGATCACGTTCCTGCTGTCCACCGACGCGGTGAACCTCAACGGCGCGATCCTCGCGTCGGACGGCGGCTGGTCCGCCGTCTGACCCCGACCCGTCAGAGCCACGCGGGTACCGGTACCCACGTGGCCCTGACGGCCCTCGAGGTCACTCGGCGGGCATCGGGAGGACGTCGTCGGCCCAGGTGTCGGGGGTGCCGACCCGCCACAGCGACCGCACCAGGGCCAGCCCGACGACGGTCGCGGCGAGCAGCGCCACCAGCGTCCACAGCACGACGCCGATGCCACCGGCCTCGAGCAGGGTGCCGCCGACCAGCGGGGCGAGCGGCATCGCCGCCACCCCGCTGAGCCCGAGCACGGACGCGAGACGACCCTGCATCCGGTCGGGGGTGATCGCGGCCGTGTAGCCCGCCATGGCCGAGTTCACCGCGGGGACCAGGAGCATCCCGATCCCGACCAGCACCACGTACGCGACGTAGGTCTGGAGCAGGGCCATGCCCACGAAGGCGAGCACGACCGGGACGAGCGCCAGCACCGTGAGGACGCCGAGGCGCAGCCGCGCGACCAGGGCCGGGGCCGCGAGAGCGCCCAGCAGCATCGAGCCGGCGGCCACGGTGCCGACGACGCCGATGAGGACCGGGGGCGTGCCCGTGCGCGCGAGCTCGAGGTTGATCCCGACGAGCATCCCGTTGACGGCGACGTTCACCGCGACGAACAGGCCGAGGCTCGCCCGGAACAGCGGCACCGCCCAGACGTACCTCAGCCCCTCGCGCAGCGCGGCGAGCGGCCGCGTCGCACGCGCCTCGATCACGTCGTCGTTCAGCGGGGCGCGCACGAACCACGCGCACAGGGCCGTCGCGGCGTGCCCGACCACCGCGCCCACCAGCGGCAGCGCCGCCGCGACGCCGTAGAGCAGGCCGCCGACCGGGCCGCCGGCGATCCCCGCGACGGCGTCGCGGCCCTGGGCCGTCGCGTAGGCGGTCGGCAGCTGTGCGGTCGGCACCACCGCCCGGAACGCGCCGCTGATCGCCGGGTCGAGGAAGGCCGCCGCGACGGCGGACCCGCACAGGACCGCCGCGAGGTGCCACGCCGTCAGGCCGCCGAGGGCCGCGGCGACGACCGCGGACGCCCACAGCACGGCCGCCACCGAGGCAGCGGCGACGACCAGCCGACGACGGTCCGTCCGGTCCGCGACGACCCCCGCCGGCAGCGTGGCGAGGAGCGCACCGGCCTGGCCCACCGCGGCGATCGTGCCCGCGGCAGCCGCCGAGCCGGTGAGCCCGAGCGCGAGCAGCGGCACGGCGAACCGGGCGACGCTGCCGCCGAGCGACTGGGTCGTGAGGCCGGACATCAGCAGGACGTACGGGCGGTTGCGGCGCAGCGGCGCCGGACCCTCGGCGGCGCCGGCCGCGGTTCCGACGTGGGGCGTCTCACTCGAGGGAAGCGGCTCCGCGGCCGCCGTGGTCTGCGTCATGGGCACGACCGTAATCCCGCAACATCTATTGCGCAATAGTCATTGCGCACTGAATCCTGCGGGATCTTGCTAGGCTCGCGCACGTGCAGGAGACGATGGAGATCACCGAGCCGGAGGCGCTCCGCGCTCTCGCCCACCCCGTGCGGCAGCGGATCCTCATGCAGCTCTCGGTGCTCGAGCACGCCCGCGCCGCCGACCTCGCCGAGGCGATCGGGCAGCCCGCCAACTCGGTGAGCTTCCACCTCCGCGTGCTCGCCAAGGCCGGGATGATCGTCGAGGCGCCCGAGCACGCGCGCGACAAGCGCGACCGGGTCTGGACCAACGTGGCGCAGAGCTACCGCGTGAAGTCGGACTCCCCCGGCGCCGGGGAGGCGATCGTCCGTCCCGCGCTGCAGTGGACCGCCGACGTCTTCGCGCACCACGACGGCGACGACGACGACGCCAAGCGGCAGTTCATGCTCCTGACCATGCTGCTCACGAAGGAGCAGGCCGACCAGATGGCGCTCGAGGTCGCCGAGCTGCTGAGCCGCTGGGCCGACCGGAGCCACCAGGAGGCGCGCGACGAGCCCGGCGTCGCCCGGGAGGTCTACCAGGTACTGAGCGCCTTCGGCCCGCGCGACGACGTCAGCGGCGAGACCGCCCGCGAGCCGACCGTCTGACGTCCCCGCGGTCGACGGCCGTCGTCAGCCGACGAGCGCGCGGCGCCCGTCGACGCGCAGCCCCTCGCGGGCGACGCGACCGACGGTCTCGACGAGCAGCGCACGCTCCGCGACCTTGATCCGCTCGTGCAGGGCGGACTCGTCGTCGCCGTCGAGCACGGGGACGACGGCCTGCGCCAGGATCGGCCCGGTGTCGACGCCGGCGTCGACGACGTGCACGGTGCAGCCGGTGACCTTCACGCCGTAGGCGAGGGCGTCCCGCACGCCGTGCGCGCCGGGGAACGACGGCAGCAGCGCGGGGTGGGTGTTGACGATCCGCCCCGCGAAGCGCTCGACGAACGAGGGCGCGAGGATCCGCATGAACCCGGCGAGCACCACGTAGTCGGGCCGGAAGACGGCGACGGCCTCGGCCACGCCGACGTTCCACGCGGGGCGGTCGTCGAAGTCCTGCGGGGCGACGACGACGGACGCCACGCCGGCGTCGCGGGCCAGGTCGAGCGCCCCGGCACCGGGCTTGTCGGAGACGACGCCGACGACGCGGGCGCCGTAGGCCAGGTCGTCGTGGGCGGCGAGCAGCGCCGCGAGGTTGGAGCCGCCGCCGGAGGCCAGGACCACGAGCCTGGCCTGGGCCGTGCCCTGGGCGGACGTGGACGCGACGGGGTGGCCGGACGGGGTCTGCACGACGTCACCCTACCCGCGCGTCCCCGCCGTCCGTCGCGCCCGGAAGGAGGCCGCGGCCTACTCCCGCCGCAGCCGCGCACCGACCTGCAGGTGCGCGCACGCCAGCACGACCGCCGCCCCGACGCCGACCTCGACGGCCACCATCGCGCCGGTGAGCAGGGGGTCCGCGCCCACGTGCGCCAGGCGTCCGGCACCGACCGCTCCCCCGGCCCAGTGCTGCAGCAGCCCGGTCGTGACGCCCGCGAGCAGCACCACGCCCGCGAGCACCTGGGCCAGGTCGGCCCAGCGGACCCGCTCGGGGTCGAGCCGCCGCCACGCGAACCAGCCCGCGAGCGCGCCGCATGCCACGACGGCGAGCGGGCCGGCGACCGCGGCCGTCGGGCCGGACCAGTCGGGGCCGGGCAGCGCGCCGAGCAGGGGCACGGCCGGCAGCGGGCCCGCCTCGGTCCCGCCCGGGGCGAACACGGTGTCCTGCCCGACGGCGAACCCCGGCCCGGCCAGCCACGACGTCGCCCACAGCACCAGGTTGGGCAGCAGCGCGAGCTGCGCGACGGCGAACACGATGCCGCCGATCCAGCCCGGGTCGAGGCCGGTCACCACGTCCTCCGACGTCGCCCGCCCCGCCACGACCCACACGAGGGTGAGCGCGGCCCCCAGCCCGGTCAGCGCGGCGAGCGCGACCGTGCCCGCCCGCAGGCCGAGCCGCGCGACGTCGGGCACCGCGCGGTCGAGCAGACCGCCGGGGACGACGACCTCGGACCGGTCCGGCGGGACGAGGATGCCGAGCGCGGCGCCCGCCCCGCCCACGACGGCGCCGCCGAGCGCCGCGAGGCCGAGCCGGGGGGCGGCGGCCGCG
>JADHZE010000252.1 GCA_026934365.1 Isoptericola sp. QY 916 | reverse complement strand
ACGTCCCCGACGACGCCGCCGTGCCCGCCGCGGCCCCGGCGGTGCCCTGGGGGCCCGTCCGCCGCGGGACGCAGCTCGTCCTCGGGCTGCTGGGCTTCACGTGGTCGATGGCGATGATGCTGCACGCGGGCCAGGGCGGCATGCCGTGGGACGTGCTGCACCAGGGCCTGGTGCGCAGCACGGGCCTGGGGTTCGGCACGGTCGTCGCGCTGACGTCCGTGCTCGTGCTGCTCGCCTGGGTCCCGCTGCGCCAGCGGCCCGGCATCGGCACGGTGGCGAACGTGGCCGTCATCAGCCTGGCGATCGGGCCCTGCCTCGCGGCCACGGCGTGGCTCGTGCCCGACCCGGGCCCGGTCGCCCGCGTGGCGCTCGCCGTCGGCGGCATCGTCCTCAACGGCGTGGCGACCGCCGCCTACATCGGCGTGCGGCTCGGCCCGGGCCCGCGCGACGGGCTCATGACCGGACTCGTGCAGCGCACCGGCGGGTCGGTGCGGCTGGTGCGCACCGCCATCGAGGTCGTCGTCGTGCTCGCAGGAATCCTGCTCGGCGGGACGTTCGGCTGGGCCACGGTGGCCTTCGCGCTGGGCGTCGGCCCCGTGGTGCAGGCGACCGTGCGCTGGCGGTGGCTGGTGCCGGCGGGCCTCACGGGAGCCGGCGCGCCCGCCGTCCGCTCCGCCGGCGCGACGAGCCAGCGGCCCACCGACGCCGACAACGACGTCGCGCGGCGCGCACGCGGGATCGCCCGCGCGCTCGACACCGTCGCCCGGGAGCACCGCGACCACTGACCGGCACAGCGTCCGGCACGCGATCGTTCGCGCCGTCGGCCGTCAGGGCGCGACGGTTCGTCCGCCGGACGGCAGGGTGCGGCGGTAGAAGGTGGCGGAGGCGTCGTAGCCGAGGGTCTCGTAGAAGCCGCCCGCGCGCCGGCTCGCCAGGGAGACGTAGGCCGCGCCGCGCACCGTCGCCCACCGCTCGGCGTGGGCCATGAGCGCGGCGCCGAGCCCGCGGCCGCGGTGCGCCGGGGCGACCATGACCTCTTCGACCCAGCAGACCGGGCCGTTCGCGAGGAAGGTGAGGTGCGTGCTCGCGAGGAGATAGCCGCGCGGGACGTCGTCGCCCGCCGGGTCCGTGGCGACGGCGAGCAGGGTGTCGTCCCGGGCGAGGAGCGCGGCGAGCGTGCGGTCGAAGGCGTCCCGCCGGGGCCGGAAGCTGGTCGCGAAGTCGCGGGCCAGCGGCCACAGGGCGTCGGCGTCGGCGGCGCGGGCGGGGCGGACGGTCGGGGAGGGCACGACGGCACCGTAGCGTCGACGTCGCGGTGGGTCGTCGTCGCGTCTCAGGACGAGGACCCACCGCGACGTCGGTCCCGCCGGGGACCGCGGGCCGGTCAGGCCACGCGGGTCTGCGGCGCGTTCTCGGCGGTCTTGGCCGGGTCGCGGACGACGACGTCGCCCAGGACGTCGTCGATCGTCGCCAGGAGCTCGGCCGGGATCGTCACGCCCGAGGCCTTGACGTTCTCCGCGACCTGCTCGGGCCGGGAGGCGCCGACGAGGGCCGCCGCGACGTTGTCGTTCTGCAACACCCACGCGACAGCGAGCTGCGCCATCGAGAGGCCCAGCTCGTCGGCGACGGGGCGCAGGCCCTGCACGCGCGTGAGCACGTCGTCGTCGAGGAAGCGGCGGATGCTCGACGCGCCGCCCTTCTCGTCGGTCGCGCGCGACCCGGCCGGCAGCGGCTGCCCGGGCACGTACTTCCCGGACAGCACGCCCTGCGCCATCGGCGACCAGACGATCTGCGACAGCCCGCACTCCTGCGAGGCGGGCACGACCTCGTCCTCGATGACCCGCCACAGCATGGAGTACTGCGGCTGGGAGGAGATGAGCTGGAAACCCAGCTGCTTCGCCAGGGCCGCGCCGGCGCGGATCTGGTCCGCCGTCCACTCGGAGACGCCGATGTACAGGGCCTTGCCCTGGCGGACGATGTCGGCGAACGCCTGCATCGTCTCCTCGAGCGGCGTCTCGGTGTCGTAGCGGTGCGCCTGGTAGAGGTCGACGTAGTCCGTGCCGAGGCGCTTCAGCGAGCCGTTGATCGACTCCATGACGTGCTTGCGCGACAGGCCCGTGTCGTTGGGGCCGCCCGGTCCGGTCGGCCAGTACACCTTGGTGAAGATCTCGAGCGACTCGCGACGCTCGCCCGCGAGCGCGTCGCCGAGCACCTGCTCGGCCTTCGTGTTCGCGTAGACGTCCGCGGTGTCGAACGTCGTGATGCCCGCGTCGAGCGCGGCGCGCACGCACTGCGTGGCGACGTCGTTCTCGACCTGCGAACCGTGGGTGAGCCAGTTGCCGTAGGTGATCTCGGAGATCTTCAGACCGCTGTTGCCGAGGTACCGGTAGTTGACCATGCACCCACCCTAGGCGCGGCGCTGGGTCACTCCGGCCAGACGCCGTGCTTCTTCGACGACGGCTTGGGCAGGCGCGAGCGGCGGATCTGGAACGCGCGCATGACGGCGTACATCATCGTGCCCTTCGGCACCTCGCCGAACTTCGCCCGCAGCCGCTTCCGCAGCCCTCGCCACAGCAGGAACGCGTCGGCGATGGTGAGCAGCACGACGGCGTACAGCAGCATCAGCACGACCGCCGCCATCGTCACGTTCTGCATGAAGATGAAGTTCAGGACGATGAAGGCGAAGGCGACGGGCAGGAAGAACTCGCCGAGGTTCCAGCGTGCGTCGACGTAGTCGCGCACGTACCGCTTCAGCGGGCCCTTGTCGCGCGGGGGCAGGTGGCGCTCGTCGCCGGTCTGCATCGCCTTGTACTCGAGGTTGCGCTGCTCGCGCGCCTTCTCCCGCGCCGCCTTGGTCGCGGCCTTGCGGTCGTCGGGCACCAGAGGGCGCTTGTTCGCGGCCTCGGACACGCTGCGCTTGGGCGTGGGGCGGCCCTTGCCGCCGGGCGTGCCGGCCTTCTCGATCTCGGCGGCCGCGTCGACGGGGTCGGTGGAGCCGGGGGACGACGGCGTCGCGTCGGGCTTGTTGCGGGAGAACACGCTCCCAGAGTAGTCGAGCGCGCAGGTAGCGTGAGCCGCGTGACAGACACCCCCGGCAACGCCCAGCACCTCGACGACGCCACCACCCTGCGCGCGCACGTCGAGCGGCAGTTCCCCGCCCTGCAGGCCGACCTCGAGCGTCTCGTGCGCATCCCGAGCGTCTCGGCCGCGGCCTTCGACCAGGCGCACGTCGCGGCGAGCGCCGACGCCGTCGCCGCGCTGCTGCGCGACGCGGGGCTGCCCGACGTGCGGATCCTGCGCTCGGCCCGCCCCGACGGGACGCCCGGGGCGCCCGCCGTCGTCGCGCGCCGTCCCGCGCCCGAGGCCGCCCCGACCGTGCTGCTGTACGCGCACCACGACGTCCAGCCGCCCGGCGACGCCGCCGCGTGGGCGACCGACCCGTTCGAGCCGGTCCAGGTGGGCGAGCGGCTGTACGGCCGCGGCGCCGCGGACGACAAGGCAGGGCTGGTCGCGCACGTCGGCGCGCTGCGCGCCCTGGCCGCCCTCGCGGAGGAGGGCGGCGGCAACCTGCCCGTCGGGATCACCGTGTTCGTCGAGGGCGAGGAGGAGTCGGGGTCCCCGAGCTTCCGCCAGTTCCTCGCCGACCACCGCGAGCTGCTCGCGGCGGACGTCATCGTGGTCGCCGACTCCACGAACTGGAAGGTGGGCGTGCCCGCGCTCACCACCTCGCTGCGCGGCCTGGTCGACGGCGTCGTCGAGGTCGAGGCGCTGGGCCACGCGGTGCACTCGGGCATGTTCGGCGGCCCCGTGCTCGACGCGAACACGCTCCTCGCCCGCCTGATCTCCACCCTGCACGACGACGCCGGCAGCGTCGCGGTGGCGGGCCTGGTCAGCGCCCCGGAGCCGGAGGTTGACTACGACGAGGCGGCATTCCGTGCCGACTCCTCGGTGCTCGACGGCGTCGCGCTCGCGGGCGAGGGCACCATCGCCGGCCGGCTGTGGTCCAAGCCGGCGCTCTCGGTGATCGGCATCGACGCCACGAGCGTCGCGCACGCGTCCAACACGATCGCGCCCCGCGCGGCCGCGAAGCTGTCGCTGCGCATCCCGCCGGGGCAGGAGCCGCAGGCGGCGGAGGACGCGCTGCGCGCCCACCTCGAGACGCACGCGCCGTTCGGAGCACGGGTCACGTGGCGGCCGGGCGAGCAGGGGCGCGCCTTCCACGCCGCGGACGACTCGGCGGCGATGCGCGCCGCGCGGGCGGCCTTCGCGGCGGCCTGGGGCACGGACCCGGTGGACATCGGCGTCGGCGGCTCCATCCCGTTCATCGCCGACCTGCTGGAGTTCTTCCCCGAGGCCGCCGTGCTCGTCACCGGCGTCGAGGACCCGGACTCCCGCGCGCACGGCGCCGACGAGTCGGTGCACCTGGGCGAGCTGCGCAAGGTCGTGCTGGCCGAGGCGCTCCTCCTGCGCCGGGTCGCGGACCTCGAGGGCTGAGGGACCGCGAGATGACGCGGGACGACGCGACGCCCGCGGGCTCCGAGGACGGCTCCGAGGACGGCTTCGAGGACGCGCTCGCCGCGGCGATCATGGTGCCGCTGCTGCCCTGCGGCGGTGACGAGGCCGACCTCGACGAGCTGGTCGCCTTCTGGACGACGCTCGGCCTCGAGGTCACCTACCGGCAGCGCCGGCCCAACCCGATCGTGGCCTTCGGTCGGGGTGGCCTCCAGCTGCAGTACTACGGGATGCCGGGCTGGGACCCGGAGCAGAGCCACTCGACGTGCGTCGTGGCGGTGCCCGACACCGCGCCGGTCTACGAGACGTTTGCCGCCGGTCTGCGCACGCTGTTCGGTCGGTTGCCCCTGTCCGGTGCGCCCCGGGTGACCCGGCCGCGAAAGAGGGCGAACAACGGGGGGCTCAGCGGGTTCAGCCTGATCGACCCGGCCGGCAACTGGGTGCGGGTCACCCGGCTGCCCGACGCGCCGGTCGTCGCGGGGGAGGGCGGCACGACCACCTGGACGACGGGAGGCGGCGGCCCGCTGGCGCGAGCGCTGGAGAACGCCGTCGTCGTCGGGGACTCGCACGGCGACGTCGTCCAGGCCCGCAAGCTCCTGGGCGGCGCCGTCCGCCGCGCCCGGGCGGCGGACGGTTCCTCG
>JADHZE010000251.1 GCA_026934365.1 Isoptericola sp. QY 916 | reverse complement strand
GCCGTCGCCGAGTCGGGCGCGTCGTGACCGGGGCCGACGCCGGACCCGGTGCGGAGCCCGAGGCCGCCGACGACCACGTCGTCCTGCTCGACGACGCGGGGGCCCCGGCGGGGACCGCGCCGCGCGCCACCGTGCACACCCGCGACACCCCGCTGCACCTCGGGTTCTCCTGCTACCTGTTCCGCCCGGACGGGGGGCTCCTGCTCACGCGGCGGGCGCTGTCGAAGCGGACGTGGCCGGGGGTCTGGACCAACTCGTTCTGCGGGCACCCGCGCCGGGGCGAGTCGTTGGCGCAGGCCGTCCTGCGGCACGGCCGGCACGAGCTCGGGCTGGACGTGGCGACCGACGGCGAGCCCGTGCTCCCGTCGTTCCGCTACCGCGCCGTGGACGCGGGCGGCGTCGTCGAGAACGAGATCTGCCCGGTGCTCTTCGCGTCGGTGGACCGCGACCCGGTGCCGAACCCGGACGAGGTCATGGACTGGCGGTGGGTGCGGCCGCGCGACGCCTCGGCGCTCGTCGACCTCGCTCCCTGGGCGGTGAGCCCGTGGATGGTCGAGCAGGTGCGGGAGCTGCGGACCGCGGGCTGGGCCGCGCCGCGCGCCTAGCCGGACATCAGGCCGACGCGTCGCCGACGACGGTGCCCGCGACGTCGTCAGGCTCCCGCTCGGCCTCCGCGGCCATGGCCAGCAGGAAGTCTCGCACGGCCGGGCGGGAGCGCGCCGGCACGGCCCGCGCGATCTCGAGCATGCGTGCGTGCACCGGGGCGAGCCGCTCGCGCACCTCGGCGTGCGCCTCGTCGGAGGCGACGACGACCACGGACCGGCGGTCCGACGGGTGCGGGCGCCGCTCGAGATGGCCGGAGGCGACGAGGCGGTCGAGCAGCTTCGTGGTCGAGGCGGTGGAGATCGCCAGGTACTCGGCGAGCCCGCGCGGTGTCGTCGGCTCGCCGTGCCCCTCGCAGGCGATGACGTGCTGGAGCGCGCGGAGGTCGGTGAGGTTCATCTTCATGTCGCGGCCGGCGCGTCGTCGCATCGCCTCGTCAGCGCGGCGGAAGGTCCGCAGGGCCTCCAGGAGGCGGCGGGCCTCCGCGTCGGACTCCTGGTACCAGTAGGAGCCCCCCGTGGGTGCCTGGGTCACGCGCCCATCGTAGTGGCCCGTCATGAGGCTAGTATCTTTCTAGGCTAGCGATATGCCAAGCTAGTGACATCCAGCGAGGAGGTGGGTTGCGTGCAAGGTTCGTCGCCCGACGACCCGGTCGCCCGTGTCGTGGAGGGTGCGGTCCAGCGGCTGCTCGACGACGGTGACCGCCCGGACGACACCCGGCTCTGGCACGCCCTGCGCGGCACGAGCCGCGGCGGGAAGCGGCTGCGCCCCCGGCTCCTGCTCGATGCGTACGACGCGCTCGCGGGCGCGGCGCCGCCAGAACCGCGGGACGTCGCCGTGCGCGTCGCCGCCGCCCTCGAGCTCCTCCACCACGCGTTCCTCGTGCACGACGACGTGATCGACGGCGCGGACACGCGCCGCGGCCGTCCGAACGTGGCCGGGGTGCACGCCGCGCAGGCGCTGGAGTCCGGGGCCAGCGCGCGGCAGGCCGAGGGCTACGGCGCCGCCGCCGGCATCCTGGCCGGGGACCTCGCCCTGGCGGCGGCCGTGCGGGCGGTCGCGCTCTGCGGGGCGTCCCCGGCGGCCACCGAGCAGCTCCTCGACGTCGTCGACGAGGCCATGCACCTCACCGCGGACGGCGAGCTCGCGGACGTCCGCCTCAGCCTCGGGGGGTGCGCCGACCTCGACGAGACGCTGCGGACCGCGGAGCGCAAGACCGCGGTCTACTCCTTCCAGCTCCCCCTGCGGGCCGCGGTGATCCTGGCCGGCCGGGAGGACCTGGACGAGGGCGTCCGGCGGCTGGGTCGCGACCTCGGGCTCGCGTTCCAGCTGCGGGACGACCTCGACGGCGTGTTCGGCGACCCGGCCGAGACCGGCAAGAGCAACGCCTCCGACCTGCGGGAGGGCAAGTGCACCCCGCTGGTGGCCCTCGCGCACGGGACCTCGGCGTGGGGCGAGCTGAGCACCCTGCTCGGCGACCCCGACGCCGGGGACGCCGAGCTGCGGAGGGCCCGCGAGCTCCTCGAGGCCTGCGGGGCGCGCGCCGCCGTCGAGACGCTCGCCGCGGACCTCGAGCGGGACGCCGTGGCGCTCGGCCTCGCCCTGGGCCTGGGGGAGCTCGCCGAGAACGTGGCCGGGGCGCACCTCACCCGGGCGTCGAGCGCCGCATGAACGCCGCGACGACATCGAGCGGGGCGGTCCCCGCCGTGCCCGTGGCCGGGGCCGGGGCCGCGGTCGCCGGCGTCGACCCGACGTACGACGCCACGGCCGTGCGCAGCGCCGCGGTGGTCGTGCGCGCCTACTCCACGTCGTTCGGCTGGGCGTGCCGCCTGCTCGGCGACGACGTGCGCGACCACGTGCGCGGCGTCTACGCGCTGGTCCGGGTGGCCGACGAGATCGTCGACGACCCGCGGCCGGGGCTCTCCGTCGCCGAGCGCGGCGAGCTGCTCGACGAGCTCGAGCAGGAGGTGGCGCGAGCGCGGGGACGCGGGCGCAGCAGCAACCTCGTGGTGCACGCGTTCGCGCGTACGGCGCGCCTGTTCGGCATCGGGGACGACCTGGTGGCGCCGTTCTTCGCGTCGATGCGGACCGACCTCACGGTCACCGCCCACGACGAGGCCGGCTTCGCCACGTACGTGCACGGCTCGGCCGAGGTGGTCGGCCTGATGTGCCTGCGGGTGTTCGTCGCCGCCGACGACGCCGCGTACGCGCGGCTGGCCCCGGGCGCGGCCCGCCTCGGGGCGGCGTTCCAGAAGGTCAACTTCCTGCGCGACCTGGCCGAGGACGTGGACCTGCGCGGCCGGTCGTACTTCCCGGGGCTGGACGTGGACGCGTTCGACGACGCCGACCGCGACCGGCTGCTCGCCGACGTCGACGCGGACCTGGCGGCCGCGCGCGTCGCGATCGACGAGCTGCCGCGCAGCTCGCGGCTCGCCGTGCGCGTGGCGCACGACCTGTTCGCCGAGCTCTCCCGACGGCTGGCGGCCACCCCGGCTTCCACGATCCGGCGGGAGCGGGTCCGGGTCCCGGGGCCGGTCAAGGCGCGGCTGGTGGCCGGGGCCCTGGCGAGGGAGGCGCTCCGATGAGGGTGGTCGTCGTGGGAGCGGGGATCGCCGGGCTGGCGACGGCGGGGCTGCTCGCCCGCGACGGCCACGAGGTCGAGGTGCTCGAGCGGCACGACGCCCCGGGCGGCCGCGCCGGCTCGTGGGAGCGTGCGGGCTTCCGCTTCGACACCGGCCCGTCCTGGTACCTCATGCCCGAGGTCTTCGACCACTGGTTCCGGCTGATGGGGTCGAGCGCCGACCGCGAGCTGGACCTCGTCGGGCTCGACCCGGCCTACCGGGTGTTCTTCGAGGGTCACGACGACGCGCTGGACGTCTCGCCCGACCGGGCCGCCAACGCGGCGGCGTTCGAGGCGATCGAGCCCGGCGCCGGGGAGCGGCTGGAGCGCTACCTCGACTCCGCGCACGACACGTACGACCTCGCGCTGCGGCACTTCCTGTACACGACGTTCGCGTCGTGGCGGCCGTTCGCGCACCGGGACGTCGCGACGCGGCTGCACCGGCTCGGGCCGCTGCTCGGCAGGTCGCTCGGCTCCCGGGTCGCGGCGGCCTTCCAGGACCGGCGGCTGCGCCAGGTGCTGGGGTACCCCGCGGTCTTCCTCGGCTCGTCGCCGGACCGGGCGCCGAGCATGTACCACCTGATGAGCGCCCTCGACCTCGACGGCGGCGTGCGATACCCACAGGGGGGATTCGCGCGTGTGGTCGACGCGGTCGCCGGGCTCGCGGTGGACGCAGGGGTCACCCTGCGCACCCGCGCCCGCGCGACCGCGATCACGACCACCCCGTTCACGCGGAGCGTCGTCGGGAACGGCCCGGGGGCGGCACGGACCCGGCTCCCCGCCCCCGGGTCCCGCCGTCCCCGGGCCGCGGTCACCGGCGTGCGATGGGTGGACGACTCCGGGCGGGAGCACCACGCGCCCGCCGACGTCGTCGTCACCGCGGCCGACCTGCACCACGTGGAGCAGGACCTGCTGCCGCCCGACCTGCGCGACCGGTCGCCCGCGTGGTGGGACCGGCACGACCCCGGCCCCGGCGGCGTCCTGGTGATGCTCGGCGTGCGGGGGCGGGTGCCGCAGCTCGCCCACCACTCCCTGTTCTTCACCGCGGACTGGGGGGAGAACTTCGGCGCCATCGCCGAGGGCCGCGTGCCCGACCCGGCGTCGCTGTACGTGTGCGCGCCGTCCCGCACCGACCCGACCGTGGCGCCTCCCGGGCACGAGAACCTGTTCCTGCTCGTCCCCGTCCCCGCCGACCCCGGCCTCGGGCGCGGCGGCGAGGACGGCGCGGGCGACGCCGCCGTCGAGGCGATCGCGGACGCCGCGATCGACCGGGTCGCCGCATGGGCCGGCGTGCCCGACCTGCGCGAGCGCGTCGTCGTGCGGCGCACCGTGGGCCCGGGCGACTTCGCCGCCGACCTCTCGTCGTGGTCGGGTGGCATGCTCGGACCGGCGCACACGCTGCGCCAGAGCGCGATGTTCCGTGCAGGCAACCGCTCGCGGCGCGTCGCGGGGCTGCTCCACGCCGGCGGGTCGACCATCCCCGGCGTCGGGCTGCCGATGTGCCTCATCAGCGCGGAGCTCGCCGTGAAGCGGGTGCGTGGCGACACGACCGCCCACCCGCTGGCCGAGCCGTTCCCCGAGACCCGTCCGGCCCTCGCCTCCCGGGAGTGATCGCCCTGCACTGGACCTCCTTCGTCTACCTCGCGCTGTTGCTCGGGGCCCTCGCCTCGATGGCCCTCGTGGACCGGCGCGCGCGCCTCGTCCTCTGGTCGGCGCACCCGGGCCGCGGCGCCGCCGTGCTCGCCGTCGGCACCCTGGTGTTCCTCGGGTGGGACCTCGTGGCGATCGGGGCGGGCTTCTACTCCCGTGGCGGCGCCGCCATGACGGGCGTCGAGCTCGCGCCGCACCTGCCGCTCGAGGAGCTGTTCTTCATCCTGTTCCTCTGCTATTTCACGCTGGTGCTGCACGGGCTCCTGCGGCGCGCGGTCGCCCGACGGCGCCCCGCCCGACGCGGGCCCGCC
>JADHZE010000250.1 GCA_026934365.1 Isoptericola sp. QY 916 | reverse complement strand
TGCCGCGCTGGCGTCGTGGGTCGTGGCCGGCGGCGGCGTCGGGGCGCTGCCGGTCCCGGCCGCCGTCGTGGTCGCCGTGACCGCCGTCGCGCTCGGCGCCGGGGCGCGGGTCTGGTCGACGCCGGCAGCCGTGGAGGGCGACGGCGGCCGCGCCGGTGGCACGGTGGCAGAGAGGCCCGCCGGGGTCTGAGCCCCGTCCGTCAGCAGGCGGGGGCGAGGGCGTCGCCGCTGCCCGTGTCGAGGTAGGCGTCGGACACCCAGTTGCTCGGGCCGATGCGGTACCAGAGGTTCGTCGTGCCGCGGGTGCCCGTGACCGTCTGCCCGCGCGCGCTGCACAGCAGCGGCACGCGCGCGGCGTCGGCGGCGGCGCCGGTCCACCGGTAGCCGGTGCCCGGCCCGGTGCGGACGTTGAGGGTGCCGCCGTCGGCCGAGACGATCCCCGTATGTGCGGACCCCTGCCAGAGGTAGGTCACGTCGATCCAGGCGTTGGAACGCAGGCCCAGGCCGTCCCGGTAGGTGCCGTCCGCGAGGTCGATGCCCGCCGGGTTGGTCACGGTGCGCCCGAAGAGGTCCTTGCCGCCGTGGTGGCCGAGCCGGTAGGCCGCGGAGGCCTGCGGGGTGCCCCGCGGCAGGTCGCGGGCGGCATGACGGGTGGAGCTCCAGTAGTCGTCGGTGGTGTTCCACGGGCCGACGTCCCACACCGGCGCGTACTCGCACCGCGTGCTGTCCGCCCGGCACGCCCGGACGCTGAACGCGCCGTCGCCGTCCGCGGACAGGGCCCGGCGCGAAGGCAGGGCGACGAAGTGGTCCCGCTTCTCGATCTTGCGGCCGTTCGCGGTGTGCTTGCCCACCAGGCCCTCGCGGGTCGCGAAGATGCGGTAGGTCTCGCCGTCGCCGTCCGCGGCGGCGGGTGCCGCCAGCCCGACGACCGCCCCGGTGACGAGGGTGGCGATCCCGGCGAAGGTGGCCATGGCGCGCTTGCCGACTATCACGCGATAAGTACGCATGGATGCGAACGTAACCGGCGTCACATCCCGTCGCGAGCGGGCGCGGGGAAGGTCCCGTCCGGAAGTCAAGCACCGGAGCGGGTGAATTCCACGCCGTTCCGCGGTGTGTCGGGCACCCGGGCGACGGGCGGTAGAGGCGCCAGAACGCCTGGGATGATGGGCGCCATGCCCGACCACACGCCCGACCACACGCCCGACCACACGCCCGACCACAGGACCGAGCAGGTGTCCGACCAGCACACCCGTACCGTCACGCTCCTCGGCTCCACCGGCTCGATCGGTACCCAGGCGATCGACGTCGTGCGTGCCCACCCCGGGCGGTTCCGGGTCGAGGCGCTGAGCGCGGGCGGGTCCGACGTCGCGCTGCTCGCGCAGCAGGTCGCGACCGTGGGGGCGCGCGCGGTGGCCGTCGCGGACGACGCCCGTGCGGACGACCTGCGGGCCGCCCTGGTCGAGCGGCTCGGCGCCGCGGCGGGCGACGTCGAGGTGCTCGCCGGGCCCGACGCGGCGACCGAGCTCGCGGGTCGCGGCAGCGACGTCCTCCTCAACGGCATCACCGGGTCGGTGGGCCTGCGGCCCACGCTCGCGGCGCTCGCGGGCGGCTCGACGCTGGCGCTGGCGAACAAGGAGTCGCTCGTGGTGGGCGGCTCGCTGGTCAAGGCCGCGGCCGCGCCCGGGCAGATCGTGCCGGTGGACTCCGAGCACTCGGCGATCGCCCAGGCGCTGCGCGGGGGCGCGCGCGACGAGGTGCGACGGCTGGTCCTCACGGCCTCCGGCGGGCCGTTCCGCGGCCGCAGCCGCGACGACATCAAGAAGGTCACGGTCGACGAGGCGCTCGCCCACCCCACCTGGGCCATGGGGCCCGTGGTGACGGTGAACTCCGCCTCGCTGATGAACAAGGGCCTCGAGCTCATCGAGGCGCACCTGCTGTTCGACGTGCCGGCGGAGGACATCACCGTGGTGGTGCACCCGCAGTCGGTCGTGCACTCGATGGTCGAGTTCCACGACGGCTCCACGCTCGCGCAGGCCTCCCCGCCCGACATGAGGCTGCCCATCGCGCTCGGGCTGTCCTGGCCGGATCGCCTCGACGTCGTCTCGCCGCCGTGCGACTGGAGCCGGGCGGCGTCGTGGACGTTCGAGCCCCTCGACGAGACGACGTTCCCCGCTGTCGGGCTGGCCCGCGCGGCCGTCGCGGCGTCCGCCACGCACCCCGCGGTCTACAACGCCGCGAACGAGCAGGGCGTCGCGGCCTTCCTCGGCGGGCGCATCGGCTTCCTCGACATCGTCGAGACCGTGGAGCGGGTGCTGGCCGAGCACGACGGGGTGGCCGCCGCCGACGTCACCCTCGATGTCGTCGAGGGCGTCGAACGCTGGGCGCGGGCGCGCGCCGACGAGATCCTCGCGCGGTCCTGACGAACCCTCCACGCGCGCGGCAGGGGCGTGCGGCGGGTGGCCGCGGGTGTCCTAGGCTCGAGGCCGTGGACGTTCTCTCCTGGGTGGTCGGCATCGCGGTGATGGTGGTGGGCCTCGCCCTCTCCATCGGCCTGCACGAGGTGGGCCACATGGTCCCCGCGAAGAGGTTCGGCGTGC
This sequence comes from Isoptericola sp. QY 916, assembly GCA_026934365.1. GTDB lineage: Bacteria > Actinomycetota > Actinomycetes > Actinomycetales > Cellulomonadaceae > Isoptericola > Isoptericola nanjingensis. Next base: position 2,611 of record JADHZE010000250.1, on the reverse strand, counting down.
GGGTGAGCCAGTACATGGTGGGCTTCGGCCCCACGCTGTGGTCGCGCACCAAGGGGGAGACGGAGTACGGGGTCAAGGCCATCCCGCTCGGCGGCTACGTGCGGATGGTCGGCATGATGCCGCCCGCGCCCGAGGGCACCCGTCGCCGCGGGGGGTTCTTCGGGCAGGCGATCGCCGAGGCGCGCGACGCGTCCGTGAGCGAGATCCTCCCCGGCGAGGAGCACCGCGCCTTCTACCACCTGTCCACGCCCAAGAAGCTGGTCGTCATGCTGGGTGGCCCGGTGATGAACCTCCTCATCGCGGTGGTGCTCACGTTCGTCGTGCTCGTGGGCATCGGTGCGCCGACCGTGACCACGACCGTCGGTGCGGTGAGCGAGTGCACGCCCACGTCGACCACGGCGGACGGGGCGCCGGTGTGCGGGGACGGCGCCGCGCCCTCGCCGGCCGCCGCGGCGGGCCTGCAGCCGGGCGACGAGATCGTCGAGTGGGACGGCACGGCGGTGACGTCGTGGGACGAGCTCTCCGGCGCCATCGCGGACGCCCCCGACCAGCAGGTCCCGGTGGTGGTGCTGCGCGACGGCGCCGAGGTCCCGCTGACCGTGACGACGTCGGACCGGCAGGTTCCCGTGGTCGAGGCCGACGGCACCGCGAAGGTCGGCGCCGACGGGCAGCCGGTCACCGAGACGGCGGGGTTCCTGGGCGTCACACCGACCCAGGAGTACGAGCCGCTGCCGGTCTCGACCGTCCCGGAGGCGGTCTGGCAGCAGGTCTCGGGCACGGCGGGCATGATCGTCACGCTCCCGGTGCGCATCGGCGACGCGGCGGTGCAGGCGTTCACCGACGAGCCGCGGTCGCAGGACTCCGTCGTGTCGGTCGTCGGGGTCGGCCGGATGGCCGTGGACGCCGTGGCCGCGGACGCGCCCGTGATCAGCACGCTGCAGTTCCTGCTGAGCCTGCTGGCCGCGCTCAACGTGGCGCTCTTCGTCTTCAACCTCATCCCGCTGCTGCCGCTGGACGGCGGGCACGTCGTCAACGCCCTGTACGAGGGCGCCAAGCGCACGGTCGCGCGGCTGCGCGGGCTCCCGCGACCAGGCCCGGCCGACGTCGCGCGGATGATGCCGGTGGCGTACGTGATGTTCGTCGTGCTCGTGGGCACCGGAGCGATCCTCATCGTCGCGGACCTGGTGGACCCGGTCCGCCTGGGCTGACGCCCGGACCCGAGCGGGCCCGCGCCGGGTGAAGGTCCTGCGGACGAACGCGCGGTGATTCCGTGCCCGTCAGGTGCCCGCGTGCGTAGCACCCGCCCGCAGGCGCGATACTGGCACCGTGACTGCGATCAATCTCGGCATGCCTACCCCGCCCGCGCCCACGTTGGCCCCGCGCCGCAAGTCCCGCAAGATCCAGGTGGGCAAGGTGGCCGTCGGCGGCGACGCACCGATCAGCATCCAGTCCATGACGACCACCCCGACCACGGACATCAACGCGACGCTGCAGCAGATCGCCGAGCTGACCGCCGCGGGCTGCGACATCGTGCGCGTCGCGGTGCCGACCATCGACGACGCCGACGCGCTGCCCGCCATCGCGAAGAAGTCGCAGATCCCCGTGATCGCGGACATCCACTTCCAGCCCAAGTACGTGTTCGCCGCGATCGACGCCGGCTGCGCCGCCGTGCGTGTGAACCCGGGCAACATCCGCAAGTTCGACGACCAGGTCAAGGAGATCGCCAAGGCCGCCTCCGACGCCGGGGTCTCGCTGCGGATCGGCGTCAACGCCGGGTCCCTCGACAAGCGCCTGCTGGAGAAGTACGGCAAGCCGACCGCGGAGGCGCTGGTCGAGTCCGCGGTGTGGGAGGCGAGCCTGTTCGAGGAGCACGGCTTCCACGACTTCAAGATCTCCGTGAAGCACAACGACCCGGTGGTCATGGTGCGCGCGTACGAGCTGCTCGCCCAGCGCGGCGACTGGCCCCTGCACCTCGGCGTCACCGAGGCGGGCCCCGCGTTCCAGGGCACGATCAAGTCCGCCACCGCGTTCGGCGCGCTGCTGAGCCAGGGCATCGGCGACACGATCCGGGTGTCGCTGTCCGCGCCGCCGGTCGAGGAGGTCAAGGTCGGCACGCAGATCCTGCAGGCGCTGAACCTGCGGCCCCGCAAGCTCGAGATCGTCTCCTGTCCGTCGTGCGGCCGGGCCCAGGTCGACGTCTACACGCTGGCCGAGAAGGTCACGGCGGGTCTCGAGGGCATGACGGTCCCGCTGCGCGTCGCGGTCATGGGCTGCGTCGTCAACGGCCCGGGCGAGGCGCGCGAGGCCGACCTCGGCGTCGCGTCGGGCAACGGCAAGGGCCAGATCTTCGTCAAGGGCGAGGTCATCAAGACCGTCCCGGAGGCGATGATCGTCGAGACCCTCATCGAGGAGGCGATGCGCATCGCCGAGACGATGCCCGCCCCCGAGAACGAGGCCCAGGCCGGGGCCCCGGAGGTCACGGTCGGCTGACGGTTCGGCCCGAGGGGCCGCACCGAGGGGCCGCATCGGGGACGATGGCGGGAGGGCCCACGACGGCGAAGGGGGCGTGATGGGCGGCTGGCGACCGGCGGTGCGGGCGCGCGGCGACGCG